>NZ_JBKKHQ010000002.1:0-45193 GCF_046614695.1 Pokkaliibacter sp. CJK22405
GACGATCAGTCTGGGCGCTTTCGACAGAATTGCCAGAGTTTATTCCACCGGGAGCAACGGGTACGCCTTTGGGACGAAATGCCAGCATGCGCATTAGCGTCATTTCCAGCCCCTGACGCGGATCAGGATTTAGAGGTAAATCACGACGTCCAAGCAAAGCCGTTTGGTAATAAAGCTGAACATCCTCAGCGCGTAACTGTTGAGCAAGTTCAAGTACGCGGTCACGATCCCCCTGACTATTATCGATCACATCCGGCAGCACCTGCGCCATGGCCACACGATGCAACAAGCCCAGAATGTCAGAAAGGACGCCTTGATAGTCAGGTGCGAGCTCAGATAAGGAAGCGACCTGCGCCAAGACCTGAGCAGCTTGCTGCTGAGCCAACGCCTCGACAAGACTAAAAGCCCAACACTGATCCAGCGTGCCCAGCATAGCGGCAACATCAGCGGCAGTAACTTGCCCCTGTCCGTGAGCTATTGCCTGGTCAGTGAGGCTCATCGCATCACGCATGCTGCCATCGGCTGAACGGCCCAGTTGCCAGAGAGCAGCATCTTCAAAGCTGACTTTTTCTTCGCCCAGAACAAAACGCAAATGATTGACGATGCGTTCAGGGCTCATGTTCTTCAATGAAAACTGCAGGCAGCGTGACAAAACGGTAATCGGCAGCTTTTGCGGATCCGTTGTCGCTAGCAGAAATTTTACATGGGGAGGAGGCTCTTCCAGTGTTTTCAGCAGCGCATTGAAGCTGTGCCCGGAGAGCATGTGAACCTCGTCAATGAGGTAGACCTTATAGCGGCCGCGAGAAGGCGCATATTGCACGTTCTCAAGCAACTCACGTGTGTCTTCAACCTTGGTGCGCGAAGCAGCATCCACTTCGATAAGGTCAACAAAACGGCCATCATTGATTTCCTGACAGGCAGAGCACACACCACAAGGAGTAGAAGTAACGCCCTGCTCACAATTGAGGCAGCGCGCGAGAATTCGGGCAATGGTGGTTTTACCGACACCACGTGTGCCAGTAAACAGATAAGCATGATGAAGGCGATTGTGATCCAGAGCATTAATCAGTGCTTTAAGCACATGCTCCTGGCCAACCATTTCATGAAAGTTTTTTGGACGCCATTTACGCGCCAGTACCTGATAACTCATTCATGCCCTCTTACTGGAGAGAGGTCAGGATTGCGTGCAGGATATACAAAGGAGGGGAAAACTGGAGGCAGCCCTACCAGCCTCACCCCGGCACCCAAGTCCACCGCTGCGGCTGCTCCCTTCCGGGCCTGACCGGGTTCACGGCTTATTGTTGCGGGGGGACCGGCAGGACCACCATAACGCCGCCATTTTACAAACCACCTGTACGTTTTACACGCCAGTGCGTTCTGTAAGTGACGAAGTGCGCGTACTCTAACAGCTCAAATGCCCGGATGCAACGGCTTGAGATTCTGGCCCCATTATTGCTTATTATTTGTACAGAAACCTGACGAATTAAACGGATAACTTCGTCAGGGTATTCAGGACAAAGTTCTTTCGGACTGAGCCTGACACCGCGATTAGCGCACAACGATATTAATGGAGAGAACCGATGACGGTACTTCCAGAATGTATCGTCCACCCGGTGAGGGTCGACACCCGTTTAGAACATGTTGAGGCCTGCCTTCTGCCCCAACATAAAGGTGCTTCAACACCTGATTCCTTGCTTCGCGTCAAAATTCGGTACCCTGAGCCCGTTCTGGTTGGGGAGCTGGTTCGACTCCATGTTGATAGCCTTGAGTGTAACGAGCAGCCTCTGGCCGCGGTTGTACTTTGCCACCCTCTCAGAAATGGAGAATTTGAAGTTCACCTCTGCTTCTTTGATCCCGACCAGGCCCAGCAAGCACGAATGCTTGAGCAGGCCTGTCACATCAGGGCTTATCAGTCGGCTCAGGAATGCCGGGGACAACCCTTACCTTTGGAAGACGCTGCACGGGAATGGATTGACCGTTTTGCCGAGGTCTTTCCTGCCCTGCGCAAGAGCTGATTGAAGCACTGCGTTCCTGCTCGGAATGGTCTAGAATAGCCGCTCATTACTCGTCCGAGCAGGAAGCAGCAGCATGTCCAAAATCGTCAAGATTGGCAGTATCGAAGTTGCCAACGACAAGCCCTTCGTCCTCTTTGGTGGTGTCAATGTGCTGGAGTCCGAGTCTCTGGCACTGACTGCCGCCGAACACTTCGTCAAAGTGACCGAGCGCCTGAATATTCCTTATGTTTTCAAAGGCTCCTTTGACAAGGCGAACCGTTCTTCCATTGGCTCCTTCCGTGGCCCGGGTCTCGAAGAAGGCCTGAAAATCCTGCAGAAAGTAAAAGACACCTTTGGCTGCCCTGTCATCACCGACGTTCACGAGCCTTTTCAGGCGGCCCCTGTCGCAGAAGTCGCTGACGTTCTTCAGCTGCCAGCGTTTTTGTCTCGTCAGACTGATCTGGTCGCGGCAATGGCCGAAACCGGTAATGTCATCAATATCAAGAAAGCGCAATTCCTGGCTCCTCACGAAATGGCGCACATCCTGAAGAAATTTGCCGATGCAGGTAATGACAATCTGATGCTATGTGAACGTGGCTCAATGTTTGGCTACAACAACCTTGTAGTGGACATGCTGGGCTTCAGCATCATGAAAGCCATGGACTACCCGGTCATGTTCGACGTCACCCATTCTCTGCAAATGCCGGGTGCACGTATGGACTCAGCCGATGGCCGCCGCCAGTGGGTGACTCAGCTGGCACGTGCGGGCATGTCTCAGGGTCTGTCCAGCCTGTTCCTTGAAACCCATCCTGATCCCAATAAAGCCAAATGTGATGGCCCATCGGCCTTACCTCTGGATAAGCTCGAACCTTTCCTTGCCCAGATCAAAGCCATTGATGAGCTGGTTAAGACGTTCGATGATATCGAAACAGGCACCTAAACCCCGCGCCTGATTTTCTTCACAGTCGAAAGGTTGTGTTAAAGCAGCCTTTCGACTCTCCACCTTTAGACGAATATCGTCTTTACAATTCCCGGGCGTATACTCCAATCAAGCTAGCTGTGGAGTGCTGCCTATGGCCCGGCAACCGCTATCGCTTAACGACCTGCATGAAAACATGGCGCTGACCTCGGGTGGGCACCACTTCTTGCTGACGCGTCAAATTTACCAAAGCGGTGGCGCGCAAATCTGGCACGCCAACGAAATCCAGCAACACGCTACCCGTCACCCTCCTCGTAAAGCCAGCCTGATTATTCTGGATCCCAGGATCCATCAGGGTTTGCAGCGCTCCCCTATCGAAGAGCTGATTGCTCGTCAGGAAAACTGGAACATTACCCAGCTTGCTCGCGTGCGTTCATTGTGGCTAGACCCGGCAGGCTGGCACTTTGCAGTTATGGAAGATCTGGAAGGCACAAGCCTGCACGTAATGGCTAGTCGCCATCATTTTCAGGATGTGCTCTCCCATGCACTCATGCGTAATGCCGCCAGCACTCTTCAACAGCTGCATCGACGTAACATTAATCACCTGACATTAAGCCCCTTCTCGTTGCTTATCACCCGGGATTACCAGCTCAAACTGCTGAATACTCACTTTGAATTTCATCTTTACCAGGCACTCAAAGCTCATGAAAACCACTGGAGTTTTGAGCCTTACCTGGCCCCGGAGATGCTGGAAGAACCACCCCGCCCAAGTGCAGCCGCTGACACTTATGCCCTTGGCTGCATTTGCTATGAGTTGCTGACAGGCTCACCACTGTTTAACTCCACCGAGCGTTTTGCTCTTCCTCAAACCGATGAGATTCAAGAAAACCAGTGGCATGCCCTGAACCACTTACTGGCACTCTCTCCGGAAGACCGGCCAACGGGCAATTTACTGCCATTGATTGATGAGATTTTCACCCCACGTGAAGTGGAGAAACCTGCCTCTGCCGATAAAGGCAAAACGCCATACTCTCAGGAAGATCAGGCAACTGATGATCAGTTACTGGATGAGCTGGCCAATAATGAAGAGAACGATCAACACGTCGAAAGCGCTCCTGAAAAAACAGTGACTGAGGCTCATCGCCAAGCTCCCGAGCAGCCTGCCAATCATTCCAGCACTAAATCTGATCTTCACTTGACCAGCACAACTGAGCCGAAGCAGCGTTCTGTACCGACATTTCTGCAGAGAGTGAAACACTGGCTTTCACCCAAACATCTGTTACAGCTGGTGATTGTGTTCATGCTTGGGATGGCCGCCACCTACTTCATCGCAAGTGAAAGCAGCCATCAGGAGACGATGGATCAGCTAACTGATGAGATTACCCGGCTTACAAGCTCCAGCGATCCCAACGATCAATATCGTGCACGACAGCTATATGAAGAATTTCTGCAGCGTTCTCAGGAAAAGTCCGGCCCTAACCGACTGGATGACAACATCACAGCGTTCTACCTGAAGATGAAAAACCCGGAGTTGCAGACACCCAAAACCTCAGTGGTTCCCCCGCCCTTGCCCAACATGCCACAGCTTAAACGTGGCGACAGCTTTACCGACCGCCTGGCCATTGGTGAGCGCGGCCCGTTAATGGTGGTGATTCCTGCGGGTGGTAAAAACCTGGGGAATGTTGATCGTCAGGGAGGTGGCGACGAAGCGCCTTCGCATTATGAGAGCTTTGATCAGGCTTTTGCTCTTTCGCGCTTTGAAGTCACCTTTGATGAGTACGACCTGTTTGCTCGCGTTACCCAGCGGTCTTTGCCGCAAGATGATGGCTGGGGACGCGGCCGCCGCCCGGTTATTAACGTCTCCTGGCAAGATGCCAATGCCTATGCAAAATGGCTAAGCGTACAAACCGGCTTTCGTTACCGTCTACCCAATGAAAACGAATGGGAGTTTGCTGCTCGGGCAAACACCTCCACCGCTTATTGGTGGGGAGATCGAGTGGCTGCCAATAAAGCCAATTGTGCAGTATGCGAGAGCGAATGGGGCAATCTTCGCACCGCCCCTGTCGGCGCTTTTAGCGATAACGGTTTCGGGCTCTATGACACCAACGGTAACGTGGCGGAATGGGTCGCGCAGTGCGCAGAATCTGATCAGGCTGCCACTTCATGTTCCAGATACTGGACGCTAGGCGGAGACTGGCGCTCTTCAGCCGCTGGCATTCGCACCTCTGCACGCGAGGCTTTACTGGACTCAACCCGGAAAAGCACCACTGGCTTCAGGGTATTACGAGAGCTTCCGTAAGCACCCTGCCCATTATCAATTTTATTCCTATAAAACATCAGCCAGCTGAATAATTATGATTTGTACCTTTCCCGCATAACTTCTAAGGTTATAACAAGAATAAAAAGAGATGAGGCTCTCTGACCTCGTTTCCACAGAACCGTGAATGAAGAGGGACAGCCCATGGCAGAACATGTCGTCAATTGCCCCCAGTGCCACAACGGAATCTACCTCTCTGCAGGCCTACATCGAAAAGATGAGCTAGTGGTTTGCCAGCATTGCCGAGCCGTCAGCCTTTACGCCGACACCGCAAGATTCCAGAGCAAACCACCCCGCCGCCAGCGCAGAGGTCATTCTCTGGCTTTGGCTCAATAGACACCGATCAGCCCTGCTATCTGCTCACGCCGTAATGCTCATTACGGCGTTGTGTCACGTCTGCTCGACCTCATTTAGGGCTCAGGTTTTTCGGCTTCAAGGTTGAGAAAACATTAAATAGAAGCACATTGCTACACATCATCCCGCCCTTCTCGCGTCAGTTTCTTGAATTTCTCCAAGTTGTCGACCATGAAGTAATTATGGCTTCACAGAGTGATTGCTCCGGGTAATGACTCTTACCACAGCCTATCCGCGCATGACTGATGCCATGTGCTTCATCACCGCCAGACAGGATAGAAAAACAGGACTCTTTTTCATTTGGCGGTTAACTCAGGGAGTTACTGAACTTGCCATCGCTCTTCCCCCAGTAGGTGGCGGCGTTCAAGGAGTACGAGATGAAAGCAATATTATGGTTCTTACCTACCGCCCTACTTCTTGGCAGCACGGCAAGTGTTCAGGCTGAAACTCAAAACCCGCTTTCAGGAACGCCAGATCATTTAAGCTACGCGCTTTATGGGCAAGGCAATGTGGACTGCTCGGAAGCGTTCGGAAGCTCAGGTGAAAAGCTGTCTTCTCAGAGCTGGGCTCAGGGATACCTTTCCGGCAATGCATTTGTGCGCGGCATTAGTTACGCAATGAGCGATAAGCAACATGAAGGTTTGCTGAATCAGTTAGCGAGTTTCTGTAAGAAGGACGGCTGGCTGATGGATGCAATGCCTGCGCTCACGAAAGCGTCCAAACGCTATGCAGTATCGCCCGATGAATACGCCAGTGTCTTCGGCGTTGGCGCCTTCACCTGCGAGCGCTTTCTGGGTCACCTTGAGCACAGCGGATCGCGCACCCGCGCCAAACAGCTTTACCAAACCTGGCTTGATGGCTACCTGAGTGCCGCCGCACTGGCACTGGATAACTGGTCAATCAGTGAAATTGTGCAGCACCAGCAGTCCCTATCCATGATGCGCGCCTACTGCGAATACTATCCCAAAGCCACCGTCGTCGAGGGCAGTGTTCAATTGGTCCAATACTTTGACCGCTTGCAGCACTCTGAACAAATGCAGTCCGCCGAGAATACACAGCTGCGACAGGGAATGGCGCCCTGAACCCGGGCGCTTAGGCAGTTCAGCTTTAGCGTTTAATGAATGTTGTTAGTTATTCTTCGGACATAATCCGATGCACTGCCTCAAGCCAGCCCTGATATAGCTTGTCTGCTTTAGACTCATCCAGTTCAGGGCCAACACACTTATCTTGCTGCCAGTAGGTAGCGACTTCCTCCAGACTTGCAAACATTCCTTTATGAAGCCCCGCCAAACAGGCCGCGCCCAGAGCCGTCGTTTCAATAATGTGTGGGCGCTCAACCTCGATGCGCAAGATGTCGGCCAGATGTTGAAGCAACCAGTCATTGGCGATCATTCCGCCGTCAACGCGTAAGGTTTTAATAGCGACACCATCGGCGTCCATGGCAGTTAATAAATCGCGAGATTGAAAGCAGACCGACTGAAGGCCTGCAGTGACAATTTCTGCAATTCCTGTATCGCGCGTCAGACCAAACATGGCGCCGCGGGCTTTTGGGTCCCAGTACGGCGCACCAAGGCCGGTAAAGGCAGGCACCAGATACACGCCATGATCAATCCCCGTCGAGCGCGCCAGCTTCTCGGTATCACCCGCGTTTTCAATGAGACGAATACCATCGCGTAGCCACTGAATAGCCGCGCCAGCAACGAAGATACTGCCCTCTAGCGCGTAGGTCGTTTTGCCTTTTAGACGATATCCCACCGTTGAGAGCAAGCGGTTGGAGGAGGCAAGCACCTCATCACCGGTATTGGCAATCATGAAGCAGCCTGTGCCGTAAGTGCTTTTGGCCATGCCCTTTTCAAAGCACGCCTGACCAAAGAGCGCCGCTTGCTGGTCCCCCGCGACGCCGCAAATATCGACAGTGCCGCCAAGCCATTCTTCATCCATCTGGCCGAAGTCAGCCGCATTATCCAACACCTCGGGCAGCAGCGACTCAGGCACACCAAACAGCGTCAGTAACGACTCATCCCAGCACTGTTCATGGATATTAAAGAGCAAGGTACGGGACGCATTGGTCGCGTCGGTAACGTGACGCTTGCCCTTGGTAAAACGCCAGATCAGGAAGCTGTCTACCGTGCCGAAAGCCAGTTCACCACGCTTCGCGCGCTCCATAGCGCCTTCAACATGATCAAGAATCCAGCGGATCTTGGTCGCCGAAAAGTAAGGGTCAATGATCAGACCTGTGCGTTCAGTGACCTCGTCCTCTTTGCCCTGGTCACGCAATTCGCGACACCAGTCGCCGGTACGCCTGTCCTGCCAGACGATCGCAGGATAAATCGGCTCACCCGTTTGCCGATCCCAGATCAGCGTGGTTTCACGCTGGTTAGTGATACCCGCAGCCAGAATATCCGCCGGCGTCAGCTCCGCTTTCTTCAGCACATCTCTGGCGCAGTTAAGAGTGGTCTGCCATAAATCTGCAGGATCGTGCTCAATCCAGCCATCCTGCGGATAGTGCTGGGGAAACTCCTGCTGAGCTGTCGCCAGAATTTCACCTTTGGCAGAGAAGATAATGGCACGGGAGCTGGTCGTTCCCTGATCCAGGGCCAGAAGCGCATGAGTCATAATAATTACCGGGTTTTGTTGTTATTTCTGGCGCCAGCAGCTAACTCTTACAGAACCGCTTGGCGTGTATTTACGAAGTCATAACTGCGCAAGTCCAAAAAAACAATCTTATCATCTGGCAGAGCCATCGAGTGAAACCAAAATGAAAAACAAAAACACTCGAATAGCCAACCAATTTATTGCGAACGAAACACTCGACTTTTATAGTCAGTCAAGATTCATGAATACGATTCCTTGCAGCACAAAATGCGCAGAGAGCGCCGGAGCACTACATGGATGGTTTACAGCGTCCTGAAACGAGCCCCCTGTTTGACCTTTTCGTCGTAGGAGGCGGTATTAATGGCGTCGGCATCGCTAACGACGCGGCGGGCCGTGGTCTGAAAGTACTGCTCTGCGAGCAACGGGATCTTGCCAGCGCGACCTCTTCCTCCTCCAGCAAACTTATTCATGGCGGCCTTCGCTATCTCGAATACTACGAATTTCGTCTGGTGAAAGAGGCGCTCAGAGAACGTGAAGTGCTGCTGAAAAAAGCGCCTCATATCATCTGGCCACTGCGCTTCAGGCTCCCACACCGGCCCTTTCTGCGCCCCGCCTGGCTGATCCGTTTGGGTCTTTTTCTCTATGACCATCTCAGCTCCCGGCGCTCCTTGCCTGCGACCGCCATGCTGAGTGCTGATACCTGCCCTGAGCTGCAACCCGAATTCCAAAAGCTGTTTGAATATTCCGATTGTTGGGTCGACGATGCGCGTCTTGTGGTGCTGAATGCGATGCAGGCTCGCCAATTTGGCGCAGAAATACTGACTCATCATCGCTGCGTCAGTGCTCACCGGACGGATGATTGCTGGCAGATAACCCTGGAAGATGCCGATGGCATGCGTCGCCATGCCCGTGCCAAGGGTATCGTCAATGCCGCTGGTCCTTGGGTGACAGAGCTTTTCTCCACCGGGCTTGATGTCGATACCGATAAGAAGATCCGTCTGGTGCAGGGCAGTCATATCGTTGTGCCTAAACTGCACGAAGGTAAGCATGCCTATATTCTTCAAAATGAAGATAAGCGCATCGTCTTCGTTATTCCCTATCAGCAGGACTACTCACTGGTAGGCACCACTGATCTCGATTTCCAGGGCGACCCTCACCGGGCTCATATCACTGACAGCGAGGTCGATTACTTACTCGGGGTGATTAACGGGCATTTTCGCCAACAAACAATGACCAGCGATATCAAGTGGTCGTATGCCGGCGTGCGGCCTTTACTGGATAATGACGCCGGTAGCGCCTCTGCGGTGACCCGTGACTACACGCTGGATCTTAACGCGCCGGAGCAGAAGCTGCCGCTGGTCTCTGTATTCGGTGGCAAGATCACCACCTACCGGAAGTTATCTGAAGCCTGCGTGAATAAACTTGCTCCTTTCTATGAGCAGATGACTGCTCCCTGGACCGCCAATGCCGCCTTGCCCGGTGGCAACTTCTCAACGCCTGAGGCGCTCAGCACCACGCTGGAACTTCACTTTCCCTGGCTGCCCGCCAGCCTGCGTCAGCGCTATGTGACCACCTATGGCACCCTAAGCTTTGAGTTACTGCAGGACTGCAACAGTCTTAAGGATCTGGGAGAGCATTTCGGCGCTGGTCTTTATGTCGCGGAAGTAAACTATCTGATGAAGTATGAGTGGGCGATGAACAGTGAAGATATCCTCTGGCGTCGAACTAAATTGGGGCTGGAGCTCAGTCTCAAGCAACGTGAGAGCCTGGAGTACTTCATGCAGCAGGCGCAGAAGCTGAGCGAGTGGCTGTCGCTGAATGATGTGCAGCAGTTTGCCAGCTGAGGTTTGCTAATTGCCTCTCGCGTCGCCAAGATGAAGGCTCATTGGCGAGCAGAAGCAAAGCATGAATCTTCACGACCTTGAGAGAATTAATCAGCAAGACCCTGAGCACATTCAGATTCACGGCCTGTGGCAGGAAGAGCCTGCGCTGAAATGCATTGGCAAATTGCCCTGCCCGGCTGGTCTTAACGCGCGTTACGAGCATCATCTCAGCCAGCTTCATCACAATGAAGCGGTCTGCATTCTTGCCGGATTGCCGGATGCGCCATTAGCACCGCCAGCAACACTGGAGTTTTACGAATCCGATTACGCCACCGCCTTGACGCTGCGGGAAGCCGGTCAGCGGCCAATGCTACTGGCTGCCACCACCCTGCTGTTAAATCCATTCACCGCCAGTTTTGAGTTCCAGCTTCGCTCTGCCCGCAATCATTTATACGCAGGCTACCTGTCACTCTTTGGCGGCGGCGTTCACCCCACACTGGACGGCGCCCAGTGCAGTCAGGCCGCACTTCGGGAAGTTCAGGAAGAAAGCGGCTTTAGCGCCTTACTGCCTCAGGACACTCACTGGCTACTGACCCGTGAAGAAGACAACGGCGCCGTGCAAATCACCGCGCTGAACAGCCTGACCTTAAGCGATAAGCCTGAATCCGCCAGCGATGATGAAGGCGAGCGTATCAGCATTGCTTATGACCAGCTGCAAAGTGCACTTGATGAACAGCGCTACTCCTGGACGCCGCTGGCCCATTGCGTGATTGATGCCTGGGCGTGCCTTGGCAAGCTGGGCATTACTGTCGTTCCTTCGCGCTGATTCCTGACCGAGATCGCCACGCCGTTTATGCACGCATCTGAGCTACAAGCTGCTTCACTGGATAATCCTTTCTATTATCTGCAGAACGCTCGTGCCCTGATCCGCTGGGTGCTGAGCCATTATGCCGAGCTGCTACTGCCCGAAGAACGTCAGCAACTTGAGCAACTTCTTAAGTTACCCGATCAAGCTCAGGCGCTCTTGGTCAGAATGCTCATGCGTAAAGGCGAACGTTTTCGCTTGTCCGCACTGAGTTACCAAGAAATCGGTGATGTTGCTCCCTGGTTGAGGCAGCTGGAAGCATTAGGGCTGGTTCAAACTCATAGTCAATTCTCTGCTGAGGATCTCAGCGCGCTGCTCACCAAGCCTGAACTACTGACGCTGCTGCGCAGTCTCGGACTAAAGGCTCTTGCCAGCAGTAAAAAGCCCTTGCTCATCGAACAGCTCAGTCAGCACCAGCCGCAATCTCTGACGTGGTCCAACTGGTGGCTACAGGCTGAAAATGCCCCACCGACATTGCGAGAGGATGAGGTCATCGAGTTGTGCGTGTCAGCACTCTTCGAGCGTGTCCAGCTGATGTTTTTCGGTAATCTTCGCCAGAATCTCAGTGAGTTTGTGCTCACTGAACTTGGCCACCAACGTTATGAAGTCGTCGATTTCACGCCGGCATCCCGGGCCTTTGCGACTCGTGATGAGGTGGATTTTTATCTGCAGCTGCAACGTTTGCGCGAACGTCTTGAGGAAGGGTCAACCGACCTTGCAGAGCTTCTGAACGAGATTCCTCAACCTCTGGCGGAAAACCTCTGGCTTGCCAGTCGCCAATCACGGTTGTTCTATTCTCTCGGCTATCAGGCTGAACGCTCAGGGCAGTGGGACCTGGCATTAGCTGCCTATGATTTGGCGCAGCACCGGGAAGGGCAGGTTCGCCGAGTGAGAATTCTGGAAAAACAGAACAAAATGGACGATGCCTATGAGGCGGCCATGACGGCGTATGAAACAGTCACGACCCCAGTGGAACGGGAAAACCTCCAGCGTTTACTCAAACGATTAGCCAGGAAAACAGGGGCAGCATTCCCCGTATTTCATCGCCCAATGCTTAAGGAGGAGACGCTGACGCTGCCTTATTTTGCAGGACGCGTCGAGCAGGCAGCGGCAACCTACTATTCGGCTCAGGGCGGCCACTGTGATTATGCCGAGAATGCCCTGTTCACCGGACTCTTTGCCTTACTGTGCTGGCCGGTACTGTACACGCCACTTCCCGGGGCCTTCTTTAACCCCTTTCAGTCCGGCCCTCAGGACCTGCATCGCGATGACTTTTTTACCCGCCGGCAAGCCTTGCTCGATGAAGCACTGGCAACGCTGGACACGGGGACCTATGCATCGCTGATTCTTCAGCGCTTCGATGAGCATTACGGAAAGTCCTGCCCGCTGATGATCTGGCCGCTTCTTAATAAAGCACTGCTTGAACGGGCACTGGAGCGCATTCCAGCGGCCGATTTACGCCTCATTTTTGAAAGACTGATCGTCGATATTCGCCATCACCGAAGCGGATTACCTGACCTGATCTACTGGCCCGACAGTGGAGGCTATGAGCTGATCGAAGTAAAAGGCCCCGGTGACCGTCTGCAGGATAACCAGAAGCAATGGGCGGATTTCCTGCTTACCCAGGGTATCAACATGCGCGTCTGCCATGTTCGCTGGCTGGATGTTGAATGACTGAAATGACTTCAACTCAAGCCACTGACCGGTTGTCGGTCTCCGTCGGCAACCTCTGCCGATTCAGCGCCCGCACGGGCAGTATCGATATGGGCTACACCCCATCGCCCAGTGCTATTGAGGGTATGGAAGGACACCTGCGTTTGCAGCGCCGCCGCCCTGAAAGCTATGAGCCAGAATATGCGCTGGAGGCAGAGCTCTTCGGTATCCAGCTGCGCGGACGCGCGGATGGTATTGATCCGCAGGCCGGACTGATTGAGGAAATTAAAACCCATCGGGGACAAGTAGAGCGCATTAGTCCGGAACGCACCCAACTGCATTGGGCGCAGCTCAAAGTCTATGGCGCCTTGTACTGCCATTTATCTGGCCGCGCAAATATTCAGCTACGGCTGACCTATTTCAATCTCGGCAATGATCAGGAAACCCAGCATGAGGAATGCTTCAGCGCGCCGGAACTTTTCACCTATGTGCAATCCTTGATTGATCAGTACCGGCGCTGGGCTGAGCAGGAAGCCGCTCATCGAGAGACGCGTGATCACTATCTGGCAACACTGAGCTTCCCCTTTGCTGACTTTCGCCATGGTCAGCGACCGCTGGCAGAAGCGGCCTACAAGTCAGCCATGACCGGTAAACACCTGCTGCTTCAAGCCCCGACGGGCATTGGTAAAACCCTTGGCATTACCTTCCCCGTTCTCAAGGCTATGCCAGCACAGCAAATCGACCGGCTTTTCTTTCTGACCATGCGCACGACGGCACGTCAGCAAGGCATGGAGAGCCTGACCCGCCTCCTTCCTGATCAGGAAGCCCCCGATCAGGAAAACATGGCACCACTTCGTATTCTGGAGCTGAGCGGTAAACAACAGGCCTGCCTGCATCCTGATAAAGCCTGTACGGGGTTGTCGTGCCCATTGGCCAATGATTTTTATGACCGCCTGGCCAATGCCCGGGCGCAGGCAGTGACTCAGGGCGCTCTCAGTCAGGCGCAACTGGGCGAGATTGCTGCTCAGCATCAGCTCTGCCCCTACTTTTTTGCTCAGGAAATGACGTACTGGGCAGATGTCATCATTGCTGATGCCAATCACTACTTTGACCAAAGTGCGCTCTTGTTCGCCCTTCGGCTTGAGCAGCAATGGAAAGTGAGCGTGGTCATCGATGAAGCCCATAACCTCATTGATCGTGCCCGTGGAATGTACAGCACCACCTTGAGTGAGCAGAGCCTTCGGCAGACAAGGCGAGGCGCACCGGCGAGTATCAAGCGCGGCATTTCATCTCTGCTTAAACACTGGCCAACGCATGGCCCGAGCGACTTGCAGGACTTACCCCTCTTCTCTGCTTCCGGTACTCGTGACACGGCGGCTGCGTTTGTCAGCTATCTGGATACCTTGCCCGATGCCCTGAATGGGCCAATCGCCCGACTGGTTTCCCAGATCACGGATTACCTGACCGAGCATGCCGCCGAGGAAAATCTGCAGCAGCTCTTGTTCGACCTGCTGGCCTGGCAGCGTCTGGCAGAGCGCTTTGGGTCGCACAGCGTGCTGGAGGTGGATACCCGGCAGCAGCAAACCGAGCTGAGTATTCGCAATATTATTCCGGCTGACTTTCTCGTCCCACGCTTTGCGGGCTGCCAACATGCCATTTTGTTTTCAGCCACCCTGCGACCGGCGGATTATTACCAGCAATTGCTCGGCATTGAGAATAGCCTCTGGCTGGAAGTGGATAGTCCCTTCTCTCGCCAGCAGCTGGAAGTCAGGTTGGTACGGCACATCAGTACGCGCTATCAGGACCGCGCCCAATCTGCAGGCCCCATCGCCCAACGCATTGCGAGGCAATATCAGCAGCAACCGGGTAATTATCTGGTCTTTACCAGCAGCTTTGCCTATCTGGAGAAAGTCGCCCAGGCACTTGAGCAATACACTTCGCAGTTACCCGTCATGCTGCAGGACCGGAATATGAAAGATACCCAGCGGGCGGAGTTTCTTCAGCGTTTCAGAAATGAACGCGGGCTTGTGGGTCTGGCGGTATTGGGTGGCGCCTTTGCTGAAGGCATAGATTTACCCGGAGAATCCCTGATTGGAGTGTTTATCGCCAGCCTCGGCTTACCGCCTTTCGATGCTTTTCATGAGTTGATTCGCCAGCGTCTGGAGGATCGCTTTGCACAGGGGTATGGTTATACCTATCTCTATCCCGGTTTGCAGAAAGTGGTTCAGGCGGCGGGAAGAGTTATACGTACGCCAGAGGACCGAGGCATTGTCGAGTTGATCGACCCACGTTATGCCAGACCCGACACCCAAGAGTTGCTGCCCGCATGGTGGCACCCGACCCTGATCACGGAATGACAACCCAACCGATGAACGCATCTCCTTCGCTATCGCTTAAAACGGCAGAGCTGCTGCAGCAGCTGGGTATTGACCCCCAGCTCATCAGCGGGCGGCCTCTGCCTTACTATGAAGAAGCCACAGAGTTGGTGCATACCGATACCCATCGCTCAGGCAAGATGTTCTATCTCACTTCGCCCGCCAGCAAAGCATGGCAGGCCATGAAGGCCGCTGCCGAAGCTGACGGAGTTGAGCTTTATATGGTCTCCGCCTTTCGTGGTCTGGAATACCAGTGTGAGCTTATCGAACGCAAGCTCGCTAATGGACAGTCTGCCGAAGCCATCCTGACAGTGCTTGCCCCTCCCGGCTGCAGCGAACATCACACTGGCAGAGCCATCGACATTAATACCCCCGGATGCGCTGCGGCAGACGAAAGCTTTGCTGATACCGCTGCCTATGCCTGGCTAGTGGCAAATGCCCGTCACTTTGGCTTTGTGCTCTCTTTCCCCCCTGATAATGAATGGGGCTTTATCTATGAGCCATGGCACTGGTGCTGGCACTCAGAGCCAGATCAATAAACTCACTTTAACAATCTCACTCATCTGAGGGAGCGCCATGTTTAAACCTCGCCTGATAACCACCGCGCCAGACTGGCAGGATGCCGATGGTATTAAGCTTTATCACATCGCAGCCGAAGGCTGTGACGTGCTTCCAGAAGAGTCCCTCATAGCATTGAATAGCCTGAAGCAGCAGCGCAATCTCGACTGGTCAGCCACGCCCGCCTTCTGCATCTTTCACGCAGGGCGAGGTATGGATTATGTGGTGCTCTGTCACTGGGGAAATGATAACGAGCTGTTCCCGGCCGTATCAGTGCGCTTTCGAGACGCAGAGCCTCAGGAGTGGCAACAAGACCCAGGTTATTCATTCTGTCTTTGGGATATGGAAGTGATGTGGGCTGAGCGCAATTTTTATATTGCGAGTCTTTACTCAGCAACCGTTGCAGGCCAGCCATCCGGGCTTGAAGCCTATCGTCGCCTTCGACTAATCAAAGACAATGCATAATTCCTTTCTCCTCACCTTATGAGACAGCCGCATGCAAATTCGTGAAGCCAGCCGCGAGGATTTCCACCAATTCTGGCCGGTATTCCGGCAAGTGATCGAGGCACAGGAAACTTACGCCTATCCTGCAGACCTGAGCGAAGATCAAGCTTTTCATCTTTGGTGTGAACTGCCACAAAAAACCTATGTGGCAGAAGAGGATGGCCAGATTCTTGGCAGCTACTACCTCAAGGCTAACGCCATGGGGCCGGGAGATCATGTCTGTAATTGCGGGTATATGGTAGCGCCCTCTGCGCGTGGTAAAGGCATTGCCCAGCTGATGTGCGAGCATTCTCAGCTCATCGCCAAAGAGATCGGCTTTTATGCCATGCAGTTCAATTCGGTCGTTTCCACCAACACCACTGCCGTTGCATTATGGCAGCGCCTTGGTTTTGACATTATCGGCACGATTCCCGAAGCCTACCGCCACCCAGCCCATGGCCGGGTCGACACCTTTGTCATGTACAAAAAGCTTTGAAGCCAAAAACACCAAGAATGGTGTAAGAAAAGCCGGCCTACCTGGGCAAAGTCACCAACGAGGCTCTATATTTACTGAACGCACACACCCGTGCGAACCATAAAAAAACCCCGCCTAGGCGGGGTTTTTCTCATCTAAAGCGAATGCCTTAAGCGGCGATACGCTCAGACAGCATTTTCTCAAGCTTGGTCTGGTCAACCGCGAAGGCACGGATACCTTCCGCCAGTTTCTCAGTGGCCATTGCATCTTCATTCAGCATCCAGCGGAAAGCAGATTCATTCAAACGCTCAGGCTTGGCTTCAGTAGCCGCTTTTGCGGTGAGGCGTACTTTCAGCTCGCCTTCAGCATTCTGCAGCTCTTCCAGCAGGTTCGGACTGATAGTCAGGCGGTCGCAACCAGCCAGCGCAACAATTTCACCCATGTTACGGAAGCTTGCACCCATAACAACGGTGTCGTAGCCATGGGACTTGTAGTAATCGTAGATATCGCTGACGGAGACAACGCCAGGCTCTTCCTCAGGGCTGTAGTCAGTACCTGGATTCTGCTTTTTGAACCAGTCCAGAATGCGGCCAACAAAGGGAGAGATCAGATAGACGCCGGCTTCGGCACACGCACGTGCCTGAGCAAAGCTGAACAGCAGCGTCAGGTTACATTTAATGCCTTCTTTCTCCAGAACTTCTGCGGCGCAGATACCTTCCCACGTGGAGGCAACCTTGATCAGAACGCGGTCACGGCTGACGCCGTTATCTTCGTACATTTTGATCAGCTTACGGGCTTTGGCCAGCGTAGCTTCTTTATCGAAGGACAGACGCGCATCCACTTCAGTGGAAACACGACCTGGAATGTACTTCAGGATTTCCATACCCAGTGAAACGACCAGCTTGTCAGCAGTGTTTTCCAAGACCACGTCATCAGCACCGCCCTGACCTTTGGCCCAGGAAACCGCATCACTGATCAGGGATTCCGCCAGCGGCTGGCCCATAGCTTTCAGAACCAGCGATGGGTTAGTGGTTGCATCGACAGGCTTGAACTGCTGGATCGCAGCCAGATCACCGGTATCAGCGACAACAGTGGTAACTTTGCTTAATTGTTGCAGAAGACTAGTCATATTCCCTCACGTAGATGATGGCGCAGGCAGGCGCCTGCCAGACAGTAGAGAGGCCAGGCCTCTATATAACTCATGAGATGTATATGGCGTTGCATAGGTTTTTATAAACCTTAAGAAACAGATCAACGCCCGCTTTCAGGCGATGCAACTCACCGGGGCAAAATTATGCCCAACTCCTGTGCAAATGGCACGAAATTACCGAGAAAAAGCCAATAATTCATCAGGATAATACTTTTTGGCACTGGTAGTGGGCGCAAACAGAAGTGGTATTTTTTTGTCTGAGAGGCGCAAAGAAAAAACCCGCCTGGGAGGCGGGTTTTTGGCAGAAAGCCACATCGTTCATGAGAGGAGCCAGTCAGTCAGGTCAAGTGACGCTATCAGCAAGCACGAGACCGATAGTCTATAGCAATCAATGTGCGAGGTATTGATTGGTCATTAACGATAAAATGACCCAACTCGGCAGCCTGATAATCCAATTCGTTTAACGTAGCGTTTATGATCGATGTCGCTTTGAAGAAATGCTGTCAACATCAGGTTTTTCCGGAATTCCTGATCTCTTGGCATTAGCCCCTTCTTGGGAGTCGGGACTAGAAATTTTGGCGAATTACAATCTCTTTGTCAATTTTCGCACCTGCAACAGAAGCGCCGACTTGTCTCAATTTGCTACCACAATGACGACGCAGAAAAGTTTCTTTGACAGGCACCCTGCTGATAGGTTTCATTCGAAACCTTTATTAATGCAAACGAAATAAATAACTTCTACACTGGCTTTAAAACTGAGAGCCAAATCCCTGTTAGCTCTTGTCAAAATTCTGTAGGGACGATCAGGCATTTTTGATTACACTGGCGCCGCATAAAGGTATGCCAGCGCTATCAACCGGAGAGGACGTTATGACACTGTCGGCAAGACAGAAGAAAATTCTGGATTGGCTCCAGCAGGAGGGAGGTACCCTGTCCAGCAATACTCTGACCGATGCTTTTGGCGTATCTGCGCAGACGATTCGTAAAGACCTGAACGAATTAAGTGATCAGGGTCTGGTCAAGCGTGTACACGGTGGGATCACCCTCCCCCGCAACAATCGCAATCTGTCTTTCAGCAATCGTCAGGTGCTGAATTTGGGTGCCAAACAGGCCATTGCCCAGCGCCTGGTCAGCAATCTTCCGGAAGGCTCAAGTCTTTTTCTTGGCATAGGTACGACGCCTCAGCAAATTGCACAGGCACTGCTGGATCATCCTGGGCTGATTGTTGTCACCAATAACCTCAATGTCGCTCTGACCCTCTGCCAAAATCCGAATATAGAAACCCTGCTGGCCGGTGGCCGGGTACGCCCTGCAGACCAGGATATTATGGGCGAGGATACCACCCGTTTTTTCAGACGTTTTCGTATTAACTACGGCGTATTTGGCGTCGGTGGTATCGGCCACGACGGCACGCTGGTCGACTTTTCACCAGAAGAGTCACACCTGACGCATTCCATCATGGAAAACAGCGAGCACCGTATTCTCGTCGCCGATGCCAGCAAATATCTGCGCAATGCGCCGGTCATCAGTAGCCACCTGCGTGATGTCGATGAATTCTATACCGACCTTTTACCCGAAGGGCTCGCAAGCCTGTGCCGCGAGTTAAAGTTGCCTGTGCAGGAGTGCGCCAGCGTGGAGGCTTAAAGCACCGCTGGCACTGCTTTAAGAGGAGAAATTTAAAGAGGCAGGCCGGGAAGGTTCTTCACTTCGCGCAAAGCAAAGTTGGAGTGCACCTGTGCGACTCCATCCAGCGTAAACAGGCGCGTATTCAGAAAGGTATCGTATGAAGCGATGTCCGGTACCACCACCCGTAACTGATAATCCGCTGACCCTGTAACGGCGTAGCATTGAACCACTTCTGGCCAACCTGATACGGCGGCTTCGAAGGTCTGGCCAATATCGACGCCATGACGTGTCAAGGAAACGGTTACCAGAACGCAAAGCCCCTGATCCATTTTTACCGGATCAAGCAGCGCAGTATATCCCCGGATCACCCCGGCATCTTCCAGTGCCTTCACCCGGCGCCAGCATGCCGCAGCGGAAAGCCCGACCCGATCCGCCAGCAGCTGATTCTTGATGCGACCATCACGCTGTAACTCCTGCAAAATCGCACGATCTGTCGAGTCAAATGGGGTCTGAGTCATGGCCGCGTACTTACCTCTGGTCTACCGCTGAAAGCTTCTTTCATACGATGAGTTATTCGCGCAAGAATCTATCGTTTTGCAACGTTGAAATCCAATACAACAGCAGGTTTTATTTCAGCCAAGGGGTTACACTATGTGCTCGTTCGGCAAGTACTATGCCTGATCTGGTCCTGGTGCTAACTGATACGTTACCACTGTCTCACTACTGAAGAGTTCCATCATGTTTGAACATCTGCGTGCCACTCCTCCCGATCCCATCCTGTCATTAATGGGTCTGTACCGTGACGATCCACGTGCCGAAAAAGTCGATCTGGGCGTGGGTGTTTATAAGGACGAGGCAGGTAACACACCGGTCATGAATGCTGTCACTGCGGCAGAAGAAAAAATGCTCAAAGAGCAGACCACCAAAACCTACATCGGCATGGCCGGCTCTGCGCTTTTCAATACCCGCATTGCCGAGCTACTGCTAGGTGAAAGTCATAAGCTGATCAGCGAGAAGCGCCTGACTGTTGCTCAGACCCCAGGGGGTTGCGGTGCGCTGCGTATGGTGGCGGAGTTTCTGGCGAGCTGCACTCCTGACAGCACCATTTGGGTCAGTGACCCGACCTGGGGCAACCACATTCCGCTGCTGAGTTCGGCCGGTTTCGAGCTTCAGACCTACCGCTACTTCAACCCGGAGACTCATGGCGTTGATTTTGAGGCGATGCTGACATCTCTGGAAGCGGCCAAGAAAGGCGACATCGTGTTGCTTCACGGCTGCTGCCATAACCCAAGTGGGGCCGATCTTTCCCGCCAGCAATGGGAGCAGATCACCGATCTGGTTATCAGCAAAGGTCTGCTGCCCTTTATCGATATTGCCTATCAAGGTCTGGGTGATGGCCTGGATGACGATGCCTACGGCGTTCGCTATATGGCTGAGCGCGTTAGCGAAATGGTCATTGCCGGCTCTTGCTCTAAGAACTTCGGCCTGTACCGTGAGCGCGTTGGTTACCTGATGATTGTTTCTGCCACCGCTGAGCAAACCGCCAACACCACCAGCCAGATGATGACAACGATTCGTCAGCATTACTCCATGCCGCCCTCGCACGGAGCCGCCATCGTAGAGACCATTCTTAGCGATGCGACACTAAAGCAGCAGTGGCTGACCGAGCTGGATGCCATGAATGCCCGTATCCATGAGCTGCGTGGCGCACTGGCCAGCCGCCTGGCAGAGCTGGGTGCTGGTGATTTCTCGTTCATCACGCGTCAAAAAGGCATGTTCTCTTTCCTTGGCATCAATAAAGAGCAGATTCATCGCCTGCGTGAAGAGTTTGGTATTTACATGATCGACTCCAGTCGCGTGAATATCGCTGGCATGTCGAGCAAAAATATTGATTACGTCGCGCGTTCGATTGCAGCTGTATTGAAATAAGCATCGGCCCTGGCTCAGACGAACTGAGTCAATACGGCCATCGCTTATAGACCGGAGCCTATCTGCTTGATAGCCTCCGGTTTTTTATGCCTTAAAACTTGCTCATATACCGGGTTTCACGCATAAAGAGACATACCTGATTTTGTTAAGGCGCCAGCACTTGCATGAAAGTATTTGCATGAAAAAACGCCCACCACTGCTCCAACGCAGGCGCTTTTGCCCCGGCGCAGCGGAAGCAGGAAATCGTCGATGGCGCCAGCTGGGCCTGACTCTGCTTGAGCTGGTTATCACGGTGGCGATTGTGTCGATCCTTGCCGGTATCGCGATGCTGCAATACAAGAATTATCGCGAACAGGCAGATATTGATCAGGCAACTCAGGACTTGCGTCTGCTCTCCCTGCAAATTGTCTCCTACTCTTTTGATAACAATGGCAACTTCCCTGCCAGCCTCAGTGACATCAATCAACAGAACTATCTCGACCCTTGGGGCAATCCCTACGCGTATCTGAATATTCAAACAACGACAAATAGGGGCAAAGTCAGAAAGGATCATAATCTGGTGCCTATTAATTCTGATTTTGATCTTTACTCCACCGGGCCCGATGGTCAGTCGAGTAGCCCGCTCACCGCTTCCGCCAGTCAGGACGACATCATTCGCGCTAACAATGGCCAGTTTTATGGCCCCGCTGATGAGTATTAGCGATGGCTTTCAGACTGAATACGCTTAATAGCCGACTGGCCCGGCGCGTACTGCTGCTGTTTGTCGCCGCTATTATTCTGCCGGTCTCAGGTATCGGCTGGCTGTCCTACATGCAGGTGCGGTATGTGGTTCATGATGAACGCCTGTCCGCACTCGAGTCGTTGAGCAAGTCTGCCGGGCTTGATCTCTTTGACCGGCTGACGGATGCACGCGACAGTCTGATTCAGGATGCCAAGCTGCATGAAGCGGCCATTCAGGGGTTACAAAATCTGCAGCGCTCCAATATCCGCGAGATGTTTTCCAGTACCGCATTATTTAATCAGAATGGTCAGGTCACCCTACTCTACGGCAAGCCGCTCAATACCGAAAAAATTCGTGCCCGGCTGGCCTCTCACAAAACGCAGCTCTGGTTAGAGCGCAATCTGGATAACGAACCACTGCAGCTTTTTATCGCCACTCCGGTGACGATTCAGCAGCAAGCAATGATGGTGGTCGGCAAACTCGAAAAAGACTATCTGCTACCGATGATTGAGCTGCCTAATCACACGCGCATTTGTGTACTGGACTCAAAGCGAACGCCGATTCTCTGTCCTATTAGCGGACTGGTGAAGGCAACGCAGGAAGCCAAGTCACAGCTCAAGATGCAGACCGAGCGCACCTTCGAGTGGCAGCACAATAATTTCCCGCAACTGGCCAGTTACTGGGATCTGTTCCTTGAGCATGAATTCAACAGTCCACCCTGGACGATCATTGCCAATCAGCCCAGCAAAGATGCGCTGAGTACACTGGCAAACTTCACACTCTACTTCGTGACAGTGCTGGTGCTGGTGCTGTTGGTAGTATCACTGTTGTGCATCAAGTTTATCCGACGCTACCTTGACCCGGTGAAAGCACTCACCCAGGGTACTGAGCGCATTGCCAGTGGCGAATTTGATGTGCGCCTGGATATTCGCACGCGTGATGAGTTCGGGGATCTGGCCAACTCCTTCAATCATATGAGCAGTCAGCTACTGGATCAGGCTACGCTCAACCAACTTCGCTCTAAACTTTCTACGCTGGTATTGAATGCAGAGCCGGTCCACCACTTGGTATCGGCGCTACTGAAAGGGCTGAATCAGCTTGGGCACTATCCCTATCTGTACCTGATTTGCTGCCTGGACAATCGCTTTTACTGGTTTCACGAAGGTCAGGTACATCACGAGCCAATGGACAACATGGAAGAGGTGCTTCCCTTCCTCTCACACCGCGCAGAGTTGGCGACAGAGCAGTTTTCCCTTCTGGAAAATCATGCGGCACACTTTCCTGAGTTCCCCCTCAGTATCAGTCTGCTTGGCTCTCATGACCGCCCGCTTGGCATCATGCTCTTCAGTACGGCGAAACTGGGCCAGAGTATGGCCAGCGAGGTCATGAGCCATGCTGCACTCTCCCTCTCGGCACTCGCCCGTGAACAACAGTTGATGCGCCAAGCCCATTACGATGCACTTACCGGCTTGCTCAACCGTCGTTCGCTGGAGGAAAGTGTCCAGTCACACATTGAGTACAACCAACCTTTAGCCCTGCTGTTTATTGACATCGACCGCTTTAAACAGGTCAACGATGTGCATGGCCATGGCATCGGCGATGCGCTCCTGAAAGCCATTACAGAGCGATTGACGTCGCAGCTACCTTCTTCCGCCACACTGGCCCGGTATGGCGGTGATGAGTTTCTTCTGGTATTGCCGGGACGCAGCGCACTGGAATGGGAGACGATTGCCCGCAATCTCATGAATGCCCTGAAACCAGAATTTGTCCTTCAGGGTCGGCATCTCTTTATCAGCGCAAGCATCGGTTGTGCCCAGTACCCAACGCACGGCGAACGCTACGAGACACTGCTTCGCCATGCGGATCTGGCCATGTATGCCGCAAAAATGGATGGTCGCAATACCTACTGCGGTTATAACGACCAGCTGAGCCATGAAATCGAACGACGCTCGATGCTCGAATATCTACTACGCACCGCAGAGGAAAATGGCTTCTTTCACTTGTTTTATCAGCCAAAAGTAGATGCAAACAGCGGCAAGCTCATTGGCTTTGAAGCCCTGATGCGTTGCAGGCATCCGACAGAAGGGATGATTTCCCCGGTGGAGCTGATTCCGGTTGCCGAAGAAACCGGGCTGATCATTCCCCTCGGTATGCTGATCATGAGGCAGGCTCTGGAGCAGTTCAGCGCCTGGCAGGCCCTTGATGGCGGGTCCGCTAATGACTCCGTGCGTTTGGCGATCAACGTTTCAGCGCTACAGATACTGGAGCCTGACTTTATCGAGGAATGTACTCAGCTGCTTGAGCAGTATCAGATTGCTCCGGAACTCATCGAGTTTGAGCTGACAGAAAGCCTCTTTCTGGAAGAACCTGAACTGGCCCAGGAAAAGCTGTCCGAACTACGCCGCCTTGGCATCACCATTGCGATCGATGACTTTGGTACGGGTTACTCATCGCTATCGTACTTCAGCCAGCTGCCTGTCGATGCGTTGAAAATCGACCGCAGCTTTGTCATCGCCTTAGGTCAAAATCATCAGCAGGATGAACTGGTCCGCACCATCGTCCATCTGGCGCATACGTTTAATCTGAAGGTCATCGCCGAGGGGGTTGAGGAGCTTAGCGAGCTAAAGACACTGCAAGGCTATGGTTGCGATATTATTCAGGGCTACTACTTCAGCAAACCACTGGAAAGTGATGCCGCCACAGCCCTGATTGCAAGCCGCAAGATTTTTACCACCTCCTGATCTGCCTAGTATAGAAATAGACCTTCACAGTCCTTGCGTGGGCAAGCTGCACTGCCACTGCTATGATAGGCGCTTTGTTTATGCCAAGGATTTGCAGCCATGCCCGCCGAGACTCGCGCCTCGCTTCGACAACTTTTTCGGAACCGAGCACTTCGGACCAGCGCCCTACTTCTTCCTCTGGCGTTAGCCAGCTGTGCCAGCACCAGCAATCCTTCGGCACCGAACACGGATCTGCCCTCACCTCCTGAAGCCACAGATACCAGCGAACCTGCACCTCAGCCAGCTAAACCGGCAGCACCGGTCACCAAAGCAGGAACCCCCTGGCAAATGCCGGCTAATTTCTCAGGCACACTTCCCTGTGCGGACTGCGAAGGCATCGAGGTCAACCTCAGCCTTTTGGCAAGCCATTCTTATGTGAAGAAAACCACCTACCTTGGTCTCACGCCCGTCGTAAAAACCGAAATCGGCTCCTGGCAGTTTGATCACTACCGGCTGCATCTGAGTTCAGCAGGCGATCATACGGCCTACGCCATGAGTAGCGATCACAGTATTGAAATGCTGGATAAAGACGGTAACCCCATCGAAAGCGCTCTGAATTACCGTTTACTGCTGAATGACAGTAATAGCGGCTCACCCATCGTGCCGATGCAGGGGGTTTTCTCCTATCGCAATGACGTCGCCATTTTTAAAGAGTGCAGCAGTGGCCGCACCTGGCCGGTCAGCGCGACTCAATCTTCACTTAATCTGCAAAAAGCGTTGTTGGGGTCAGACAACACACCTCACACCAATGCTCTGGTAGACATTGATGCCCATCTTGCTGTGACCTCCAAGAACAAGGAGCGCGTTGAAGTGGATCATCTGAAAAAACTGCAGCTGGATCAGGATTGCCCCTGAGCCCTCAGGTTTAATTAAGGTGCAGCCAAAAAAAAGACCTCTCATCGAGAGGTCTTTTTTGTTTGCATCATATAGACAGCGTCGCTCAGAGACTGGGCAACAAGGCTAAGGGCATCAGTCCATTGTAGTGGGCAGACTGGATCAGACGCTGGGCCTTCTCGATATCCGGTGCGAAATAGCGGTCCTTGTCATAGAAGGTGACTTCCTCACGCAGTGCTGCATGCGCTTCCTGCAACGGTTTTGACGGTTTGTGAGGAGCGCGGAAATCGACCCCCTGACATGCTGCCAGTAACTCAACCGCAAGAATGCCAGCCGTATTGTCGGACATATCACGCAGGCGTCGCGCCGCAAACGTTGCCATGGAAACGTGGTCTTCCTGATTGGCAGAGGTTGGCAGACTATCGATGGATGCAGGATGCGCCAGGGTCTTGTTCTCGGAGGCCAGGGCGGCACCAGTCACCTGAGCGATCATAAAACCTGAGTTGACGCCACCGTTGTTGACCAGGAATGGAGGCAGCTTGGACAGATGAGTGTCAATCAGCAGCGCCATACGACGCTCAGACAGCGAACCGATCTCGGCAATGGCCAGTGCCAGATTATCCGCAGCCATGGCAACCGGCTCTGCATGGAAATTACCGCCACTGATGATGTCATTATCTTCTGCGAAAACCAGCGGGTTATCAGAAACAGAATTGGCCTCTACCAGCAGAACCTCTGCAGCCTGACGGATCTGCTGCAAACAGGCACCCATAACCTGAGGCTGACAGCGCAGAGAATAAGGGTCCTGCACTTTTTCGCAGTTCTCATGGGAATTGCCGATCTCAGAATGATCCTGCAGCAAATGACGATACGCCGCTGCTGCATCAATCTGGGTCTGATGACCACGGACCTGATGAATACGGGCATCAAAGGGGCTACGTGAACCCAGTGCAGCCTCAACGGACATGGCACCGGCAACGGTTGCTGCCGCGTACAAATCTTCTGAATAGAACAGGCCCTGAAGCGCAAAAGCGGTAGAGGCCTGTGTCCCGTTGAGCAGGGCCAGACCTTCTTTCGGTGCCAGCGTGATCGGCTCAAGTCCCGCAATTTTAAGGCCTTCAGCACCCGACAGGCGCTCACCTTTGTACAGCACCTCACCTTCACCCAAGAGTACGGTACTCATGTGTGCCAGAGGCGCAAGATCACCCGACGCACCAACGGAGCCTTTCTCAGGAATGCAGGGATAGACCTCTGCATTCACCAGCGCCATCAGTGCCTGAATCACGCTCAGACGAATACCGGAGAAACCACGTGCCAGCGAGTTGATCTTCAGTACCATCAACAGGCGTACTGTTTCAGGCTGCATAAACTGGCCGACACCCGCCGCGTGGGAAAGCACGATGCTACGTTGCAGCAGGTCCAGATCTTCCGGAGAAATACGCGTATTGGCGAGCAGGCCAAAACCGGTATTGATGCCATAGACCACACGATTTTCTGCGATAACGCGGGCTACTGCCGCAGCACTTTGCTCAATCGCGGTATGGCAGGAAGGGTCCAGCTCCAGCTTGACAGCCTCACGGCTGATGCGGCGAAGGTCGGCCAGCGTGATGGCACCAGGGGTTAATTTCAGTGTGAACACGTTTTACTACTCCACAAACGGCAGCCAGGCTGCCGTTAATCAAAGTTATACCCAGAGCTGAGTGATCAGTCTTCCAGCATGGGAAGATCAAGGCCTTCACGCTTCGCGCAGTCAACAGCAATATCGTAGCCGGCATCAGCATGGCGCATGACACCGGTACCCGGATCATTACGCAGCACACGGCCAAGGCGAACATGTGCTTCATCCGTACCATCAGCGACAATAACAACGCCTGCATGCTGAGAGAAGCCCATACCCACGCCACCACCGTGGTGCAACGATACCCAGGTAGCGCCAGAAGCCGTGTTCAGCAAGGCATTGAGCAGCGGCCAGTCGGACACAGCATCAGAGCCATCCTTCATGGATTCGGTTTCACGGTTAGGGCTGGCCACTGAGCCTGAATCAAGATGGTCACGGCCGATAACCACAGGCCCTTTCAGCTCACCTTTGGCGACCATTTCATTGAACGCCAACGCCAGACGTGCACGGTCCTTCAGACCCACCCAGCAGATACGTGCGGGGAGACCCTGGAAAGCAATGCGCTCACGCGCCATATCCAGCCAGTTGTGCAGATGAGGATTATCAGGAATCAGCTCTTTAACTTTCTGATCCGTTTTATAGATATCTTCAGGGTCACCAGACAAGGCTGCCCAACGGAAGGGACCAATGCCTTCACAAAACAGCGGCCGTACATAGGCAGGAACAAAGCCCGGGAAGTCAAAAGCATTCTTGACCCCTTCCTCAAGCGCCATCTGACGGATGTTATTACCGTAATCCAGGGTTGCAGCACCCTTGGCTTGAAGATCCAGCATGGCCTGAACCTGAACGGCCATGGAAGCCTTGGCAGCTTTCACAACACCCGCCTCATCCTCCTGACGGCGGCGCTTGGCCTCATCGACAGTCCATCCCTGTGGCAGATAGCCATTCAACGGATCATGAGCAGAGGTCTGGTCAGTAACGACATCAGGGACAACACCGCGTGCTGCCAGCTCAGCAAAAACATCTGCCGCATTGCCCAGCAAACCGACAGAGATTGCATCGCCGTTGGCATTGGCTTTATTGATGATTTCCAGCGCTTCATCCAGCGTCGTCGCCTTGTAGTCCAGGTAGCGGGTACGCAAACGGAAATCGATGCGGGATTCATCGCACTCGACCGCCAGCACATTAAAGCCAGCCATGACACCAGCCAGTGGCTGAGCGCCACCCATGCCGCCCAGACCACCCGTCAGAATCCAGCGGCCTTTGGCCTCGCCACCAAAATGCTGCTTGGCAACGGCGACAAAGGTTTCATAGGTCCCCTGAACGATGCCCTGAGAACCGATGTAAATCCACGAGCCCGCTGTCATCTGGCCATACATCATCAGGCCTTTCTTATCGAGCTCGTTGAAATGCTCCCAGTTCGCCCAGTGCGGTACCAGGTTCGAGTTGGCAATCAACACTCGTGGCGCATTTTCATGAGTTTTGAACACACCAACGGGCTTACCAGACTGAACCAGCAGCGTTTCATCATTTTCCAGACGCTTCAGTACTTCCACGATTTTATCGAAGCACTCCCAGTTACGGGCAGCGCGCCCGATTCCGCCATAAACCACCAGTGAAGCAGGATGCTCTGCCACTTCAGGATCCAGGTTGTTCATCAGCATGCGCATGGCGGCTTCGGTCAACCAGCTCTTACAGCTCAGCTCGTTGCCGTGGGGCGCGCGAATTTCGCGCGAGGTGTCCAGACGGGAATCGGTCGACATAGTGTGCTCCTCAATCAAGTTGTTTGAAGCGTTCAAAAAAGGTTCAGCGCCTGCTCTACAGTGATAGCTCAGGCGTTATTGCTCGTCGTTCAGGAGTAATTGTTCGGCGTAAGATGCCCGGCAAACAGCCTGTAGAGCGGCTGACTGACACCAAAACAGTAGGCAAGCTCCGCCGGGTGACGGATATCCCATACCAGCAGATCAGCATGGGCACCGGGAATAATCTGACCGAGCTTTCCTTGCTGCCCCAGCGCCGTGGCGGCGTGCTGAGTCACACCACGCAAGACTTCCTCAGGCGTAAGGCGAAAGAGAGTACAACCCATATTCATCATCAGGCGCAGTGACGCCAGAGGCGACGTGCCCGGATTGAAGTCGGTTGCCAGCGCCATAGGCACGCTGTACTCGCGAAGCAGTTCAATGGGTGGCAACTGGGTTTCACGTAGGAAATAGAAGGCTCCTGGCAGGAGAACGGCCACAGTACCGGCATTAGCCATGGCGCGAACGCCAGCCTCATCCAGATACTCGACATGATCCGCAGAGAGACCACCCCTTTCGGCAACCAGCTCACTGCCCCCCAATAGGCTTAGCTGTTCAGCATGAGCTTTAATGTTGAGGCCATGTGCTTTTGCAGCGTCAAACACCCGCGCGGTCTGCTCAGTTGAAAAGGCAATACCTTCACAGAACACATCAACGGCATCGGCCAGTTGCTCTGCCGCTACGACAGGAATCATCTTGTCGCAGACCAGTGTGATGTAATCATCCGCGCGGCCGACAAACTCAGGTGGAAGAGCATGTGCGCCAAGGAAAGTGGCATGAAGACGGACAGAGTAACCTTGCGTCAGAGCCTTGGCGGCGCGCAGTAACTTGAGTTCATCCTCCAGGCTCAAGCCATAGCCTGACTTGATTTCGATAGTGGTGACGCCTTCACGCAGGAGAGCTTCAAGCCTTGGTTTGGCGGCCTCAACCAGCGTTTCAATCGTTGCCTCTCGCGTGGCGCGAACGGTGCTGGCAATGCCACCGCCTTCCTTCGCAATCGTGCTGTATGGCACACCCTGCAGGCGTCGCTCAAACTCATCAGCGCGATCTCCGCCGTAAATCAGATGAGTGTGGCAATCAATCAGTCCCGGAGTGACATATCGTCCCTGTAAGTCCAGCACAGCATCGTCTGATGCGGCAGCGCTGTATTCTTCCATGGGAATAACGCGACATATTTTGCCCTGCTGAATCTCAATAGCACTCAGCGGCTTTTGACCATAACCCTCCTCGCCCAACTCCATCGTGATGGGGCGTGCATTGAGTAGCCAGGTAAAAGCGGTGTCAGTCATTCTTCACTCCACGGTTGTATATACAACTATATACAAGAGGTTATACCGCAAAGTTTTACCGCCCGCAATTCCCCTTGTGGCTTTACAGAAAGGAAACAGACTGTCTAGAGTGGAACAAAACCGGAGAGGATGGCGGCGTGAAGTTAAGACACATTGGCCTCGGCTTATTGCTGGGATGGCTGGCATCAGGCGCACAAGCAGAAGAGCGCTGGCAACGTGATAGCTATATCAATCAGGCTTTTCAAACCATCGCGTTGAAACGCGAATATGAGCAAGGCTCAGCAGGCAAGCTGGTACGCTGGGATGATCCTATCCGCTATCACATCGTTAACCCCGTAAAAAGCATGGCCAAATTCACCACACTCATGGCGGTGCATCTGCAGCAATTAAGTCAGATTACCGGCCTGCCATTACAAGGAGTGCCTTTACAGCAGGCTAACATGAGGATTTTTATTGTCCCGCAGGCGCAGGTGGATAGCGTGTTGATCAAGGCTTTGGGGCGGCAGCCGTTTGACAAAAAGATCACTTCTCAAGCGGTGTGTTATGGACAGGTACACTTACGAGGCAGCACCATTGCTGGCGCGACAATTGTGATCCCAATCGACAATGCCTTACGCCAGAGCAAAGCCGTCGATTGCATCATTGAAGAAACCACACAGGTATTGGGCCTGCCCAATGATTCTGACAGCGTTTTCCCTTCAATCTTTAATGACCACAGCATCGACCGCTATCTCTCCGGCCTCGACTACTTGCTATTGAAAGTACTGTACGACAAACGGCTGAAGCCCGGCATGTCGGTTCCTGAAGTCAAAACACAACTACCAGCCATCATTAAAGACTTGCGGGCACGAGGCGAGATTAGCCAGGCAGCATCCCGCGTCCGCTCCACCGGGCTGCATGCCTATCTGGATGGTAGCTAATCCGTTTACTTGCCGGACGAAAAAAAAGAGGCGCACAAAGCGCCTCTTTTTACTGGATCGAACTTACCACTGAAAATACAACCCGGCAGCGCTGAGCAAGCCAATCACACCGTAAATACGAGCGGCCATGGCTCCTTTAAGAATGCGCTGCAAAATGACAAAGTAGAGAATGGGAAAGGTCACAAGAACGCTACCCAGCACCATCCAAAGCGTCAGGTGATAAGCACCAAATACAATCGAAAAAATCAGCGCCAATGCAGCCAGATTCCCCCAAATCACCAGTTCAGCCGTCATACTGTCAGGGGTTTTCTTCATCAGCTGCTGTACTGATAAGGCGGCCGCCATACAAAAGGTTCCCGCGACTAAAAACAAAATCAGGCTTAGCGTCATTACTGCTCTCTACTCTTCCAGAAAACTTTTCAGGCACATCCTTCAGGCGTCAGTGAATGCTGAGCGCCGTCTCAGCTATCTTTTGATGAGTCATCCTTTCGAGGACTGAAGCTGCTGCTCATCATATTCAGCATCATCTTCTGCCAGGCATCCATCGTCCCTACCGCGTTGGGCATATGAGGTTTCAGCCAGCTCATCGGATCATAACCTTCCGCCCCGGCATCCATTTGCTCCCGAAAGCGGTTTAGCATCTCTTCATGAAGAGGCTCAAGATCAGGAAGACCTAAGGCTTTGCGTAGCTCTTCCGGGGTCATATCCACTTCAATATTGAATTTCATTAGGCTCTCTCCCGAAGCGCTCAAACGCTTCTGATTATTCTTTGAATGGATTCCTAACTTTCAGTGACGGCTGGCTCTTTCATCCAGAGGATTGCCATAACAAAGGCAACGGCAGTGATGATGGCAGCAAAGTAGAAAGTGGCAGACATTCCGATATTCTGCCAGATATAGCCACTGGCAAAAGCGCCAATTGAGCCGCCCGCGCCGTATGCCAGCGCCGAAAAGAGCGCCTGTCCCTGCCCTTCGTTACCTCCTGAGAAATATTGCTGTACCAGATTAATGCCGCACACGTGTAACACACCGAAAGTTGCCGCGTGAAAAAGCTGGACCAACGCCATCAGCAATAAAGAGTCCGGCAGCGCCGCCGTGACCGTCCAGCGAATAACAGACAATAGCAAGGCGACTGTCAGCAGCTTGACCACGCCCCATTTAAGAAAGCGGTACATGAAGAAGAACAGCACAACTTCTGCCACCACACCCAGCGCCCAGAAAGTGCCCACTGCGGCACTCGAGTAACCATGCGCTTTCATATAAAGGCTATAGAAGGTGTAGTAAGGCCCCATCGCCAATTGAGCCAGCAGGAAGATGCCGTAGAACAGCAGCACCTGAGGCACTAAAAGACGTTTAAAAAAAGACTGCCCTTCCTGCTTTTCAATACTTTTCCCGGGGTCCTGAATACTGCAGGAGAAGAGCCAACTACCACCTAACGCCAGCATCAGACAGAAAGGGAGTATGGCGGTTCCTGTGATTTCCAATGCCCATCCGAGCAGCAACACCATGGCAATAAAGCCAAGAGAGCCCCAGATACGAATCTTGCTGTAGTACTGACGCTGCGTGCCCAGGTACTGAAGCGTGATGACCTCAAACTGAGGAAGTACAGCGTTAAGGAAGAGAGTAAATGCCACCATTGCCAGCGCCATGGACAGCATGGTGTGAGAAATCCAGACGCCAGCAACGCACAGACTGCCAAGAAAGGCACCAATCCGAATAATACGAAGTCGCTGCTGAGTTTTATCTGCCAGCCAACCCCAGAGATTCGGACCGACAATTCGCGTCGCCATGTATATCGACATCAGCTGACCGATGGCTATTGCATCGAAGCCCTGCCCATCCAGATACACACTCCAGTAGGGAGAGAAACAGCCAATAAAAGCGAAATAACAGGCATAGAAACCGGAAAGGCGCCAATACGGTAGCGCCTCCCGATTAAAGGTCAGGTTCATACTACCTGCCCGGGCACCACAGGTGTTGCGATGCTGACATCCGCATTTTGCCCACGGTGACGCAGGTAATGATCCAGCACAACGATGGCAAGCATGGCTTCGGCAATCGGTGTCGCACGAATACCTACACAAGGATCATGACGACCATGAGTAACGACCTCAATGGGGTTGCCATGAACATCAATGCTCTTACCTGGCAGACGCAGGCTTGAAGTCGGCTTTAGCGCCATACTGACGACCAGATCCTGACCACTGGAAATACCGCCTAACACACCGCCCGCGGAATTGGAGAGAAAACCTTCCGGGGTGATTTCATCGCGATGCTCAGTGCCTTTTTGCTCAATGCTGGCAAAACCGTCACCAATCTCCACACCTTTCACAGCATTAATGCTCATCATGGCATGAGCGATATCAGCATCCAGACGATCAAAGACCGGCTCGCCAAGCCCAGGAATCATGCCACTGGCAACGACATTAATACGCGCGCCAATGGAGTCGCCTTCTTTACGCAGCGCATCCATGTACTCGGCCATCTGCTCGGCCGCAACCGCATCCGGGCTGAAGAATGCATTATTACCGACTTCATCCCAGGAGAAGCGGGATTCGTCAATTTTGATCGGCCCCAGTTGCGCAAGATAACCGCGAATCTCAATTCCAAGCTTTTCACGCAGGAACTTCTTGGCAACGGCGCCTGCCGCAACGCGCATGGCTGTTTCACGCGCCGACGAGCGGCCACCTCCGCGATAATCACGAATACCGTACTTATGCATGTAGGTGTAATCCGCGTGAGCGGGACGGAAAGTATCCTTGATATTGGAATAGTCCTTGGAGCGCTGATCCGTGTTCTCAATCAGCAGGCCAATGGAAGTGCCCGTCGTCTTGCCTTCAAATACGCCGGAAAGAATCTTGACCTCATCCGGCTCACGACGCTGGGTGGTATACCGATTCTGACCGGGCTTGCGACGATCCAACTCGATCTGCAGATCGGCTTCGCTGATCTCGATCCCGGGAGGACAACCATCAATAATACAGCCGAGGGCAATACCGTGGCTCTCACCGAAGGTAGTGACTTTGAAAACCTGGCCGATACTGTTTCCTGCCATGAAGCTTGTTCCTAAATCGCTGCGCACCCTCACTCGGAGAGCGCGTTATACGGGTTTGCGTAACACCAATGATTCGCGCAAACGTTAAAAGAGATGGGCGCAACCTTTAAGTTGTTCAGCGGTTAACATGAAGACACCATGTCCACCATGCTCAAAGTCGAGCCACAGGAACGGCACTTGCGGGTACTGCTCCTGTAAATGAATTTCTGAATTGCCGACCTCAACAATCAACAGACCATCATCAGACAGGTAATCGACCGCTTCGCGCAGAATTCGGCGGGTCACATCCAGGCCATCATCACCGGAGGAAAGCCCCAGAGCGGGCTCATGATGATACTCATCCGGCATGGAGGCGAAGTCTTCGGCATCCACATAAGGAGGATTGCTGACGATCAAATCGTACTGCTGCTCAGCCACACCATTAAAGACATCTGAGCGGATTGCGCTAACCCGGTCTTCCATGTGGTGACGCTTAATATTGAGCTTGGCTACTGCCAGTGCATCGGCAGAAATATCAACCAGATCAACACTGGCTTCTGGGAAAGCGGCCGCACAGGCAATACCGATACAACCACTCCCGGTACAAAGATCAAGAATACGTCCCACCGGCTTGTATTGAAGCCAGGGCTCAAAACGCTGCTCAATCATTTCGGCAAGCGGTGAACGCGGTACAAGCACCCGTTGATCAACATAAAACTTAAGACCGGCAAACCAGGCTTCGCCGATCAGATAAGCGGCAGGAATACGATCTTTGACACGCTTTACCACCCAGTCAGCGATTTTTTCGCGCTCCTGACGCGTAAGACGTGCATCCAGCACTTCTTTATCGACATCCCATGCCAGATGCACAGAGTTAAGGACCAGGTTAACCGCTTCATCCCAGGCGTTATCGGTACCGTGGCCAAAAAAGATTTTAGCCTCACTGAAACGGCTTACGGCCCAGCGAATCATATCGCGAATGGTACTTAACTCTTCGACTGCCTGTTCGGTATTAATCTGCATGGAAAGCCTGTGTCGATAATGTGCATACGCACTTAATTGGCAACGGTCAGCGCTGGTGGCACCGAGCCTCTTAAGTTAAAGTGCCAATATTAAAGAAACATGCAGCACAAGGCTATCTATCCCCCATGAGCGAGGATGATTTCGACGTATTTCGCAGTGAAATGAAGGGGGTTCGCCGACTCAACGTCACTCGGCGCGTGGCAACCAAGCCAGTCCGGCAATCATCCGCTGGCTATCGCAGGATTGCCGCGAGTGAAGAAACCGTTCAGACACCTTCTGACCTGACCGATGCCCACATGGAGCTGGTTGGTTCGGAAACGCCTCTGCTATTCTGCGCCAACGGCGTGCAGATCAATCTCTTCCGCAAGCTTCGACAAGGCCGCATCCCGTGGGAGGCAGGCCTTGATCTGCACGGAATGAGCATTGAGGATGCACGGGAGGAGCTGCATCGCTTTATTCAGGAAGCATTACATTCCGGCATGAAAAGCGTCATCGTCGTTCATGGCAAAGCGGTCAGTGAACTTGGTAAGTACCCGTTGCTGAAATCCCATACCAACGACTGGTTAAGACAGATTCCGGCAGTACTCGCCTTCAGTAGCGCCCAGCCCAAAGACGGCGGTCATGGTGCAGTCTATGTTCTGCTCAAAAGTCGTTTCCGCTAGATAACACTGTCTACGGCGTGAAAAGACGGGATTTTCCTTTACCTCACTTTTATAATTCCGTACCTTTAGCGCCTTTTTAAGGCCCAGTCGAGGACCCTGTATGGAACAGGCATTCGCTCAGATCATTACGAGCATTGGAGAAGATCTTGGCCGGGATGGCCTGAAAGATACCCCTAAGCGTGCAGCTAAAGCCATGGGCTACCTGACGCAGGGCTATCATCAAAAGCTGGAAGAGATCGTCAATAACGCGCTGTTTCCTTCTGAAAACAGCGAGATGGTCATCGTCAAGAATATCGAGCTTTACTCCCTGTGCGAGCACCACATGCTGCCTTTCATCGGCAAAGCGCATGTTGCCTACATTCCTAAAGGCAAAGTGGTCGGTCTTTCTAAAGTGGCGCGTATTGTCGATATGTATGCCCGCCGTCTGCAGATTCAGGAAAACCTGACCAAAGAGATTGCCGATGCCATCATGACTGTAACGAATGCTGCAGGCGTTGGTGTGGTGATCGAGGCACAGCATATGTGCATGATGATGCGTGGCGTTGAAAAGCAGAATGCTTCAATGACGACGTCAATGATGCTGGGCAATTTCCGCCATGATGAGCGCACTCGTAACGAATTCCTGTCACTGATTCGATAACGTAATCAGCAGCTTCGAGACAAAGAAAAACCGCCTGATCTCCTAGGCGGTTTTTTTATTTATGACGATATCGGCTTTGGTGAGGTTTGAAAGTCTCAAGTCACTGTCACTGCGATCTGGGATAAATCCAGAGTTCTACATTACTTTCATTGGTGGTCGTAAAGGGCCCACGTGAAAAGAGTTGAACGGCCGATGGCGCGACCCCCTCCTGAACCAGCAAACGTTTGACCTCAGCAGCTCTGCTCAGTGAACGATCAAGCAAGGTTTGTGGGTCACCATCTCCACTCAGGCTACTCACCAGCCACATTGATGCTTGTCGATGCTGCTTCACCAGCGCTTCAAAGTCGCCATCAAGCCCCGGCGTTACCAGTCGGTCATTATCAGAAAACACCACAGGCACTTCCCGACGGATAACCCCTCCGCTCGCAGCGGTATCGCCTACCAGATCCAAATGCACATAGGCACGTCGATTTGGTTTCATTACGGAATAGAGAGCCAGCGTATTAACAGAGGGCTTATCACTTTGACCTTCCGGCCACTGGTACAAAGCGTACTGCTGATCCCTATCCTCACCGTAGAGCAAACGCTCTTTAAAAATGTCTGATGCCCAATAGCTACTAGCCCCACAGCTTCGGGACTTACAGACATAACGGGGTTCGTAGCCTTTCGCCTGTATCTGCTTCTCGAAAAAACTAAACGCCTGATTAGGATCAACACCTTCGGGTAGCTGATAGGTCACGCGCACAAGGTTTCCAGCCACCTGAATAGAGCGTTGCGGTTGGGTAACACCGTTTACTTTTATCATGGGGCCGGTAGGTAGCTCATGACGTTCAGTGCTTTGCCTGTCATAGGCCACTATCCAGCTATCCTCAAAACGCTGATAACCCTGGGGGTCTAATGCTCCCCTGACATCCTCTGCGGCATGCGCGCTGAAGACGAAAACTGTAGAAAGGACGACAAAGAAACGAAACAACCGCTTAAACATGAATATTCTGCCCGTTTGAACTATCACACTGCACTTGCACAGACTAGACTAAGAATAGTGTATATAACTGGGCGACAATCTGCGCCAATAGTCGCAGTGTCATAATTGAAACGTCACCTGGCCTTATTTACCCAGGTGCTAATGATTCTGTCACCAGGCGGGATCTTAGGAGCAGGATTTTCTATGGCTGGCGTACTCGACTCCGTAAACCAGCGCACCCAGCTGGTCGGCAAGAACCGTCTTGAACTCCTTACTTTCCGTCTCAACGGTCCCCAGATCTACGGAATTAATGTGTTCAAGGTACGGGAGATTCTGCAAACTCCCAAACTGACCGAGATCCCGGAAAGCCATCCGGTCATTCGTGGTACCGCTTATATTCGCGGTCGTACTATCCCTGTTATCGACTTGGCTCTGGCCATGGGCAACAGCAAACCGACCGATATGGAAGGCAGCTTTATCGTCATCAGTGAATACAACATGACGGTTCAGGGCTTTCTGGTACGTGCTGTAGAGCGCATTATCAATATGAACTGGGAAGACATTCTGCCTCCTCCCAGCGGTCTTGGCAGCCGCCATTACCTGACATCCATCACACGTTTTGAAAACCGGCTGATTGAAATTCTCGACGTAGAGAAAATTCTTTCGGAAGTGGCTCCTCGCCCTGACGATGTCAGTGAAGCCATTGTCGAGAAAGTGAAAGAGCAACGTCCGGAAGTCTTCCGGGTACTCATCGTCGATGACTCTTCGGTTGCTCGTAAGCAGATCAAGAAAGCGGTAGAAGCCATCGGGGCCGAAACAGTGCTTCTGAATGATGGCGCCGCAGCCTATAACCATCTGCTGGAATTGGCCAATCAAGGCACCAAGGTTCCCGAGCATTACTACGTACTTATCTCTGACGTAGAAATGCCTGAGATGGACGGTTATACCCTGACAGCGAAAATCCGCTCCAATCCCGATCTCAAAGATCTCTATGTGATGCTTCACACATCATTGAGTGGAGTCTTTAACCAGTCCATGGTTGAAAAGGTTGGCGCTGATGACTTCCTGGCCAAGTTCCAGCCGGATGTCCTGGCTGAGCGTGTTCTGGTTCATAAACGCTAAGCGCAGCAGACGAAAAAAGCCGCGATTAACGTGGCTTTTTTTATTTAAGAGATACATCCTAGTGTTTTTCCAGGATGTTATTAAGCCATTCGGCGCAGGCTAGCGCTTGTTGTTCCAGATGCAGATGATGCCCTCCCTCCAGCTCAGTGACTTGAAGATGTGGGATACAGGCCATGCGCTCTTCAAGCATAGGCCATCGAGCTTTATTCCCTTGTAAACCCAACATCAGGTGCACTGGCATCGATAGTCGGTTTAGAGCCTGACGAATCTCTGCCTCTGAAAGTCTTGAGGTAAGTGACCTGAGCCTAGGATCATGGTGCCAAAAGGCCTCGTTCTCAGTCTCGGTTACTCCTCGTTCTGCCAACTTCTTCGCTGCTGCTCGTTCAAGTGGCCATAGGCCCGCCATTCTTGCTCTAACCGCCAATTCGAAGTTCGCAAAGCGTCGACTGGGCTTCACTTGGTTTTGTTTCTGTGAAGGCATCATTCGATTCAATACCGGCGGAGACCATTCTTTAGATACCGGCCCCAGCGACTCAATCAGGCAAAGTGAATGAACCTGATCAGGAAACTGCGCGGCATATAGACTGCTGACACCAGCACCGAGTGAGTGACCGAGAAGCGCAAACTGACTCCATCCCAACTGGCCTATAATCTCGCAGACATCGTCAACGTAATGTCGTATATCATAGTCTTGGGATGCCGAACGCCAGTCAGAAAAACCATGCCCCGCATGATCAAGTGCGACAATATGCAGATCACGGCGTTTGACTACGAGCGACTCGAACATTGGGTCAAAACTGCCCGCATTATCCAACCAGCCATGAAGAGCCAATACGGGCGTTCCGCCGATTTCACCCCACTCTTTTGCCGCCAGCTTACGCCCTCCGACAAAGAAGTCTCGATTACTGGCGCTCCCTGAAAGATTCGATTGCACCATCAAAAAGTATCCGCACTCCATGTCTGCTGAAGCCTGGCGCAGCCCTGAGCCACAAAGTCCAGCTCAAGGTGCCGCACTTCACTGGTCATAAATGATACCGGGCGGGCATCAAGCAACCAGGCGCATAAATAAGCAACCAGAGGCATATGGCTGACAAGCATCACACTGCCGCTCTGAGTGTCCAGCCAGTCAATAACGGGTCTTAGAGGATCGTCAGGAGTAATGATTGGTAAGGTCGCGACGCTCTCAAGCCCCAGACTCTGACGCACAATTTCAGCAGTCTGCTGTGCCCGAAGATAAGGGCTGGCAACCAAGCGCTCCGGCATTATCGGGGCTTGCGCCAATCGCTGGGCGACCCTGAGGTTGCTCTCTTTACCCAGCGCAGTTAAAGGACGTTGGCTATCGCTGGCAGCAACCATCTCCGCCTCGCCATGACGCATAATAAACAGCGATAGAGCCATAGCTGATCACTCCTGTCCTGATCGATTCCAGGCTTTAAATGGAAATGGCTTTTGCTCTGATTGAAATGTGAGATAACCAACACAATCGCGAACAAAGCCTGAGAAGGCCTTAAGATGTTCGCAAGCACTCATTGCTTCCTCCCCCCGAATCACAACTACGATCCAGAATAACACCGCCAGAAGAATGACCAGTGAAGCCGCCACTTTAAGAACAAGGGCAAAAATAATCAGATAAAGAGCCCGCAGCCAAATATCTGCGCTCAGCAAACGACCAATAATCGCTGATAGCCCACTGTTTGAATCATGAGACATCGTTATGCTCCTCGTGGCAGAACAAATTCAACATCAGAGCTTTGCTCACCACCCATTAGCGCTTTAATAACTTCTTCGACGGAGCGGCCATCAAAGACCACCGCATATAAGCCGTCAACCAATGGCATGTAGACATCCAGCTCTTTTGACCAGTGGTGAAGACACTCAAGCGTGCCAACACCCTCGGCAACCTCACCTAGCTCTTCAACGATTTTCTCAAGAGAGCCACCCTGACCTAATGCAAAACCCACACGGTAGTTTCGGCTTAAGGGCGACATACACGTCACCATAAGATCACCCACACCCGCCAGGCCAATAAATGTCAGAGGGTTCGCCCCTAGACGAACAGCAAAGCGACTCATTTCAGCAAGCGAACGGGTGACCAGCATACTTTTGGTGTTCTCACCCATTCCCAGTGCTGCTGCCATACCGGTCGCTATGGCATAAATGTTTTTTAGCGCCCCGCCAAGCTCAACTCCATACATGTCGTTATTGGCATAGACCCGGAAGTAACTCCGACGAAGGATCGCCTGAATGATAGAACGCACCTCTGCGTCATCACTGGCAATCACCGTTGCGGCTAACTGTCGCTTAGCAATTTCCTTGGCGAGATTAGGGCCACTTAGTACGCCTATCGCCTGAGTGGGCAATTCCTGACGCATCACCTGGCTCATCAGGCTATTGCTAGTTGCTTCGATCCCCTTCGTGGTACTCACCACCATGGCATCATCTGCGAGGTACGCTTTGACTTGCTTAAGCACCTGCCGGAAAGCCTTGCTTGGAACAGCCATGATAATGACCTTGGCACCCGACACGGCTTTCTCAAGATCATTGGTCGGCATAACCTCAGGAAGCAAAGGATAGTCAGGCATATAGCGATGGTTAATTCGCGTGCTGAGAATATCCTGGGCCTGGGCCTCACTTCGCAGCCAAAGCGAAACCTCATAGCCATTTTCAGCAATAATATTGGCAACAACGGTACCAAAACTGCCGCCACCAATAACTGCAATACCTAAAGATGAAGTCATAGGATGATTTAACCTTTTGTCTCTTAAGGACCGAAGATCGGGGGAAGACCTGCATAAAAATGCAGAAGAATCAAAACACCGACCCACACCATTACTCAACTGATTGCGTTATTGTGCGTTTATCACGCAAAGGAACCAAGTATAAAAGTAATTAAGAGCCCTACCTCGGCTTAATTGACTCAAGAACCCGTCCGGGCTCTTAACCCAACGATTTCTCATGCTATGATGTGCGGCAGTTTTTATGAACTCACCGTATTTCAGCCTGGCTGGCTCAACTTAAGAATTAGCTCGGAAAATACAAGAAAACAGGCAACCGACAGATGTCCACGCCCGCAGCAGAAAAAATCGCTTCATGTTTTCGCATGAAAGGAAGCATGTTTACCATCAGCATGATTGAACTGATGCACTATGATGCACAGGACTTTAGCGATCAGCTGGCTGACACCGTCAATCAAGCCCCCCGCTTCTTTCACCAAATGCCCGTGGTAATCTCCCTCGAGCAGCTCCCCGACGATCTGGAAATTAACTTTGTTCAATTGGTAGATATTTGCCGTGAACAAAGTGTTAACCCTGTGGGCATTCGTGGAGGTAGTGAACAGCAGATAGAGCTCGCCCGGCATGCCGGCCTTCCTGTGATGGGTGCCGCCACGACGCGTCGCTCAAGCGAGAAAAAAGCGGTGGCAGCTGAAGAGACAGCCTCTTCATCCAAGGCTTCAGAGCCCGCTGAAAGCGAAGTTATTATCACTCAGCAGACTCGTATCATTGATCGCCCTGTCCGCTCAGGTCAGCAGATTTACGCTCAGAATGGCTCTCTGGTGGTACTTGCTCCAGTCAGCGCTGGCGCAGAGCTTCTGGCTGACGGCGATATCCACGTATACGGCCCTTTACGTGGCAGGGTACTGGCAGGTATAAACGGCAATACCAAAGCGCGCATTTTTTGTCACAGCTTGGAAGCAGAACTGCTCTCAATCGCTGGCAATTACAAATTAAGCGAGCATCTTCAGCATCTGGATTTATGGAAGAAAAGTATTCAGGCACGGCTTGAAGACGAAAATCGCCTACAAATTACAGCGCTCTACACTGCTTGAGCGCCACGTTAAACGAATATGGCCCCGAGGCCTGCTATCTAAGTAAAGGAATTTCTCATCGTGGCAAAAATTATCGTTGTCACCTCTGGTAAAGGTGGAGTGGGTAAAACCACATCAAGCGCTGCAATTGGTACCGGTCTGGCCATGAAAGGCCACAAGACTGTTATTGTCGACTTTGACGTAGGTCTTCGTAACCTTGACCTGATCATGAATTGCGAGCGTCGTGTAGTTTATGACTTCGTCAACGTGATCAATGGCGAAGCGACTCTGAAGCAGGCGCTGATTAAGGATAAGCGTGTTGAAACGCTTTATATCCTTCCTGCATCCCAAACCCGTGATAAAGACGCACTGACTCACGATGGCGTGGAGCGGGTACTAACAGAGCTCTCTGAAAACTTTGACTATATCGTCTGCGACTCCCCGGCCGGTATCGAAAAAGGTGCACTGATGGCAATGTATTTTGCCGACGAAGCAGTCGTCGTCAGCAACCCTGAAGTGTCCTCGGTTCGAGATTCAGACCGCATCATTGGTATCATGCACAGTAAATCTCGCCGCGCAGAGCAAGATCTTGAGCCTATCAAGGAGCATCTGCTACTGACTCGTTATTCACCCGAGCGTGTAGAAGAAGGGGAAATGCTTAGCGTCAGCGACGTGCAGGAAATTCTGGCAATTCCGCTGATCGGCGTCATTCCAGAGTCAGAAGTTGTACTAAAATGCTCTAACCAGGGTGTTCCAGTAATTATGGAAGCCCAGAGCGATGCAGGACAAGCGTATGAAGACGCCGTTAGCCGCTTGCTTGGTGAAGAGCGCCCGATGCGATTCCTGACAGTGCAGAAGAAAAGCTTCTTGAAGCGCATGTTTGGAGGTTAACGTGGCCAGTTTTTTCGATTATTTTCGCAGTCGCAAAAATAGCTCAGCTTCGGTAGCCAAAGAGCGCTTGCAGATAATCGTTGCTCACGAGCGCAATAAGCGCTCGGAGCCAGACTATCTGCCAGAGCTACAACGAGAGCTGCTTGAGGTGATCAAGAAATATGTTCATATCGCCCAGGATGATATCAGCATTCAAATTGATGATACGGACAACTGTTCCGTACTTGAGCTCAATATCACTCTGCCTGAGCGCTAAGTGATGTCGGAAACAGGCTATCTCTAGTGAAGATTTAAGAGATAGCCTTTCCTTTATTTTTATCGCCATTCCCCGTCTTAAGAAGAACAGCTGATCTCCAGATGCTTACCCCATTCTGGTGGCCTAAGAGCATAATGCTGGTTGTCAGACTGCTCAGCGAATGGCTGACTCATTACCAGCAACAAGCGCTCCACCTCTGACATATCACCCTGCTCAGCCTTTTCAATGGCTTGCTGAAGCAAATAGTTTCTTAAGACAAAGCGGGGATTAAACTCATCCATGCGCGCCTGAATCTCAACCTCCACACTTGCAAGCGCGGTATAGCGATCAATCCATTCATCAATGGCTTCAAGGTCTCGACACTCAGAGCGCAATAGCTCAAGCGACCCTTCACGTCCCCACTGACTTAAAGAGCGCAAACTCAGGCTGTAGTCCATCTGGTTGGCAGCGAGGATATTCAGAAAACCTTTGAGACATTCATGATGCTCTGCATCCATGCCGGAAAAGCCCAGTTTGGCTGCCATTAAAGCGTTAAAGTGGTTTACTAAAACACCCTCATAGCTATTCAGCGCTTTCAGAATTGCCTCTTTACCGATAAACCCGGACAAGGCTCTGGCAAGGCATTGCAAGTTCCAGTGCGCAACCACCGGTTGTCGATAAAAGCTGTAGCGCCCTTCATAATCAGAGTGATTACAGATATGTCGTGGATTGTAGTCATCAAGAAAAGCATAGGGGCCAAAGTCAAACGTCTCGCCAACAATTGAGAAGTTGTCGGTATTCATGACACCATGGCAGAAACCATACGCTTGCCAGCCTGCAATCATTTTGGCTGTCTTTTCCACAATCGAAGCAAACATTGCCCCTATCGGATCAACCTCTTGCAGGCAATGGGGAAAGTACGTCTCGAGGACAAAATCAACCAGCTTTTTTAGCTCATACTGCTGCTGAGTGAAATAAAAGAACTCGAAATGTCCAAAACGAATGTGCGTCGTGGCCATCCGAACAATAAGGGCCGCACGCTCTTCTTTCTCACGATATACCGGCTCGTCACTCCCCAGAAGACAGAGTGCACGGGTTGTCGGCAACCCTAAAGCCGCCAAATACTCCGAACCAAGAAACTCACGAATACTCGAGCGCAGCACTGCCCTGCCATCACCGCGGCGTGAGAAAGGAGTCATCCCAGCCCCCTTCAGATGCAGTTCAAAAGTTTGCTGGCGAGCACCTGTAACTTCGCCCAGCAGAAGCCCGCGCCCATCGCCAAGCTGCGGTGTATAGCCACCAAACTGATGCCCTGAATAGACCATGGCCAGTGGATCCGCCGACGGGTTATGGCCAGAGCAAAGCTGCAAAAGGGCCTCACGGCCCTCCTGGTTTAACTCAAGATTCATTTCCCGTGCGGCAGAATCGCTGCCACATAGCCACCGAAATCCCTCAGGAATATCAGGCTGCTGCCGGGAGTAAAAACTCTCCGGCAGCGTGGCAAAACGGTTAATAAAATTAAGCATCTTTCTTGCTGCTGTTATCCGATTCTTCTGCCTCAGGCTTATCAGTCGACTTAACTAACTCTTGTGAGTCTGCAGTCTCAGACTGTAGATCTGCATTCGCCTCTTCGACTTCGCCCGAAGCAGTTTCCACAGTTTCCGCAGTTTCCGCAGTTTCCGCAGTTTCCGCAGTTTCCGCAGTTTCCGCAGTTTCCGCAGTTTCCGCAGTTTCCGCAGTT
>NZ_JBKKHQ010000020.1:0-28935 GCF_046614695.1 Pokkaliibacter sp. CJK22405
ATAGCTCAGTTGGTAGAGCAACGCCCTTACAAGGCGTGGGTCAGGAGTTCGAGTCTCTTTGCGCCCACCACTAAGGACAGCTTGGTGACACAGGCTTACAGTGTGGAGCGGTAGTTCAGTCGGTTAGAATGCCGGCCTGTCACGCCGGAGGTCGCGGGTTCGAGCCCCGTCCGCTCCGCCATTTAAAAAGCTCGCATTCCTCTGGAATGAACAGGAAGCCTGGGAATATCCCGGGTTTTTTTGTATCTGAGTTTTATGAATGTCTCTTTCTTAAGGTCACGACTTTTCTCTTCGCCCGGTAGGGCGCCGCCTGTTTGGCCTGCTTTTCTCTCTTGAATCAATAGCTTCATCTTCCCTTTGTATTGCAAACGTTAATCCTTGGTCAGGATTTCTAATTGCGTCTGGCTTGTCTGTGTATTCATAATGAGCCTCGGAGCCTGGATTGCATGTAATATACGCCACCCCGTGTAGGACGATGAAAAGAAAGGCTGTTCTGAAGTCAGTTGCTTAGCGTTAATCTCATGCCAATCTTGAATAGTCTTTGCTGGAATGGTCTTCGTGTTTTTGAAGCGGCGGCCCGTCTGCAAAGTTTCACTAAAGCGGCCGATGAACTTTGCGTCACGCAAGGTGCGGTCAGTCAGCAGATCCGCCAGTTGGAACAACAGCTTGGTGTGAGTCTCTTTATCCGTCAGGGGCGTGGTGTATTGCTAAGTCCGGAAGGGCGGCGTCTGGCGGCGTTGACATCGCGTGTTGTCGCCGAAATATCGGATGAAGTAAGGCGTATTCGCCGCCCGGAAACAGATAAACAACTGGTTGTCAGTTGTTGCCCGTCTTTTGCGATGCAGTGGTTATTGCCGCGTCTTGGTCGTTTCTCTGCCCAATACCCGGATACCGAGGTCTCCCTGCGTGCTGAGTTTCATGCGGTATCTCCGCGTGAACTGCTGGCCGAAGGCATTGATCTTGCTATTCGCTATGATCCCTGGGGCTATCCGATCGGTTTTGATGAAGTGCTACTGGAAGAGTATCTACTGCCTGTAGTGGCTTCCGGTGGTGCGGCTTCTATTGACCAGCCTGCTGATGCCTATTTGCAGAAGCAGGTATGGTTGCTGGATGGGACGGGCTGGGCGGGCGCTGACGTTCATGATGAGTGGCGTGCCTGGACAGAAGGTAAGGGGTTGGCGGAGCTTCGTCCAAGACAGGAGCAAACCTTTAACCTCGCGCAGTTGGCTCAGCAAGCTGCTGCCCAGGGCAGGGGAGTAACGATGGGGCGTATGGCATTGGTGGCGGATGCGCTTATCAATGGTCAGCTGGAAGGGTTGTACGCTCCAGCCGTGCCTTCGCCCGCGCGCTATGTATTGCTCACTCATGCTGAGCGGCGTCGTCATGCCGGTGTTGTTCAATTTTGCCAATGGCTCAAGCGTGAGATCGAAGACTTCCGTACAGAGTGCCAAAGTAAGCTGGCAGACTGGCTGCCGATAACAGGCGCTGCTGAAGCGATAGGAACTGAATAGCAAGTGAGAAAAAGCCCTGCGCTTTAGATAAGTCAGGGCCGCATCAATTCAGGAATACTCTGTAGACTAGATCGGCAGCGTGATGACAAGGCGAGTACCCTCGCCGGGTGATGACACCACGCTCATACTCCCGCCCAAACCTTCTGCACGTTCCTTGATTCCCAGCAGTCCATAGCTGTTATGGCTGGCCAAGGTGTCAAAGCCTCTGCCGTTATCAATAATTTCCAGCCACAGCCGCTGAGGCTTGCTCTGTACGCGTAGTGTGACCTCGACCTGCGAGGCTTCCGCGTGCTTGGCGACATTGTTCAGGGCTTCCTGAGTGATGCGATAGATCGCAATACAGCTCTTATCGTTAAGAAAGTCGACTTCATCAGGGTTGGGTAAATCCAGTACAAACTGCACATCTTTTTGCTGCAGTGTATCCAGTACCGGGATGTTGACCATAGCGTCGATCAGACCCAGTTCATCCAGCGGAAGGGGTCTGAGTGTGCGAATCAGGTTGTAGACCGTGTCGTACATCAGGCGGGAGGTATCATAGATGGATTCCGCTGCCTGTCGCACCAGGTCATCCTCACTAACCCTGCCTTTGATCAGAAATGCGTCCGCCGTGACAGCCGTCAGGCACTGGCCCAGTTCGTCATGAAGCTCCCGGGCCAGATTTTTACGTTCCTGTTCCTGCAGCAAAATGAGCTGCTGGCTCAGGAACTTGGCTTTTTGTTTGGCTTCCTCCAGGTCTTCATTGAGTGCCAGAAGGTCTGACTCGCGCAGCTTCAGTTTCTGAATCAGCTGGGAAAGCAGTTTGCCCAGCAGGTCAAACTCTCGAATCGGATTGTTAAAGTTGGGCTCAACCAGCTGAGGGTTCTGAGCAAGGCTCACGAGTTTACGTAGAGGGCTTACTGAAAACTTGGAGGCGAGAATGGCAATGATGATGGAGAGCGTCAGGATGACAATAATGGCAACCACCAGAATGCGCTTGAGATTTTCCCTGAAGGATTCAATCGCATCACTGGATTGCTGAATGCTGAGGTACAGCGCGTCGGCTTCATTGTCGACAGGCAAGGGGAAGGTAAAGAGCATGGTGCTGGGGCGCTCTTCGACCTGATTAAGTTTGTAGTCCATGACGGATAAGTGGTCGGAGGTTTCGCGCGAAAGATCTCCGGTGCTGATGATAATGTTGTGATCGCTGATAAGGGCAACGGCAGTGGTTTTATCTGTCATGGACGTTGTCAGTGCCTTGATCAGGGTAAAGCTGTCATTGAGGACAATACCGGCAATGATTTTGCCTTTAAGCTCGCCGGTCACAGGCTGAATAATGGGTTTGGACATGACCAGCGCCGTCCAGCTGGCATCAGCATTGGTTACCAGGCGCCAGCGATTATCAGGCATATGATTCAGAGCCTTGTCGAAGCCGCTGGTGGCATAGAGCGGGGCCGACAGATCATAAAGATGCTGCGGTGTACGAACAAAGAAGAGGTCGATGTCGTTACGGTAGTGATCGTAGTAGTTGACGTCCACACGAGAGCGGCTAAGGGTGTCGGGGTAATCTATGATGCTTTCTTCTTCGCTCAGGTCCTGAATACGTTTGGAGAGTGAGCGCAGGTGCTGGTTAAAAAGGTAGGTTGCCAGGCGTTCATGTTGCTCAAAGGCTTTGTGTGTCTCGGCTTCAAGCAGGTGCAGGCCGCTCTGATAACTCAGGGAGTAAATCAGAATAGTGCCAGCGCCAGAGAGAATGATGAGGGACAGCAACCAGAACGTGAAAAGAGAATAGCGCTTCAAAATGAGTGGTCCGAGTAACGGAAGGCCTGCTGCTGCAGTGACTGAATTTCGGTGGATGACGTTTCGGTGGTAATCAGGGTCATTTTGCCGGAATAGACCTGAGGTGTTGCTTTCCCCTGACTGTGGGCGGCAATCACTTCAGCGATGGCGATACCACTATCGTCGTTCATTCGCATAACGGTCGCCATGATTTCACGTTTCTTGAGCATTTGCAGCTCAATATCACCGCCGCCCCAGCCGTTCAGCCAGATTTTTTCATCCGGCGCGAGTTTGGCCACGGCTTCTGCTGCGCCAACGGCAACGTCGGTTGCTGCGCAGAAGATGACCCGTGGATGTGGCTTGTCTCCAAGAATGTGGGTGGCAATGTCATAGGCAGAGTTGCGGTTGCCCTTGGAGTAGAACGCAGACTCCAGCTGCCAGCCGCCTTGCTGTTCAACTTCGTTGATAAAGGTATCGCCACGTGCCTGACTGACATAGCCAGGCAACCAGTTAATGACGGAAAACTCGCTCTTGAAGGGCAGGCGTTTCACGTAATACTGGGCCAGCAAGCGGGTGCCTTCCTGATGGTCAAAACCCACGTAGAAAAGCGGATGGGGGTCTTGCCAGTCCTTGAGGGGGGTCGTCACGTTTTGCAGAATCAGCTTGGTATGCGAGTCAGCAAGAATGCGATCCAGAATGCGTTTTGAGGGTAGCATGTCCAGGGTGGTGATAATGTAATCCGGGTGTTGGCGCAGTGCCTGAGCAATCTTGCTTTCCTGCTTGCGCGCCTCTTCATCGGGACGCATATCGAAAACGACCAGTCGGAAGGGCATGCCCATTTCTTTCAGGCGCTCACTGATGACACGAATATTGCTCTTCCAGTAATCCGAAGTCTGCTTGCCGGGCTGAACGACCATGATACTGACCGGTTTCTCCGGTAGTGTTTTGACCGGAACGGCAGCATGTTGAACGCGGGCATCGAGTGCGGCACTCAGCGCCTTCTGTTTGGGGAATTGAAGATAATAATCCTGCAGCGACCAGTAAGGATAAGTCCAGGTTTCAGCCGCACTGGCACCGGTAGTGAAAGTGAGTAAGGCTGCAATCAGAAGTGACTTTAACGTCATCGGAAAATGGGCCTCACGCAAAGGATGGCAAAGGAAAAACACCTGATAAAAGAGTGTTTCACTCTAGGTGGGGCTTGAGTGGATGGCAACCGGATTTTGTCACTGGCTTTGAGTCAATTGTCGTGATTATTCAGATTGTTAGGCGGGAATGCAGATTTTTTAGCGGATAGGGGATAGTCCTGCAGACTGAGGTATGCTTTGATTCTGGCTGCGTTTTCTTTCAATCCGACAGGCGCTCTGCCTTCATGTGAAGCTGCCGGTGAATGTATCGCCACAGATAACGTAAACAATAAACAGACCAGCTCTGAGCGAGAAATTGGATCTATGCGTGATAAGGAACCTATCGTCGATGTACCCAGCCTGGGCCCTGCGGAAAAGCAGCGCCAGCAGACACAGGCAGCTCAACAGAGTCGCGGTGGGCGTTCGGCAGGAAAATCCTCAAGCAAGGGTGGTGTCGGGCTGGCGGTACTGGCGATTATCGGTCTGCTGGGTGTGGGCGGTTGGTCCTACTGGCAACAGCAACAGTTAACGGATGTACTGGATAGCACACGTAAAGAGCTGGATTCCAGTAAAGAGAGACTGAGCCAGTTAGAGGCGATTCTCAGTGCCAGCCAAATGAATAACAGTGAGTCAGGTGAGAAGCTGAAAAGCACACTGAGCCAGGTGAAGATGGGCCAGCAGTACCTGACCGAGCAACAGCAGCAGCTTCAGGGGCAGTACCAGCAGTGGCAGGACTCTATTGAAAGCCAGCTGAAAGACTCGCTGACTCAGCTGCAGTCACTGGCGAATCAGCAGGGCGACCTGTCGCGAACGACCACAGCGCTGAGTGACCGTTTAACTGCCCAAAGCAAGCAGATTGACTCCCAGTCGGCCCAGCTTGGTACGCTCAGTACGCAGCTTGATGATCAGAAGCAGCAGCTGGATTCCGGCAGTGCTGCACGAAGCGCACTGGAGACCAAAGCGACGCAACAGTTGAAAGCGTTGCAGTCTCAGCAGGAAGATCTGGTTGCTAAGCTGGGAACTGCGGGTAATGCCAATCGTCTGGCCTCGCTGGATCAGGAGCAGCAACGCCTGGTAAAAGATCTGGCCACGTTACAGGGCCAATTCAGTGTGCAGAAGCAGGCGTTGACCGAAACGCAAAATGCGCTTTCAAAACTGCGCGCTGAACAAGGTGCCAAGTCGAGCAGTCGCACCTCAGATATTCAGCTCCAGGCATTGGAGGAACGTCTTTCTGACACCGAAGATGCGATTCGTTCGATTGATGCTTTCCGTCAACAGATTAACCAGCGCTTGGTGCGTGTCGAGAAGCAAGTTCGTTAAGTATGCCCGCCGTCTTCTATGCCCTGTCATTAACGCAAGTGAGTCAGCAAGCGTTAGTGCAGGGGCGGCCATCCCTCCCTCTTCAATGGCATCAGCCTCAGGATTTGCACCTGACGTTGGCGTTTATTCCTGATGCGTCCTGTGACGAGCTTAAAGTGCTGGATGAATCGCTCCCCCTATTGACGGCCGATGTTGGGGATTATCTGGAGATTGCATCTCTGGATCGTTGGCAGCACCCTCAGGGCGCAGAGCACTGGGTGGCGCGCTGTGCGATGGCTCCATGGATTGAGAGCTTATATACGAGAGTGAGGACGCTGTGCGAAGCGCAGGGGGTGGGCACTGATAGCCATCATGGTTTTCTGCCCCATGTCACTCTCGGCTGGAGTCATGGGCCTGTCAGTGTGAATAGAGAGGTTAGTGCTGAGCTCTCTGAGGTGTGGCTGACGAAGGTGACAACGGTCTGCTTCAGCGGTATCGGGCTCTACGAGCGTGACCCAGATCAACGAAGTGGCAGATACCGGGCTCGTCAGTGGCAGCCCGTGAAGACTAATCCTGCCGATCTTGTAGAGTAGCGCCCCTTCACGAACTTTATCAGACGCGATGCCTGGCATGGCTTCTGTTGCTGACGCTGCTTGCTCTCCATGAAAAAACCAGAACTTCTCTCGCCTGCGGGCACTCTCAAAAGTATGCACTATGCGTATGCCTACGGTGCCGATGCGGTTTATGCCGGTCAACCGCGCTACAGCTTACGGGTGCGTAATAATGACTTCACGCTGGATCATCTGGAAAAAGGGATTCACTTTGCTCACCAGCAGGGTAAGAAGTTTTATGTGGCCAGCAATATTGCGCCTCACAATGCCAAGCTGAAGACCTATCTGGCGGATATGGAGCCGGTAATCGCGATGCGGCCCGATGCGCTGATTATGTCAGACCCCGGACTCATCATGATGGTGCGTGAGCGCTGGCCGGAGCAGTGCATTCATCTCTCCGTACAAGCCAATACCATGAACTGGGCATCTGTGAAGTTCTGGCAGCAGCAGGGCATTCAACGCATTATTTTGTCTCGTGAACTGTCATTGCAGGAAGTGGAAGAAATTCGTCAGTACATCCCTGAGATGGAGCTGGAGGTATTCGTTCATGGCGCGCTCTGCATTGCCTACTCGGGCCGATGCCTGCTTTCAGGGTATATGAATCATCGTGACCCGAATCAGGGCACTTGTACCAATGCCTGTCGCTGGAAATACCAGGTCACCGCGGCAACGGAGGATGACAAGGGTGACTTTATTCCCGTCCAAGAATGGCAGCCTGAGACGGTATCGCCGAGGCCTATGCTGCTTGAAGAGGTGAATCGTCCGGGTGAGTTCATGCCGGTTGATGAGGATGAGCACGGCACCTACATCATGAATTCCAAGGACTTGCGAGCCGTTCAGCATGTGCCGGCTTTTGCGGCGATGGGGATTCATTCGCTGAAAATTGAAGGGCGAACCAAGTCCCACTATTACGTGGCGCGAACGGCACAAGTGTACCGACAAGCCATTGATGATGCGGCCGCCGGCAAACCTTTTGATCGCGGCTTAATGGATACGCTGGAGAATCTGGCAAACCGTGGCTACACCGAGGGGTTCTACCGCCGTCATGTCCACGATGAGTACCAGAATTACCTCACGGGCAACTCCATTGGCGTGCATCAGCAGTTTGTCGGTGAAGTGGTTGACGCCGACAAGCATGCGGGCTGGATAGATATCGAAGTGAAAAACCGTTTTGCTGTGGGTGATCATCTGGAGCTAATGACGCCCACAGGTAATATTCGCTGGCAGCTGGATACGCTGCTTGATAAGCATCAGCGCGCCATTGAGGTCGCACCAGGCTCAGGTCATCGGGTACGACTGCCTGTGGCAGTAGAGCATGACCTGAATTATGCCTTGCTTATGCGCAACCTCGACTAGTTTGCGCTCTATCCGTGATGGGCAATGCTGGGTGCGGGCGGAAGCTTTTGCTAGACTGATGCGCCTCAATAACCGGTAACCAAGGCTGCTCCTTTGAAGAAGGCAAGATTTCAGCGCCTGCGTGCTATTGCGGCACGTGGGCTGATAGCTGGTGCACTCGTGACTGCTTTGCAGGCATGCTCGAAACCTCCGGAAATTCAGCGCGTGGAAGGCTACGCTCAAGGCACGACCTACCACATCAGCTGGTGGAGTGAAACGTCACTGGATACCGGTGTCGTCGAGCAGCAGTTTCAGCAGCAGCTGGCCAGTATCGACAAAGAACTCTCTACCTATCGGGATGACTCCTACATCTCGCGCTTCAATGCCTCGCCCAGTACTGACTGGCAGCCTGCATCACAGGACTTTATTGACCTGATTACGCTGGCAAAATCGATTTCTCAAAAAACACAGGGCTGCTATGACCCAACATTAGGGCCTCTTTTTGGTCTTTGGGGATTCAGGAAAGATGTACTCAATGTGCCGACACCCGAGCAGATTCAGGCCGTTAAAGCGCATATGGGTATGGATAAGCTTGAGGTGGATGAAGTCGACCACAAGATCCGCAAAACCGTACCTGATTTGCAGGTGGACTTCTCCTCCATGGGCGAAGGCTACACCATCGGTAAGTTGACGAGGATTCTGGAGGACATGGGCGTGACCAACTATCTGGTTGAGTTTGGTGGCGACATGAAAATTCGTGGTCATAAGCCGGATGGCAAAAAGTGGCGTATTGCCATTGAGCGCCCTGTGCCGGGGAATAAGACGGTACACCGTATTGTGACCATCAATGATGAGAGTGGCGTTACTCTGGATACCTCCGGAACCTATCGTCATCACTTCGATGCTGACGGCAAGCGCTATTCACATATTCTGGATCCGCGCACCGGAGCGCCTGTTACCCATGATCTGGTATCTGCCTCCGTATTCGGAGTAGTTCCTCGTGAAAGTGATGCCTGGGCTACAGCCATGCTGTGTATGGGGCAGGAAGAAGGGATGAAGGTCGCGGAGCAAGAGCACCTGGATGTGTACTTTATTCAGCAGAAATCCGCCAGTGTGTTGATTGACAGCTTTTCGCCTTCGCTCAAGCAAGAGCAACGTGTGACGTTTGAAAAAGAATAGTCCGTCAAAACGGATCGCGACGGCTCTGGCAACAGGCCGTCTTGCTGCAGTGCTGATGTGGCCTGCAGTGGAATCGTGTATACTTCGGCAGCCGAAAAGGTACCTGCCGATATTATAAATAATGAGAGGACACCCCGAGCATGACCGTGATTCGCCAGGACGATCTCATCGCCAGTGTCGCTGACGCTCTGCAGTTCATTTCCTATTACCATCCTAAAGATTTCATTCAGGCCATGCACAAGGCCTACGAGCGTGAACAGAATAAGGCCGCTAAAGATGCGATTGCCCAGATTCTGATCAACTCTCGTATGTGTGCTGAAGGTCATCGTCCTATCTGTCAGGACACCGGTATTGTGACCGTCTTCGTCAAGATCGGTATGAACGTTCAGTGGGATGCGACCATGGGCGTTGAAGATATGATCAACGAAGGTGTGCGCCGTGCCTACACCCATCCTGACAACGTGCTGCGTGCCTCAATTCTGGCTGATCCCGCCGGCGCACGTAAGAACACTAAGGACAACACTCCTGCGGTCATCCACATGCAGGTTGTTCCCGGTGATACCGTTGAAATCGAAGTGGCAGCCAAAGGCGGCGGCTCGGAAAACAAATCCAAAATGGCGATGCTGAATCCTTCTGATTCCATTGTGGACTGGGTGCTGAAAACTGTTCCCACCATGGGCGCAGGCTGGTGTCCTCCTGGCATGTTGGGGATTGGTATTGGCGGTACTGCTGAAAAAGCGGCTCTGCTGGCCAAAGAGTCCCTGATGGAGCCTATCGATATTCATGAGCTGATGGCGCGTGGTCCTTCTAATCGTGCCGAAGAGCTGCGTATCGAGCTGTACGAGAAAGTGAACAAGCTGGGTATTGGTGCCCAGGGTCTGGGCGGCTTGTCCACCGTACTGGATATCAAAATCAAGGATTACCCGACTCATGCCGCCTCCCTGCCTGTGGCGATGATTCCAAACTGTGCCGCTACCCGTCATGCGCACTTCACTCTGGATGGCTCAGGCCCAGCGTTGCAGACTCCTCCAAGTCTGGATGACTGGCCAGAAATCACCTGGGAAGTGGGTGACAACGTGCGCCGCGTCAATCTGGATACTGTGACGCGTGAAGACGTGGCGAGCTGGGAGCCAGGTGAAACAGTTCTGTTGTCCGGCAAGATGCTTACCGGGCGTGATGCAGCTCACAAGCGTATCGTGGATATGCTGAACAAAGGTGAAGAGCTGCCTGTCGATCTGAAAAACCGTTTTATTTATTACGTTGGCCCGGTTGATCCTGTGGGTGATGAAGTTGTTGGACCTGCTGGCCCGACCACTGCAACCCGTATGGACAAGTTCACCCGTCAGGTGCTGGAGAGTACAGGTCTGCTGGGCATGATCGGTAAATCCGAGCGCGGCCCGATTGCTATCGAAGCTATTAAGGACAACAAAGCAGTCTATTTGATGGCGGTTGGTGGTGCAGCGTATCTGGTTTCCAAAGCGATCACCGGCTCAAAAACGATTGCTTTCCCAGAACTGGGTATGGAAGCAATTTATGAGTTTGAAGTAAAAGACATGCCTGTCACGGTTGCTGTCGATTCTAACGGTACCTCCGTTCATACCACGGGTCCTGCCGAGTGGAAGCAGCGCATTGAAGAGCAAGCCATTAAGGTGGTTTGATCGCAGATATGATCTGTTGTGAATGAAGGTAAGAAAAAAGGCGCTCAGTGAGCGCCTTTTTTTATGTTTTATGGCGACGCAGAGAAGGCGTCGCGTACCTGGACAAGTCAGCCTTGCTTGCGTAGCACCGCGGCAAAAAGGCCATCACAGCCATGAATATGGGGCTGTAGCTGCATCCAGGGCTTATCAAAGCTCAGACGAAGACCAGCAGACTTGAAGCGTGGGGTAACGGGCTCAAGGCTGAAGTCGCCCTGCGTCTCGATAAAGGCTTCCACCTGCTGCTGATTTTCTTCAGGCAGAAGGCTGCAGGTAGCATAAATGAGTATGCCGCCGGGTTTTACCAGCCGACTGGCACTTTCCAGAATTTGTTGTTGCAGCGTTAGCAGGCGGTCCAGCTCTTCATGACCCAGATGCCATTTGATATCCGGGTTGCGACGAAGCGTACCTGTACCCGAGCAGGGGGCATCGATCAGAACGATGTCAGCCTTGTCGTTCCAGCGTTGCAGATAAGGATCTTGTTCATTTTTGAGAAGAACCGTCTGCACGTTATCCAAGCCCGCACGATGAGTACGCGGGCGCAGGTTACCCAGACGGCGCTCATTAACGTCCAGAGCCAGCATACGGGCTTTGCCTTCTGTCATGGCTCCCATCGCCAGTGTTTTTCCACCCGCGCCTGCGCAGAAATCAATAATGGTCTGACCTGGGACTGCGCCTGAGAGTAGGGCGACCAGCTGGCTGCCTTCATCCTGCACTTCCAGTGTGCCATTGTGCAGCAGGCCGACACGTTGCAGGCCATGGCTGTTTGGCATCCTGACGCCCCAGGGAGAGTAAGGGGTTGCTTCAGCATGGTAATGCTGCAACTTGAGCTGAGTCAGCGCTGCATCACGGGTGATTCCTTTTAAGGTGTTTACACGCACATCAACGCCTGGTGTGCGTTTGCATGCCGCTTCAAGCGCTTTGCTGTCAGTGTAGGTCTCGGCGAAGCGCTCGTGCAGCCAGGCAGGCAGGCTCGACTTCGTCAGTGTTGGCAGAAGGGGCTTCAGGGTTTCATCAATCTGATGGCTATGGAAGCCTTCAGTGACTTCACCGACGCTAAGCAGGTAAGTTGCCCAGAGGCCTTTTAGCGTGGAGTTGTGCTTACGCAGGATATCGATACCAATGCCGGCGCGAAGAAAGCCGTAGACGTGATCGTTAACCCAGCTTTTCAATGCCGGGTCCAGATTCTGGCGGCGAAAGTAGTTGCCCAACGCACGATCGGCAGGAATGCGCTTGATCAGAATATCGGCAAGAACATGCTGTCCATGCTGGAAACGAACGGCGGCCGGAGAGGCCGCATTACGGGTACGGCGAACGCGTTTTTTCATTGAATCTGTAATGCTCGAGAATAATCCGGATGCTGGCTGAGCCAACGCTGAAGTCTGCCGAGCAGGATACCATAGAGTGGCAGGGTAAAGGCGACGCTGATCAGGAGTTTGAAGCCATAATCCGCCCAGGCGATTTCGACCCAGTGCTGAGACATGAAAGCGTCACTGGAATGGGCGAATGCCAGAGAGAAAAACGCGAAGGTATCTGCCAGATTGCCAAGAACGGTCGAAGCCAGTGGCGCAATCCACCACAGTGACAACAGGCGCAAGCGATTAAAAATCTGTATATCCAGTAATTGGCCAATCAGATAAGCCATAAAGCTGGCAAGGGTGATACGGGCAACAAAGGTGTTTAGCTCTGTAAGGGCTGATAAAGACTGCGGCTCGCCTTTATAAAAAAGTACAGACACAAGATAGGACAGCGCCAATGCTGGAAACATTACCCGAAAAATAATCCGTCGTGCACGCTCTGCCCCCAGAAGACGTACCGTCAGATCCGTGGCAACAAAAATCAGCGGGAAGCTGAACGCTCCCCAGGTTGTGTGGTAGCCGAAAAGGGTAATAGGTAATTGCACCAGGTAATTGGATGCCACAATCACGAGGATATGAAAGCTCACCAGCCAGGTAATAACCTTGGTGGAGTTGTTATGAGGGCTATCAGGGTGGTGCAAATCAGAAGGCATAGCTACGCAGCTCCTTTTTGGTTAACGGGGTGAGGGAACCCGGAAGCCGCGTACTATAGCGAGGCGCAGGCCTCGCTACAAGGAGTGAAGTTAACCAAGTGGTTTATTTGCTGGTGCGCTGACGAAGCTCTTCACGCAGCTTAAGGTAACGAGGTGTTGGGCCAATATCTTCATAGATGGCTTCACCTTCCTCCTCTCTGATAACTTTTGTCCCGGGAAGGTAAGGCATACTGGATTCCACCGCTTTAAGAGCGGTGTGCATCAGCTGGCTGGAGACTTCGTCAGCTGTCATGCCATAGAGAATCGCCAGTGCTTGCAGGCGTTCATGGTCTTCTTCTGACAGCGTGACTGATATTTCAGTGCTGGGTTGCTGGTCCTGGGCTTGTGCTTCCCACTGCGATAGCAGCTTTTCAAAATCCGCATGGGACATCCGTGTTCTCCTTTGTACTGCTGGGTGATTCTTGTCATTTTTATGTATGCTTGACGATGAAATTCAAGCGGTGGTAAAGCGAGATGGCTCGAATCAATCTTTTTACAGGCTCGGTATTTGGCAATGCAGAGCGTGTAGCGCAGCATTTGAAAGGGTTGCTTATTGCAGCAGGGCATGAGGTCCATGAAGGTCAGGCTGATATCAGCCGGTTTAGCCAGCCTGGGACGGTCCTGAATCTGATCTGCACCTCTACCACCGGACAAGGTGAGCTTCCTGATGAGCTTTACCCATTATGGAGCCAGCTTCGTGATCAGTTACCACAGATGCCCGGTACTTATATGGCGGTTATCGCGCTAGGTGACAGTAATTACGAGAGCTTTGCCGGTGGGGGACGTCACTTTATTGAAGTTTCTCAAGAGATGGGAATGCCGATGTTGCAGGAGCCACTCTTTATTGATGCCTCTGAAGTGACTGACCCTGTGAGTTTCTCTGATGAATGGGCGCAGCAGCTTATTCAGTCGCTGGCGCAGTTCTAGGTATTGATCAGATGCAGGCGAAAGTCATTGCGGGTTGATCTGCCGAAAGGTCAGGTTAATACGAGGTGTAGTGACTCTCTTTCGCGGAGGAATGCTGTGCTGCCAGTGAGTTTGGCAGCCGGGTAACATTTCCACCAAGTCCCCATGGTTCAGGGAAATCAGATGGCTTGTGCGCGTTTGGCCCTTTTTGCGGAGTGCCATCTCTCTTGATGCACCCAGAGAAAGACTCAGGATTCGCGGCTCTGGTCCCAGCTCAGGCTCATCATCACTGTGCCAGCCCATTTTGTCTTCACCATTGCGATAGAGATTGATCAGAACACTGTTAGCAAGCCAACCTGTTTGCTCGGCAATGTACTGGCGAATCTTCACAATCTCATGATGCCAGGGCTCTGGCTCAAAGTATTTGCCTGAATAACGGTACTGGCTATCACTATCCCCCATCCACACCTGTAAACGAGGGATAGGGTGTATCTTGCCGTAGAGTTGAATGGAAGGCTGTTGCCATGCCAGTTCAGAGCACAGTGTAAGTAGTAGCTGATCAGCTCTCTCTGCAGGCAGCCAGTCTGGAAAAAGGTGCCAAAGTGACTCGGATTGAGTTGTCATCCCAGCGTGCTAATCGACTCAGCAAGAGTGGCAATCAGCGCTGGAAGTACATCGATTTCCGCATGGCTGTTCGAGCGCGTGTTAGTGCATACCAGTTGCGCACGTGAGGAAATGGCTTCAGCGCATTTGTCTGCAAGAACGCCGTGAATACCAATAACCACAGTGGTTACCGATTCCGGGACATGAATCAAGGTCTGCAAAATTGTCTGGCCGCTGGAGATAATATCGTCAACTACCACAGCGGTTTTATTGTGAAGAGCCTCTTGGGGGAGAGTGGAGATAGAAACATCCCGATCCCCGCGACGGAGTTTTTCCAGCACGATATGCGGTGCCTGAACCTTCCTGGCCAGAGGGATAACCCACTGCGCGCTCTCTGCATCAGGACCAATAATGAGCGGATTGGCAACGTTGCTGCTAATCCACTGGGCCAGAGCCTCTGTCGTAGAGACGATGCGCGTCTTGCAGCTATAGATGGGAGAGAGACTGTCGTAGCGATGCAAATGCGGATCAACGGTGATCAGCTCATCCACTGCTTCTGAAATCAGGGCTGCGAAGAGATCCGCCGTTACGGCTTCACCAGAATTAAAGCACTCATCCTGACGCATGTAAGGCAGATAAGGCGTCATCAGGGTGATAAAGCGTGCGCCTTCTTTACGGGCTGTTTTGGCAAGAAACAGTAAGGGAAGAATTCGGCTATCGGGATCAGTGAGAGAACAGTAGATGATAACGTGCCGATCAGTCACATCCGTCAGCAGGCGAAGATAATGCTCCCCATCCGGGAAGTGACGATGGCCAAGGACGCCCTGTTCTATCTCCAGTGCTTTGCATAGCCGCTCAGCTTGGTGTGCATCGCTCAGGAGATTAAAAAGAACGGGTAGCATGTTGGGCTCCTTGAATCGAAAACGGTATCAATGCACTGGCGTGAAAAAATAAGACAGCAAGCATAGGGGCCGAATGTGATGCTGTCATCCATGAAGTCTAAACAGCCTGTATCCTTTGGTGACGGCCGTTGGAGCCGCCAAAAGGTGAGTGTTAGTGCTTATGGGCGGGGACATCAGGCATGAGGTGTTCACTAAAGAAGATATCTTCTTCAAACTCCAGCGCGGTAAGGTCCGGTGCGGCTGGCACTGCGTAGGATTCATCTGCCCAGGCGCCCAGGTCGATCAGCTTGCAGCGTTCACAGCAAAAAGGGCGGTAGGGGTTCTCGGAACTCCATTCCAGAGTCTGTTTACAGGTTGGACAAGAGTATTTCATAGTGCTCGCGGTAATCTGGTGTAAGAAGTAGGCAGTGTGCCTCAGGTAGAGGAAATCTCAAGCAGCTGCTGGTGAAGTTTTTGTACTTCTGCTTTCAGATCCTCCAATGACCCGTTATTGGATAGGATGAAATCGGCCTTTGTCAGGCGAGTCTCGCGGGGGAGTTGCTTACTCATAATCGCTTTGATTTGGTCTTGATTCGCATCATCACGCTGCATGCTACGTGCTAGTTGAGTGGTCTCTGGCACATCTACCACAATGCTTTTCTCGACCAGTGCATCCTGACCGCTTTCATATAGAAGAGGGCTGACCAATAGGCCGTAAGCGCTCTTCATTGCACTTAATCGCTCTAGAGTAAGCTTGCGAATTAGTGGGTGTAACAAGGCTTCAAGCCAATGCCGCTCTTCATCACTATTAAAGACAAGATCACGCAGGAGTTTACGGTTAAGTGCTCCCTCTGGGGTGACAACTTGATGTCCAAAGTGCGCAGCAATCTCACTGAGGGCTTTGGAACCGGGAGCAACCACTTCTCTTGCAAGAATGTCTGCATCAATGGTTGCAATACCCAGGCTTTCGAAGTGCTTAGCAGCGGCGGATTTACCGCTACCAATGCCACCAGTAAGGCCAAAAATTCGGGTTTTAATCATTAGAAAAGCTGAAGCTGAGGAAAGAAAGGCGCGCAGGTGATCAGAATGCCGCCTGCGGTGGCCAGCGAGGGGCCGAATGGGAAGGCTTCGCCCGCAGCCAGCTTGCCGGTTACTCGAAGTGTTAAAGCAAAGACGATTCCCAGGATAGCGGAAAGCAATAAAACCCAAGGCAGAATAAATACTCCTCCCCAAGCCCCAAGAGCTGCCAGCAGTTTGAAGTCTCCGTAACCAAAGCCTTCCTTGCCCGTCACAATCTTGAAGAGCCAGAACAGCACCCAAAGCACTAGATAGCCGGCCATGGCACCCCATAAAGAGCTGCTGATGGTGATATGTTCGGTTAGCAGGTTGAACAGAATGCCAGCCCAAAGAAGCGGGAGTGTGATGTCATCGGGCAAAAGTTGGTGATCGGCGTCAATAAAGATAAGTGCCAGTAGAGCGCTGACCATTAAGCTCAGAGCGGCAAAAGTCCAGGTCGGGCCGTAAGCGATGAGTAGTCCCGCCCAACAAGCGGCATTCAGAAGTTCCACCGTCGGGTAGCGCAGACTGATAGAGACTCTGCAGTTATGGCAGCGGCCTTTAAGCAAGACATAGCTTATGATCGGCAGGTTTTGCCACCACGTCACTTCGGCTTTACAGTTTGGACAGCGAGAGCGTGGAACTGCCAGGTTAAAGGTTTGATTTTCTTCATCTTCAGGCGACTGGCCCAGAAACTCCAAGGACTGTTTGCGCCAGTCTTTTTGAAGCATAAGGGGCAGTCGGTGAATGACAACGTTAAGAAAACTGCCCACCAACAAACCAAAAACGATTACCAGACATAGTTGAGTTGCAAAGGGTAAAGCGCTAAATGCCTGCATTAGCCAACCACGTTACCCAGCTGGAAGATCGGAAGATACATGGCAATGATAAGGCCGCCGACCAAAACACCCAGAACTGACATGATTAAAGGCTCAAGCAAGGATGTGAGTGTATCGATGGCATTATCTACTGCGTCTTCGTAGAAGACGGCAACCTTGTCCAGCATGGTTTCCAGCGAACCTGCTTCTTCGCCAATCCCCACCATCTGGATGACCATATTGGGGAATGCGCCGGTGACTTGCATCGAGCTTCTCAGGGTTTGGCCACCGGAAACCGAGCGTTTCACCTGATTTAACGCCTTTGAATAGTACACATTGCCACTGGCGCCAGCTGCGGAGTCCAGAGACTCTACTAGTGGTACACCTGAGGCGTAGGTGGTGCAGAGGGTCCTGGCAATACGCGCTAACGCTGCGTTATTCACAATAGGTCCCATTATTGGTAGCCGGAGACTGGCAAGTTGTAACCTGTGCCTGAACTTTTCACTGTTGGTATGTGCTTTTTTGAAAGCGACGCCAGCAACGAAGATTCCTGCCAACACGATATACCACCACTGCTGCATCATGTTAGAGAGGTTCACTACAAATTGGGTAAAGACCGGGAGGTCTGCCCCAAAGCCTTTAAACAGACTTTCAAACTGCGGAACCACTTTGATCAATAGAATGGCCGTCACGATAATGGCAACTACGACAACTGCTATAGGATAAGTCATCGCCTTTTTAACTTTTGCTTTTAGTGCCTCAGTCTTCTCTTTATAAAGAGCCAAACGGTCCAACATAGCGTCAAGCGTACCGGACTGTTCACCGACAGCGACTAGCTGACAAAACAGTGAGTCAAAATACTTAGGATGCTTTTTTAAAGTAGATGAAAGCAGGCTGCCACTAGCGACTTCGTCTTTGATGTCTTTAACCAGAGCCTTCATTTTGTTCTTCTCCATCCCCTCTTCAGAGATGTTGAAGGCCTGAACCAGCGGCACACCCGATTGCATCATGGTCGCCATCTGACGAGTAAAAAAGGTGAGGTCAGCAGCGTTAATGCCTGCATTTTTCTTGAAAGAATCAAATCCAGACTTTTTGCTAACTCTCTTGACTTTAATTTGCTGGTTGGCCAGTAGCTCGCGGGCACGTGCCGGCGATTCGGCCTGAATCTCGCCACGTACACTCTCATTGAACTTATCGGTACCTGTCCATTTGAAGGTAAAGAGCTTTGCTTCGGTCTCTTTCTTCTGAGTGCGCCTGGCCATACTACGTTATTCCTTGATCACGCGGTTAAGCTCTTCAAGACTGGTCATGCCATGTAAAACCTTGCGAATACCAGACTGACGGAGGTTGAGCATGCCTTCTTTTTGGGCAACACGAGAGATATCCAGCGCGCTACCATTTTTCATAATGACTTCCTGAATCGGTTCGCTAACCTTCAGAACTTCATAGATGCCCACACGACCCTTATACCCCTGATGGCAACGAGTACAACCAACGGGTTTGTAGATGACGGCATTACTAATGTCATTGGCGTTAAAACCTGCTTCGCGAAGCACCTCTTCAGGAACATCGTGAACCTGTTTGCAGCTATTACAAAGCCGACGCGCAAGCCGCTGAGCGATAATCAGGGATACCGATGTCGCAACGTTATAAACAGGAACCCCCATGTTCTGCAGTCGTGCAAGTGTTTCCGGGGCGCTGTTGGTGTGAAGGGTTGAAAGCACTAAGTGGCCCGTCTGGGCTGCTTTAATGGCTATCTCTGCTGTCTCAAGATCTCGAATCTCACCCACCATGACGACATCAGGGTCTTGTCGCAGGAAGGAGCGAAGCGCTTCCGCAAAGTTAAGACCGACTTTAGGATTGATGTGTACCTGATTAATCCCTTCGATGTTGATCTCTACCGGGTCTTCTGCAGTTGAAATGTTACGTTCAGAGGTATTGAGAATGTTGAGGCCCGTATAGAGAGACACCGTTTTACCCGAGCCTGTTGGGCCGGTGACCAAAATCATGCCCTGTGGCTGTTCCAGTGCATCAAGATACATTTCCTTCTGCTCCGGCTCATAGCCAAGGGCATCAATCCCCATCTGGGCACTGGAAGGGTCAAGAATACGAAGTACTACCTTCTCTCCCCACAATGTAGGCAGGGTGTTAACACGAAAATCAATCGCGCGGGTACGAGAGATCTTCATTTTGATACGGCCATCCTGCGGCATGCGGCGCTCAGAAATATCGAGGTGAGACATAACTTTTAAACGCGCGGCGATACGGTTGCCCAGAGTTGCAGGGGGGCGGCTTACTTCATGAAGAACACCATCAGTTCGACAGCGAACACGATAGATCTTTTCGTAAGGCTCAAAGTGAATATCAGAAGAGCCGCGTTTAATCGCATCAAGCAGGATCTTGTTAACAAACTTCACCACGGGAGCATCGTCAGATGTCATCGCCGTGAGATCCAGCATATTCAGCTGGGGCTGCTCTTCTGCCGTGGTTTCAAGCTTTTCCAGCTGGGAGTCGTCAAAGCCATCAAGAGCGTCACTGGCTTCGTCATAGAGATGCTCAATGGCTTTAGCCAACTTTCCTGCTTCAACAAGCACAGGCTCCACTGACATGTTACTGGAGAATTTAAATTCACTGACTGCTTGCGCCTGAGTCGGATCACAAAAACCAACAAAGAGCTTTTTGCCCCTGACTAACAACGGTAAGCCGAAGTGCTTCTGAATAATTTTGTCTTTGACGACATCCTTCGGCCAGACTTCGCTATCCATAACGGACAAGTCCAACACAGGTACGCTGAAGGACTTGGAGATAACCTCAGCGAGGGCGCGTTCATCGACGCCCAGCTTTTCGACGAGATAGAGGGGGAGGGGCTGCTGATTCTGGTTTGCACCCTTGGCAGCTTCCTTAGCCTGTACGTCGGTGATCAGGCCCGCCTTCACAAGCTGGCCTACCAAACCTACTGGCTGGAACGGAACTCCCATCATTCCTTGCATACAGGAAACCCTACTTCTTCAAAGGAAAGGTAACAGAGACTAGTCTTTATCGGCTTATCCTCTTTAGGGATGAGCTCTTTATGATCGTAGGATGTAAGGATACCGCGATTAGTTCAAGTCTTGTGTCATTATTTTTAAGTGACCATTGTGTCAATAATGACAAATAAAATATTTTGTCAGCTGGCGGGAACTAAAATTTAGCAAGTGACGACACAGATGTTACCAGAAGGCTTGCACCAGCTTGGTTTTATGCTATGAATGAAACCGTAGCTCATGTGTGCAAGGCGTACGCAGGGTTGTCAGTAGACCAGGAGAACTTTTTCTATGAGACGTATGGTTAGTGCCCAGAAAGGCTTTACTCTGATTGAGTTGATGATCGTTGTTGCCATTATCGGCATCTTGGCAGCGATTGCGATTCCCCAATATCAAGATTACGTAGCACGTACTCAGGTGTCTCGTGCTTATTCAGAACTTTCTTCTCTGAAGACTGGTATCGATGAAAGACTTCTGTCTGGAACTGCTACTACGAATCCTGATGATGTGGGCTGGACTGATTCTACCCTATTTGCAAACGATCCAGCTGTTAACGTGAATGGTACTGGAGCTGGAACCATCACAGGCACATTGAATGGTGAAGTTTCGTCAAACATCATTGGTTCACAGGTTGTTCTGACCCGCGTTGCCAATGGTACTTGGACATGTGCAGTTACAGGGTCGGGATCAGGCTGGAAAACAACCTATATTCCAACGGGATGTGATGCTGCAGCAGCCCCATAAAGTATACCTTTACTGTTGCTAAGAATATTATGAAGCCGCCAAAGAGCGGCTTCTTTTTTGTTGGTCTCATTGCCCTAACATTCAAAAAGAACATAAATATATGAATGTCAGCTATAGAAAGCAGAAAGGTTTCACCTTAATTGAACTAATGGCTGTGGTTCTTATTATTGGAATCTTGGCGGCGATCGCAATTCCAAAGTACCAAGATTATATCTCGCGATCCCAAGTCTCCAGGGCGCATTATGAAATTGGACTATTGAGGTTGCCAGTTGATGAGAGGCTCAGATCCGGAACTGAAATTGGTAACTCAGCTGAGCTAGGTTTTTTAGGATCTACCCTGATTGGTGATGAATCGGCCAACGCAATTACTGTTACGGATGGAGGCGGCGGGGTTGTAGCTCTGAGAGGAGTAATGAGTGGTGAGAGTAGTTCAGCGGTTTCTGGCTTAATTATTCAGTGGGCGCGAGACGCTGCTGGAACCTGGACTTGTACCATTAACCCTGCAGCAGCTAATGCATGGCATGATAGCTTTCTTCCTGGCTCTTGCCAGTTGGCTCCGTAAAAGTAATTAAACATTTTTAAAGGAATTCAGTTGCTAACGGATCTGCATTCACATTCAACGCGCTCTGACGGACGCGTCTCTCCAGACGAACTGGTGTCTCTGGCGGTGCAAAACAGTGTCGCCCGGTTGGCAATGACGGATCATGATCTGGTTTTCTTTGCTGAGTATGAGCCCTCTTTCTCCCTGATGCTGGAGATTATTTCTGGGACAGAGCTTTCCTGTACCTGGGCTAAACAGACTATTCACGTGCTTGGCCTCAATATGCATTATGACAAGCGAGAAGCCATTGAGCAGCACTGCAGTGCGTTGTCGGAAGGCCGTGAAAAACGAGCGCTGATTATTGCGGATAAGCTGGAAAAGCTTGGTATGCTGGGTGCCTATAACGGAGCACTAGAGCAAGCTGAGGGCGGACAAATTGGGCGGCCACACTTTGCTCGTTGGATGGTAAATGCCGGTTATGTAAAAGATATGAGTGCCGCTTTTAAGAAATATCTTGGACAAGGTAAAGTGGGTGATGTGAAGTCTGAGTGGCCTCATATTTCTGAAGCTGTAGCTGCTATTCGAGCGTCAGGCGGAACCCCGGTTTTAGCTCATCCGAAGCAATATCGGATGACTAATACCAAGATGCGTGCGCTGATTACCGACTTTAAGTCGATGGGCGGCCAAGGCCTTGAAGTCAGTAACGGTTATCAGCCCGCAGATCAGGTGGCTTATCTCACTACACTGGCCAATCAATTCGGTTTGGCGATCTCTGCGGGTAGTGACTTTCATGGTCCTGCGACGCCGTATCACCGACCTGGTGGTTTTACTCCTTTGCCTGAGAATGGCACGCCGATATGGGAATTGTGGAACTGACGATATTCCCTGTTCAGAATTGAGTATTGGCGCTCACGCCTCTATAAGTTCCTTACTTCATTACGTTTTAATCTCAGGAATCGAGATGAGCCAGTTTTTTCAGATTCATGCTGAAACCCCTCAGGTGCGGCTTGTGCGTCAAGCAGTAGATATTATTCAACAGGGCGGGATTGTCGCTTACCCCACGGATTGCGCTTACGCTTTGGGTTGCCACATTGGTGACAAGGATGCGGTGGAGCGTATTCGTCGTATTCGTAAGCTAGACGATAAGCATAACTTTACCTTGGTATGCCGTGACCTTTCCGAGCTGGCAACTTACGCCAAGGTGGATAACCAGCATTTTCGTTTGCTCAAGGCGCTTACGCCGGGAGCTTATACGTTTATTTTGAATGCTACGCGGGAAGTACCGAAGCGACTGGTACACCCCAAGCGAAAAACTATTGGTATTCGTGTTCCTGATAACGTCATCGCACAGGCGCTCCTTGCAGAGCTGGGTGAACCAATGATGAGTGTTTCACTGATCATGCCGGGTGAGGATGAACCCATGACGGATCCCTACGATATGCGTATGGTGCTGGAGAAGCAGGTAGACCTCATTATTGATGGTGGTTATGCCGGCATGGCGGCGACAACGGTTGTTGACCTGACTGAGGATGCTCCTCAGCTGATTCGCCAAGGAGCAGGGGATAGCAGTCCATTTACGGATTAAGTTGTTTTATTTCTTCTATATAAAAGCCCGCATTGTGCGGGCTTTTTTACAGTCATGATTCTTTGGAATCAGGCTTGCTGTGGCAGTTCAGCAGAGGAATTAAACTCATCACTGAACCATGCCTTCCAGCAGCAGATCCAGAACGAAATAATTCCCCAGATCAAGCCGCCGACTACGCCCCCATCCAGAATGCCTCGCCAGGGCTGCGGCAGAAAGTGGAAGAGAATTATGAGTGCCACGACGGTACAAGTAATGCTGATACTGATGATCTGACGCTTACGAGTCGTGTGGAAATACCCCATGCAGAAAAAAGGTGCCAAAATTGCCTGGCCTAACGTAGCATGTTGGCTAAGATGGCGGGCACGGGCTGCTGTTCGGGGGGAAAAGGCTTTCTGAAAGCCACGGTAGCCCTCGTTGTAGAGCATGAAAATCAGAAAAAGCCAGAAGACGGACCACTGCAGGGTTGTCAGCTCCGTGTGCAAGGCTTGCAAACTGAGAGGCAGTAATCTGCCAATTGCTGACAGTAACAGTATGGAGACGCCTGCAATACCCCAGATACCGGCAAATGCTTGCAACACGACAACCCCCACGTTTGATTCTACGATGACTTAAAGGGCTAATTATACTCCAGCTACCCGAGTGATGGAGTGAGTTATTAAGTCAGTTTTCAGGAGTAAATATGGAAAGTTTGAACTTAAACAGCGAATACATTCAGCAGATTATACTGACTTGGGGGCCGCGTCTTGTATCGGCCATACTGATTCTCTTTATTGGCTGGTGGCTGAGTCGTAAGTTCAGTGAGCTTGCCTACAAAATGCTGGGTCGGGCGCAAATGGATGCGACGCTGGCTGCTTTTGTTCGAACCCTGGTGCATACCGTTCTGGTTGTTCTTACGCTGATTCTGACCATGACTCAGCTCGGTATTCAGACCACATCACTGATCGCAGTCGTGGGTGCTGCCGGTCTTGCGGTTGGTCTGGCGCTGAAAGACTCTCTGAGTAATATCGCTGCGGGTATTCTGCTGACAGTCTTCCGTCCTTTCCGTTTAGGGGATTTTATTGACTGTGCTGGCACGATGGGAACAGTTGAGCGTATTGGTTTGCTCTACACCGAACTTAAGACGGCAAATAACCAGCAGGTAGTCATGCCAAATTCCAAGCTGATGGATAACTCCCTGACTAACTACTCTGTCCGAACCGAGCGTCGTGTAGATCTGACAATTGGTGTCGGTTACAGCGCTGATCTTCGTCATGTGCGTCAGGTGCTTGAGCGTATCATTGCAGATGATAGCCGTGTTTTAGCAGAGCCTGCTCCTTTCATTGGCGTTACGGCCCTGGCAGATAATTCGGTCAACTTTGTGCTTCGTCCCTGGGTGAAAACCTCAGATTACTGGGCGACATTCTGCGATCTTAATGAGCGCGTAAAGATCGAGTTTGATAAGGAGGGCATCGAGATTCCTTTCCCTCAACGCACTATTCACATTGAAGGTGGAGTGGCACTGCAGTCTGTTCAGCAGGAAGAGAAAACACCGGCTAACTGATTGTGAGCGTTGCCATAACATCAAAAAAACCGCCTTAAAGGCGGTTTTTTTATTCCCTTTAAAAGCCTGCGGCTTCAGCTGGGTACAAAAATGCCCGGAGAAATCCGGGCACATCAATGTCAAAAGACGTGAAAGCACTTAGAAGGCTGAGCGGATCCAGCGACAGACATGACGAGTTAGCATCGACTCATTCAGTGTGTAGAGGTGGAAGAAATTCACTCCCTCGGAATGCAGGCGCGTAATCTGGTGACTCAGAATATTCATCGCCAGCAAGCGGTGATCAATGTCTTCAGCCTCAACACCCTCAAACATCTCATGCAAAAACTTAGGTACTGATGCCTGACAGCGCGCTGCAAAAGATGCCATACGTTTAAAGTTCAGTACTGGTAACAAGCCTGGAACCACTTCGGCATGGATACCTGCAGCAGCAACTTTTTCCCGGTAGTTAAGAAACACCTCCGGGTCGAAGAAAAACTGAGTGATGATGCGGTTTGCACCGGCATCTACTTTTCGCTTCAGGAACTCAAGCTCTTTCTCCATAGAAGCTGAATCAGGATGGCCTTCCGGATAACCCGCCACGGAGATATCAAAATCAGCAATCTCTTTCATACCTGCGACCAGCTCATCGGCGTAGGCAAAACCATCCGGGCGTGGGGTGTACTTGTCCTGTCCGGGCATGTCGCCGCGTAGCGCCACAAGGTGACGAATGTTCAGATCCCAGTATTCACGGGCCAGCTGAGTCAGCTCCTCTTTACTGCCTGATACGCAGGTCATGTGAGCGGCAACCGGGCACTGAGCCTGTTGGGAGACTACCTGAGCCACTTCTTTGGTGGTATCGCCTGTCGAGGTGCCACCGGCACCGCAAGTCACAGAGATGAACTCAGGATGGAAAGGTGAGAGCTCCTGAGTGGCTTTCCACAGCGACAAGGTCGTGGCAGCAGTTTTAGGGGGGAAGACTTCAAGACTGAAATTAGGCTTTGTCATTTTTGTCGACGTCCAGGCACTTTCCGGCTGAATAGCAATGTATGACGTGATGTTAGAACAAAAACAATGGTCGAGTAAATTTCATTATTCTCAGGGGTTCTATGAGCAGAATTGATATGCCGTGTTAGAAAACATGATGCCTGGATCCTGGTATCAAGCAAGCACTTCGTTGCTTTCGTTCTTGGCTAGCTTCACTGCAACCTTGTTTTCCCTGCTTTTTACGTAATTTTGGCTTGCGAGCTCGCTTAGCCAGCCTTATCCGGTAGAAAGAAATCCATTCATGTCGAACAGGAGTCATTATGCGTATCGGGTTTATCGGGCTGGGCACTATGGGTGAACCGATGGCGAGAAATCTGCTTAAAGCAGGCCATGAGATGCTCGTCTGGAATCGAAGTGAAGGTAAGGCAGAGAACTTAAAGGCAGCAGGAGCCAGGGAAATGCGTAATGTCACTGAGCTGGCTGAGCAGACCGACGTTATCATTAGCATGCTGGCGGATGATACGACTACCGATGATGTGTTGCTCAAAAGCGGTCTGGCAAAACAGCTGAAACAAGGAACGACGGTCATTAATATGGCCACTGTTTCTGTCAGCTTTGCTCAGATGCTGGAACAGGTATTAGCGACGCGCCAAGTGAACTATCTGTCAGCACCGGTGCTCGGTCGGGTGGATGTGGCTGAAGCAGGTCGCTTACAGATTGTTGTAGCGGGTGACTCGGGTGTTGTGAATCAGGCCGCGCCTTTACTTGAGGCTATGGGTCAGAAGCTTTGGTACTTTGGCCCGCACCCCTATCAGGCCAACATCGTTAAACTGGGTGTGAACTTCATGATTGCTTCCGCCATTGAGACCATGGGAGAGGCCACGGCCTTAGTTCAAGGCCATGAGGTTTCCGGTGCAGATTTTATGGAGTTAATAACGTCTACACTGTTTGCCGTTCCCGTCTATCAGGGGTATGGCGGCAACATGATCAAAGAAAACTTTGAACCGGCAGGTTTCAAGCTGGCATTGGGAGCTAAAGACGTTCGACTGGGTCTGGAGGCTGCCAGTAAAGCGAGTATCCCGATGCCGGTCGCTTCAGCGGTGTATGACCAGCATCTGGATGCACTGGCTAATGGTCAGGCTCACTGGGATTGGGCCTCTTTGGGAAAAGTCGCACATCGACGAGCTGGCCAGTCTTAAATAGGTGATATATACAAAAATGCCTGAGCGTTTGCTCAGGCTTTTCATTGCAACTTCTGATGGCCTTATGGGCTTAATAACACCTGTAGCAGAGTACCGTTATCAAGGCTGAATACACCTTGGGCACTGATTCCACTCTGGCCGTATACGCTGATGGTGATATCACTGTTATTGCTTGGATGACGCATCATCCAGGCTCCAGCAGGGACCTTGGCATTACAGTTGCTGAATCCAGGTTGCTTGGACTCAGCCCGACCGGGGTACCACACTCGGCATTGACCGGGAGGTGGATAGGCGGATTTTGGAATATCCAGCTTGGTATAGCCATGCTGGTGGAAATAGGAATTTTTCTGATCAGGCTTGGCATGGCTCACTTCTTTGGCATGACCCTGATTACCTTGAGCGTGACTTTTATTGTCATGTCCTTGGTTACCATGTTGCTGTGCCTGACCAGGCGGAATCATCTGGTCATCATTACCATGTCCGTTATTGTTACCTGGCGCGGCAAAAGCGACGGAGGAAAGTAGGCCCGCGGTCAGCGCTGCAGCCATCGTTAACATCGGACGTTTCCTTGAGAGTTTCATATTCGAATCCCTGTTGTTGTGAGCTCTTTGAATTATATGGGGATACTCGTCAGGAGTTGGCGCACAGAAGTGTAACCACCCTTGTCCAAAGTCAGGAATCATCGGCCTTCAGGACACCTTTGCAAAGAAAAGCTGACAGTGTTTGCAGTGCTGCTGCGCTGTCGTAATGTCTGTCGCTGCTGTGTTATCGCAGTTAGCTGAATAAAGGGGGCCAGCCGTTTGTTCTCTGTGTTTAACGGGACAGGAAGTACACCTTTAGTGCTACCAGAATAAGATCTGTGTATTTATGAGACCGCAGACTTTCTTGTGTAGGTGAATGCGTAAAGAACGCACGAAATTTCACAGAGAGAGACGTGCGCGTTAATCTCAGTCACTGTATAATTTCGCACCATTTTCTCACCGTGATTAACCAGAGGGGCAAACCCTATGAGTACTCCATCCACCCCAAAGGTTGGTTTCATCAGCCTTGGCTGCCCCAAGGCAACCGTTGATTCCGAGCGTATCCTGACTCAGTTGCGCACTGAAGGTTATGAGCTGGTACCTACCTATCAGGATGCTGATCTGGTGGTCGTGAACACCTGCGGTTTTATTGATGCAGCCAAGCAGGAGTCTCTGGATGCGATCGGTGAGGCGCTGAAAGAGAATGGCAAGGTAATCGTGACGGGCTGTATGGGTGGCAAGGAAGAGGACATCCGTAATGTGCATCCCTCAGTTCTCAGCGTCTCTGGCCCTCAGCAATATGAGCAGGTGGTTAGTGCGGTCCATGAGTTTCTTCCACCGAAGAAAGATCACAACCCCTTTATTGATCTGGTACCGCCTCAGGGGATTAAACTGACGCCTAAGCATTACTCCTATCTGAAAATTTCCGAAGGCTGTAACCATCGCTGTACTTTCTGCATCATTCCATCGCTGCGTGGTGATCTGGTCAGCCGTCCGGTCGGTTCGGTGCTGGATGAAGCCGAGCGTCTGGTGAACTCCGGTGTGAAAGAGCTGCTTGTGGTATCTCAGGATACCAGTGCCTATGGTGTGGATCTTAAGTACCGCACGGGGTTCTGGCAGGGGCGACCTGTTAAAACACGTATGCTGGAGCTATGTGAAGCTCTGGGTTCAATGGGCGTATGGGTGCGTTTGCACTACGTATATCCGTATCCTTCAGTCGATAATGTCATTCCACTGATGGCTGAAGGCAAAATCCTGCCGTATCTGGATATTCCATTTCAGCACGCCAGCCCGCGTGTTTTGAAAGCCATGGCTCGCCCTGCGGCTGCGGAGAAGACGCTGGAGCGTATCCAGACATGGCGCAGTATCTGTCCGGATATCACTCTGCGAAGCACCTTTATCGTCGGCTTCCCCGGTGAAACGGATGCTGAATTCCAGGAGCTGCTTGATTTCCTTGATGAAGCGCAGCTGGATCGTGTTGGGGCTTTTGCTTATTCCCCCGTTGAAGGGGCGCGTGCGAATGATATCGCTGCGGCTATTCCTGAAGAGGTGCAGCAAGAGCGGCTGGCACGTTTTATGGAAAAACAGGCCGAAATCAGTGCTCGCAAGCTGGCGGCAAAAGTAGGTAAGCAGGTCGATGTGCTGATCGATGAAGTGGTTGCCGAAGGGGCTGTGGGTCGCACCAAAGCGGATGCTCCTGACATCGACGGCCAGATTTTCCTTGATGGTCAGACACAGCTTGAACCAGGTCAGTTTGTGAAGGCGATCGTTGAGGATGCTGATGATCACGATCTGTGGGGCAAGCTGGTTCCCTAAAGGGTCCTGCGATCACTCCGGTTCGTTCATAAAAAAAGAGGTGCTTTAAGCACCACTGCTGTCCCATAGTTTTTGATCATAAAGGGATCCTCATTTGAGGATCCTTTTTTGTGGCTCTGGTGGAGTGGGATTAAGCAGCGCCCAAAGGGGGATACGCTCGAACAAGCTCACCTGAAGTG
>NZ_JBKKHQ010000021.1:0-191869 GCF_046614695.1 Pokkaliibacter sp. CJK22405
CCCACTCCACCAGAGCCACAAAAAAGGGATCCTCAAATGAGGATCCCTTTATGATCAAAAACTATGGGACAGCAGTGACCCGAGGGTCGCCTTAGTTGTCTTTGAGCACAGCCCGTTATCTGACCATCAGCTGCGCAGGGATTCGCTGATGCACTCGGTATCCAGCCGCTGAATACGGTTACGGCCGCTTTCCTTGGCTTCGTACAGGGCCTTGTCGGCACGGGACAGCATGTCGCTGACACGGTCTTCACTGTTGAGGTTAGCGATACCGATACTGACCGTCAGCGGGATGCTCTCAGCCTGCCAGGGCGTTGGGTTTTCCTGAATCATGATGCGCAGACGCTCCATCAGGATCATCGCTTCCTCGGCGCGCGTTTCAGGCAGCACCATGATGAATTCTTCACCGCCCAGACGGGCCAGAATGTCACTGTTACGCTTGTTCTTGCCGAGCAGCTTGGCGACGTGCACCAGTACCGCATCACCCGCGCCATGGCCAAGGGTATCGTTGATACGCTTGAAGAAGTCGAGGTCGAGAATCGCCAGCGTCAGTGGACGGCGGTAACGCTTGGAGCGGTTCCACTCATCATCCAGCAGGGCATTGAGCTTACGACGGTTATACAGGCCAGTCAGCGGATCTTCACCCGCCATTGCTTCCAGCTGGGCATTAATCATTTCCAGCTTGGCCTGGTTGGCCTTCAGGGCTCGCTCGCCGGCGCGGCTGCGGCGCAGGTAAACCAGCGTACTGGCAATCGCGATCGCGAGCAGCAGGGAGCCAATAGCGGCGATCAGCAGGTGGACCTTGTGCTGGGTATCGAAAGCGGCGAATTCGTTCAGGCGGTTATAGACGATGCCTTCAAAATCATTGGCATCGCTCGGACGACGATCCAGCAGGGCTGAGGTCTCATCATCGCCCAGCGTCCAGAGGTTGTGGCCGCCGAAGATGCCACTCAGCTGTAAATGCAGGGGATTAAAGCCCGCGCGCTGGTATTCCTTGAGCAGATCATCGCGAGGCATGGTCTGCAGGCGCGAGTCCGGCATGGTGTTGAGCAGGTAGTCAGAATTGGAGGACATGATGACCAGACCATTGGGGTCGGTGACCAGCATGTTCTCCAGCGGTACCCACTTCACGAGGCTGGCGACATCAATCTCAAGGCCGACGACACCAATGACCTGACCGTTCTCCTGCACCGGGGCCGAGAAATAGAAGCCAGGCACCAGAGTCGTTACACCAATACCGAACTGATGACCCAGATTGCCTTTGATGGATTCACGGAAATAGTTGCGATAGGCGAAATTCTGCCCAATAAGGGATTCCGGGGCGCGGAAATTACTGGTCGCAATGGTATTACCCTGGGTATCCATCAGCCAGATCATGTCGACACCGAGGTTGCCGGCGATGGTTTCCAGATACTGATCAACGCGATCCTGCATCTGGTAACGGCTGGGACGGCCTTGTAGCGCATCCTGAACGTTGCGGCTTTCAGCGACGACCTGAGGCAGGTTACTGAGCTGATGCAGGCTTCGGTCCAGCTCGTTAATCAGAGAATTCAGGCGGGTTTGCAGCTGCTTGTTCTGCGCTTCAACGTAGTCGTTGCGCACACTGCTGTCATAGTTGCTGATGAGCAACCAGAGCACCGCAAACAAGGGAATAAACAGCGCCACAGAAATCGCCGCGATACTGATGGGTGTCGCGGTGGGTTTGGAAATCAGTGCATCGTCAGTCATGCAGCGTCCCTTGTCTTATGGGGTAGAGGGTGGACATCACAGGATCACCCACTCCTTTTGTTTTCAGTTTGCCACAACTGTGGTCGCAGAATGCTGATAATAATCGGCACTTATCCGTCAGTCTGAAAATATCAGGAAAAATTACTCTGTCTTCCTGTCAGTAACCGTGATGCTTTGGTCTCTCACGGTAACGGATTACCGAAGTGCACGCTGCGTTAAAAAATTTTTACATCTATAGCGTAGACCAGTCCGCCACTTCTACTAAGGCTGCCGACCGGGCTTTTTATGATTTCAGCCTGTTATGACTGCACGCCTTTGCAGAACCCGCTTGAGGTTGATTGCACTGGGACGGTATATGCATAGAATGACGTCGCGCCACGAGCGCGGTTCCTGTTTTGATCCGCCAGGCGGACACGGCGTCGGGAGTGAATGAACATGATTACCGCTTACTATCTTCAAGGCTCTGCTCTGCACATGAAAGAGCTGAGCGTGCGTGAATCCCTGCCCGAAACCGTGCTGTGGGTGGATGCCTTTGAGCCCAACGATGCCGAGCGTGAATGGCTCTCAACGTTCTATCAGGAAGAGATGCCGGATCAGGAAGACCTGAACGAGATTGAGGCATCCTCCCGTTTCTACATGGACCAGGACGGCCTGCATATTCACTCGCTGTTTCCGCACCGGGTGGGTAAGGAGCTGCGTGGCGTTAACGTGTCTTTCAACCTGCGTGAGCACATGCTCTTCACCGTGCGTGAAGAAGACATCGGCCTGATTCGCCTGTTCCGCAACTATGTCCGTCAGCACCGCATCAGTGTGCGCGATCCCATGGAAGTGCTGGTGCACCTCTTCAACCTCAAGGTCGATTACCTTTCGGATCTGCTGGAGGATGTTTACACCGTGCTGGAGAAAGCCTCACAGCAGGTGTTCGAGGATGAAGAGCTGGATGACATGCTGCGCCTCATTACCATGCAGGAAGATGCTAACGGCAAGATCCGCCTGAGCCTGCTGGATACCCAGCGCTCCCTGCGTTTCCTGCAGCGCTACACCAACGAGCAGCTGGACAAGGACGCCAAGAAAGAGATCAAGGAGATGCTGGCGGATATCGAATCCCTGCTGCCGCATACCCAGTTTCTGTTCGACAAGATCAACTTCCTGCTGGATGCGGCCATGAGCTTCACCGGCCTGCAGCAGAACAAGATCATCAAAATCTTCTCCGTTGCCGCAGTTATCTTCCTGCCACCAACGCTGATCGCCAGTATTTACGGCATGAACTTTGACTCCATGCCGGAGCTGCACACGGATTTTGGCTACCCGCTGGCCATCGGCATGATGCTCGCCAGTGCCTTTGGTACCTACTTCTTCTTCAAGCGCAAAGGCTGGCTCTGAGGGATTAATTCACCCTCAGACTTGGCCTGACCCGGGAGTGGTTATAAAATAGCCACTTTTATTTACGGCTGAGTGGGAACCCAAAATGAACCGGTGCCACTTATCACGTAACTTGTTGCGCTGGGAGGAGTAAACATGAGCTATATGCGCACTTATACCACGATGGAACTCTTCATGATTCAGAGTGGTTATCTGCGTCCCCAGAACGTGGACGGCGCAGAAATGGAACGTAACCGTGGCCTGTTTCGCTCCTCCAATGGCAGCGGCATGGTACGTTGGCTGCCTGCCGGGGTATCGCGCTTTTACTTCTATGCGCCGGTCAAAACCCTGGAGCGTACTGCCGATGGTCGTATCGTGGCCAAAGAAATTGTGACCATGTCCGGTCAGCAGGCGCATACCTCTCAGCCGGTGGAAATGCCCAAAGCCGACAACACGATTTCTGCTCCACCGCAGTCGACGCAAACCTCCTCTGCTTCACAGACGATTTCTGTGGATTACCAGAGCACCATTCCTAACTTCTTCGAGATGGAAGAGAAGAAAAGCGGCAGCATCGAGCTGGGCGGTTCTTCCCGTGACGAAGACGATGATGAATACAAGGTTAGCAAGAAGTCCCGCTCACTCTGGTAAGTCGCGACCTCTCCTGATTCCATAGAAAAAGCCCGGCGATTGCCGGGCTTTTTTGTTGCTTCTGAAACTCTGAGCGGAGTGATCGCCCTCACCGCCCGGTCTGTTCAGAGTGATTTCTGGTTATTGCTCTCTCATCAAAACCATCTCGGTCTTTTTTTGCACGGCTTGGGGAAAAGCTTTTACAGGCTTTTCTCGCTGCCGTGTCTGTCATTATCTATGCCTGCTCCCGGTGGAGAGGCTGTTTCAGTCTTACTTATCGTGGGCTGTGATAGCGGCTCATGGGCTGCTGACGTTTGCGCAGGACCACCTGATAGAGCTGCAGGGAGCGGGCGCGAAAGGCACCGGCACAGCTTTTCAGGTAGTAGGTCCACATCCGGTAGAAACGCTCGTCATACTGGTCTTTCAGCTGCGGCCAGGCCGCCTCGAAGCGCTCAAACCAGGCCATCAGGGTGCGGTCATAGTCCGGGCCAAAGTTGTGCACATCCTCCATCACAAAATATGGCTCGCAGGCATCAGAGATCTGACCCAGTGACGGAATCGCGCCATTACGGAAGATGTATTTGTGAATCCAGGGGTCGGTGCCGAGCTGGGAGGTATCACTGCCGATGGTGTGCAAAACGAAGATGCCATCATCTTTCATCAGGCGATGAGCAGAGGACAGATAAGTGTCGTAGTTCTTCTGGCCAACATGCTCGAACATGCCGATGGAAACCAGCTTGTCGAACTGACCTTCCAGGCTGCGATAATCCATCAGTTCGATATTGACCGGCAGACCGGCACAGCGTTCATCGGCGAGGGCTTTTTGCTCTTTGGAGATGGTGATACCGGTGACGTTGACACCGTAATCACGGGCGGCCAGTTCGGCGAAACTGCCCCAGCCACAACCGATCTCAAGCACATTTTCGCCGGGCTTGAGCTGCGCCTTGCGACAGATCAGATCCAGCTTGGCTTTTTGTGCTTCATGCAGGTTATCCGCGCTGTTCCAGTAACCGCAGGAGTAGGCCATGGTCTCATCCAGCATCGCCTGATAGAGATCATTACCCGCATCATAGTGCTGTTCGCCCACCTGAAAGGCACGGCGCACCGACTGCATATTGAACATGCGTGCCATCAGCCAGTGTTTAACGAATACCCAGCGGCCCGTCAGCTTCTTCTCCAGCTGAGCACTGACCGCGCGACTGATCAGCTCATCCAGCTGCTCACATTCCCACCAGCCATCCATATAGGCTTCACCGATACCGAGCGTGCCTTCACGGAAAACGCGGTAATAAACGTCAGGGTTACGTACCTGCGGATCCCAGGAGTTGGGGCCATTGAGGGTGATACCGGCCATTTCCAGCTGACTAGCCAGCCACTTTTCCATCTGTTGGGTGGATGTCTTGCGGGTACCGGCATGATTGGCGGTCGTGCTGCTACTGCTCGCGGTTGCGGCGGCGTCTATACCTTTCTCTAACTGTTCAGCGCTAGCTGCCATTTCACTCTCCCATCCATAGCCTAAGTCTGGCACGTGATACCTGCCTCATGCGGCAGGCCGAGACCTGCGTGTGCAGGCGTGAAAGATTGGTGATGTCGCGGTTCATCGTCGATGTGCAGAGGAGGTCAGCGACCATCACAGGCGGTTCGACGTAAACCTGCTATTGGACGACTCGGGCAGGAAGCTGTGAGAAGCGCTCAGTGAGTCGAAACAACAGGGGCATCGGGAATCCAGCAAAAGCTGCGCCACTGCAGGCGCGAAGATTCCTTCCCAAGGCTTTTGGGACAGCGATTTTTTCATTTCAAGAGATGCCGGAAAGGTGACATTTGTTTGCAAAAATCACTGAACCGCATCGAATTTTGGCGCTATTGGTTAAGTGGCTGATTTACAACAAATTTTCTATCAAGTGATGGAATAGAAGGCCTTTATACCGCCAATGTGCACAACAGATTATTGTCATGAGCGCAACGCTCAAGGCTTTCAGACGACGGCTGTTTTTTTAATGGAACCAAAAGGGGGTGGTTCATTGTGGTGAACATCGGAGGAGGCAATGCACTATGGCTGTGCTCAGCAGGCGAACTCTGATTGAAACCGTAACAGAGGGCGACGGATGCCGAAGACAGATCCGCTATACTGGTCGTCAATTTAGCGAGTAGTCGGATGTCATTCGTCACAGGAGTCTGATCAGGATGATCGCGCAGAGCCGGGAGTGGTTACAGCACTGGATTGCCAAGGGCGCCGCTATTATTCAGCGGTTTCCGAGGCTGATTGCGCTTTTTGGTTTTGTCTCGGGGATAGCGAGCTTCTTTCTGGTGGACCGTCAGCACGGCGCTGGAAAAATCATGGCGGTGGTGATGATCGTCACCTGGCTGTGGCTGATGCTGGAGAACATCCTCACGCAGACTCTCGCCAAACGCTTTGGCCTCTTTCTGCCGCCGCCGCTACTGCGTTACGTCACGCAGCTGATCCATCAGGAAAGCCTGTTTTTCGTTCTTCCCTTCTTTGCCATTACCACCAGCTGGAACTCCGGTCAGGCGGTCTTTACCGGGCTTCTAGGCGCAGCAGCGCTGATTTCCATTATCGACCCGCTCTATTACCACTGGCTGAGTACCAAGCGCGCGCTATTTCTGGCGTATCACAATCTGGCGCTGTTTGCGGTGATGCTCACTGCTTTGCCGCTGATTGTTCACCTGAATACTGCCGAATCCTACTTGCTGGCACTGGTAATGACGCTGCTGGTGTCGCTGCCAAGCCGTCTGGTCTCCATTCCCATTACTTCGCCACGGCGCTGGCTGATGGCGCTGAGTATGACCGCCGTCGTCGGCATCGCTGGTGTTGTGCTGCGTCCCTGGGTGCCACCGGCAACCCTGTGGATGAATCAGGTAGCGATTACCACCTCGATGAATAATGACCGTCGTGATCCCGGCAAAGGCATCAAAAGCCTGACCGAAAGCGAGCTGCGACAGCAAGGCCTGTATGCCTTCACCGCCATCAATGCGCCTCAGGGTCTGGATGAAAAGGTCTTTCACGTCTGGAAGCATGAGGGGCATACGGTCGACCGCATCGCTCTGGAAATTCATGGCGGGCGCAAGCAGGGCTATCGTGCCTGGACTCATAAGAGCAACTTCCCTGAGGACGTGAAAGGGAAATGGAAGGTCCAGGTTGTGACCGAAGGCGGTCAGATTATCGGCACCCTGCGCTTTGAAGTGCGCTAGGCCAAGCGATCAAAGGACAGGAGGTCAGCATGAAGGAACTGGAAAAAGCCGCAGCCGGGCAACTCTACGATGCCAACTTCGATGAAGAGACGTTGCAGCTGCGCGCCCATGCCAAGATGCAGTTATTCCATCTGAACCAGACGCCGCCGGATCAGGTCGCCCGCCGCGAGAGTTTATTGAGGTCTCTGCTGGGCAAGGTCGGCGACGGCTTTGTGATCGAAGGGCCGTTCTATTGTGATTACGGTTTCAATATCGATATTGGTGATGGCTTCTACGCCAATGTGAACCTGACCATTCTCGACGGTGCGCCTGTGCGGATTGGTAATAACGTCTTTCTTGGTCCCAATGTCGGTCTGCATACGGCTGGGCACCCGCTGGATGTGGCGCAGCGCAATCAGGGGCTTGAGTATGCCCGGCCTATTCATATTGCCGATGATGTCTGGCTTGGTGCCGGTGTGCAGGTGCTTCCGGGAGTCAGTATTGGCCAAGGCACAGTGATTGGTGCTGGCAGTGTGGTCACGAAATCAATACCCGCAGGCGTTGTGGCTGCAGGCAATCCCTGCCGGGTACTGCGGCCGATTGAGACCACCGATATTTCAGCTAACCCAACGTCAGCGTAAGTGTGGGCGTTATTAGAGACAAAAAATTGCTCGTGTCAGGTCGTCCGTGTAGGCGGGTATAAAGCTGAAAGCCCAGATGGTGCAAGAGCTTAGGGGGCTTTGATCTGCCTGCGAGCCATGTAAATTATGGGCTAGGAACCACATAGGGACGTCGCTTTGGGTCTTGGGCAGCTGCTTGTTTGCGGTGCTCACAGTGGCGTTCCTGATTGCTGCGTTGCGGCTGCCCTTGCCATCATCGCATTGGCCGCCGGGCAGATTGAGTAGGAACAACACCGCTGCTAAAATAACGCCGTCGAAAAAGGCAGACTTGGTTTGGTAAGCCCAAGTCCTTTCGGAAACGAAAGCTCTGTCTCCTGCCATCGCAAGGGACCCCACGACGAACACCCGATGCCGTTTTGGCATCTTCTGTTCGTCCGTGTGGCTCCTCACTTCGATGGAATCGCTCCGGTCGAACACCGACAAAGGAGCGTTCCATGCAAACACTTTCCCATGTATCCCGTACGGCGCTGATCACGGGCGTCAGTCGTTCGCAAGGCCTTGGCTTCGCGGTTGCCAGACAGCTAGCCGAACTGAACTATCACGTCATCCTTACGGCGAGGAACCCGAGCCAGGCAGAACAGCTTGCCGCGCAATTGCGCGAAGAAGGCCATGCGGCGACTGCACTGCGTCTCGATCTGACCGACCGGTCCGGCATCTTCAAAGCTGCCGGCCACCTCGCTCTGACGATCAATCATCTGGACCTGCTGGTGAACAACGCCAGCACTATGCCCGACTTCAATACGTGCTCGGTACTGGAGGTCAATTTCGATGAACTGCAATCCGCGTTCGAGGTGAATGTATTCGGTTGCTGGTGCCTGACCCAGGCCCTGCTGCCGCTGCTGCGGCGGGCACCAGCTGCACGCATCGTCAATGTCACGAGCGCGGCGACACGTCAGGTAGAAGCTCCTGGCCCCGGCACCTTCTTTTCACCTGCCTATTCTTTTGCCAAATACGCTGTCAACGCACTGACGGCGACCCTGGCCACGGCCCTTGCTGATACGTCGATCCTCGTCAATGCTGTCGATCCGGGAGCGGTCGCCACCCATCCCGAACGCGGCGATGATGCCAACGATCTGCCTCCGGCCGAAGCCGCCAAGGGCATTGTCTGGGCTGCCACGCTGGGCGCCGATGGCCCCACTGGCGGCGTCTTCCACGATCGCCAGCCCGTGCAAACGATATCGCAATGAACAAGGCCCTCGTTGTTATCTTCGCCGCTATCGCGCTCGATGCGGTCGGGATGGGTCTGATTTTTCCGATCCTGCCGCGCCTGATCGAGGACGTGACCCATGCCGCGAATGTTGCCTCCTACGTCGGCATTCTCACCGCGCTGTATGCCGCGATGCAGTTTTTCTTTGCACCTGTCCTCGGCGCCTTGAGCGACCGGCTGGGCCGCAGGCCCGTGCTGCTGATCTCTTTGGGCGGCGCGGCTGTCAACTATGTATTGATGGCGTTCGCGCCGTCGCTGGGGCTGTTGATCATCGGTCGTGCCATTGCCGGGCTGACCAGCGCCAACCTCTCGGTCGCAACGGCCTACATCACCGACATCTCGCCCCAAGCATTGCGCGCGAAACGATTTGGCATTTTCAACGCCATGTTCGGTATCGGCTTTATCCTTGGCCCGGTGCTTGGCGGCGCTCTCGGCGATTACGGGCTGCGATTGCCGTTCATCGCGGCTGCGGTACTCAATGCGGGCAACCTGTTGCTGGCGCTGTTCCTGTTGCCGGAATCCCGCACGCCCAGTCGTGAGAAGATTGATCTGGCCGCGCTCAATCCGCTGCGCCCCTTGCGATGGGGATTGTCGATGAAACCGCTGATGCCGGTCGTTGCCGTCTTCTTCCTCCTGAGCGCGACCGGCGAGGTGTACGGCACCTGCTGGGCCTTGTGGGGCCATGACGTGTTCCAGTGGGACGGACGATGGATCGGCCTTTCACTGGGCGCCTTTGGCGTGTTTCAGACGCTGGCGCAAGCGTTCCTGCCGGACCGCGCAGTACAGATGTTGGGAGAGCGCGGCGCGGTGCTGGCCGGCATCGTCGGTGCCTGTGTCGCACTGGTGATCATGGCCTGCACCACGCAAGGCTGGGTGGTGTTCGCCATCATGCCGGTTGTCGCGCTTGCTGGTCTGGGCACCCCTGCCTTGCAGTCGCTTGCAAGCCGCCTCGTTGACGAAAGCCGGCAAGGCCAGTTCCAGGGCGTGCTGGCATCTGCGATGAGCCTGGCGTCCATCGTCGGGCCGTTGATATTTGCGAGCGTCTATTTCCGCGTTCGGGAGCACTGGCCCGGAGCCATCTGGCTGGTGGCCCTGATCGTCAATGCGATGGCCGTGCCACTGGTATTCGGCCTGCGATTCAGCGTCGTGAAGAATCCTGCGGCAAAGGAGTCAGATCCCAGCGTTCGCGGCACCTGATCTCCATGCACACACAACACTTTTGTGCGCCTGTATCGGGCTGCCTCGCACTTCAGCAAATTTCGATGCTGGAGTCAGTGAGAAACAAAAAAACCGGCGGAATTCGCCGGTTTTTTTATGGTCTGAGCCTGCCGTAGCGCGGCTCAGTGGCAGGACATTATCAGAACAGCACGCGGGTTTTGATGGTGCCTTCGATCTGCTGCAGTTTTTCCAGCGCCAGCTCAGAGTATTCCTTGTTCACATCGATAACGACGTAACCAACGTTCTCGTTGGTCTGCAGGAACTGAGAAGCGATGTTGATGTTGTTCTCGGAGAAGACGCTGTTGATCTGCGACAGAATGCCGGGCACGTTTTTGTGGATGTGCAGCAGGCGGTGATGCGCAGGGTGAGAAGGCAGCGCCACTTCCGGGAAGTTCACGGACATGGTGGAGGTGCCGTTATCGCTGTAACGGATCAGCTTCTCGGAGACTTCAACGCCGATCATTTCCTGGGCTTCCATGGTGGAACCGCCGATGTGTGGGGTCAGGATGACGTTATCCAGACCACGCAGCGGGGAAACGAACTCATCCTTGTTGGAGCGTGGCTCAACAGGGAATACGTCGATGGCAGCGCCCAGCAGCTTCTTGCTGGTGACCGCTTCAGCCAGCGCTTCGATATCCACCACGGTGCCGCGTGAGGCGTTGATCAGGATGGAATCCTGCTTCATCCAGCCCAGTTCGCGGGCGCCGAACATCTGCTTGGTCGCCGCAGTCTCTGGTACGTGCAGGCTGACGACATCGACTTTACCCAGCAGCTCTTCCATGGACGCCACCTGAGTTGCGTTACCCAGTGGCAGCTTGGTGACCACGTCGTAGTAGAACACCTGCATACCCATGGATTCGGCCATGACCGACAGCTGGGTACCGATGGAGCCGTAACCGATGATACCGAGTTTTTTGCCACGGATTTCGTAGCTGTTCTCGGCAGATTTCTGCCAGCCGCCTCGGTGACAAACGATGTTCTTCTCGGGGATACCACGCATCAGCATGATGATTTCAGCCAGCACCAGCTCGGCAACGGAGCGGGTGTTGGAGTAAGGCGCGTTAAATACCGCAATACCGCGAGCCAGTGCTGCATCCAGATTGACCTGGTTGGTACCGATACAGAAACAGCCTACAGCGACCAGTTTCTGTGCCTGTTCCAGCACCTGTTCGGTCAGCTGGGTACGGGAACGGATACCGATAAAGTGTGCATCACGAATGGATTCGAGCAGCTGTTCCTCAGGCAGGGAGCCTTTGTGGTACTCGATATTGGTGTAACCTTGGCTGTGAAACATGTCCAGGGCAGACTGGTGGACACCTTCCAACAGAAGAATCTTGATTTTGCTCTTATCAAGAGAAACGTTCTTACTCATGATGCTTGCGGAAACCTCGCCATACTGTGCGGATGAGCAGTCGCCGGAGATACTTCGCTGACCATATCGGTATGATCACGCAGTCTGCAGGAAGTATCAGGGTCGGGTCTGCGTTTCGGGGCCGACATGATAGCACAGCTCAGGCAAAGACGAGGGATCAATTACGGCTTTTCCCTGTTTCAAAAGTGAATATTTTTACGATAGCGTTTAGTTTTATTCATCTACCCTGCCCCCAAGTACTCAGGCAGGTGCATTCTTAAGTGAAACCGGTAAATACCGGCGATGCGTGCGGGCGGCCTCAGGCCGGACCCCGGCGCCAGTTGACGATAAGGAAGACGATTGATGGCTTACCAACACCATTTCACTGACGGCGAAACCTGGATTCACGGACTGGGTAAAGTGGTCTGTATTGGCCGCAATTATGTAGAGCACATTCGCGAGCTGAATAACGCTACGCCGACAGAACCGCTGCTTTTTATCAAGCCTGCCAGTGCGGTGGTGCCGATGGCCGAGCCTATCGCCCTGCCCGATCATCTGAGCCAGGATGTGCATTATGAAACCGAGCTGGCGATTCTGATTGGCAAGCCGCTTAGCCGTGCCGATGCCGCCCAGGCCAAAGAGGCCATTGCCGGTTTGGGTCTGGCGCTGGATCTCACCCTGCGCGATGTGCAAAGCCAGCTGAAAGACAAAGGCCAGCCCTGGGAAAAGGCTAAAAGCTTTGATGGTGCCCTGCCTCTGTCATCATTTGTTCGCTTTGACCCGGCGACGGATCTGCAGCAGCTGGGCCTTCGCCTGACTATTAATGGCGAAGTTCGTCAGGATGGCTCAACCGCCGAGATGATTAACCCGGTGCTGCCGCTGCTGGCCTATATCAGCCAGTACTTCAGCCTGCAGCCCGGTGATGTGGTGATTACCGGCACGCCTGCGGGTGTCGGGCCGCTGAAAAGTGGTGATGAACTGAGTGTCGAGCTGGATACCCTGCTGAAGGTTGAAACCCGGGTGAAGTAAACGCCGCTAACGCGTTCTGCAGTGATCTCACCAAACCCGACCGGAACGATGATTCTGGTCGGGTTTGTTTTTTCTGTAGGGGGTAAAAGCGTAACTTCGACGCTATTGGCGTCTCCTTGTCAGGTTTTAGGCAGGATATCAGCGAAGATGAAACCATCACGCTCGACGATCTCGCCGGTAGTCACCGCAATCGCCTCGGTGAACATGGGCCCGTCACTTACGAAGGTGTGAAATTCCCCGCGTTCACCACAGGGGTCAATGCCCGCCTTCAGGCAATCCTCGATCAGTTCATGATCAAAAGAGCGTCCGGCCCAGTCTGCGGGCGCTTGTCCGGGGTCAACGCAGGTCAGGGTGGCCTTCACTCCGGCTTCAACCATTTCCCGGGCCAGTGCCTCCGTGGGTTTTCGCCAGAGGGGAAAATGGCTTTGCAGACCTGTGCCTTCGAGCTTGGCCTCGCGATAGGCGCGCACATCCTCAAGAAACAGATCGCCAAAGGCAAAACCGCGAATACCTTCGGCTTTGAGGGTCGCCACCGCGGTGCCCATACGTGCTTCGTATGCCTCATTCGAGCAAGGCCAGGGTAAATCCACCGCGTACAGTGGCAGGTCAGCGGCACGAGCCTGCGCCTGCGTCAGGGTTCTTCGTACTGCATGCATGGCGACCCGGTCAAAGGCTTCGTTGAAGGTGGTGAGCAGACCGCGAACTTCGAGGGTTGGGTGGTGTTGCAGCTGGTAGAGTGTCCAGGCGCTGTCTTTACCACTGGACCAGGAAAGGTAGATGGGGGTTCGGCTCACGCCGTGTCTCCTGTGGAGGGGCTTGTCAGGTGGAGCTTGGCGCGGAACATGCGATGTTCTGCGAGGCTCAGCAAGTGGTCGGCATGATACCCATCCTGCGGCGCCAGTACCACGCCCACACTGAGGCCAACCCGCAGCGACAGGCTTTTGCCCTGCTGGGTGAGCAGATACGGCTGTTGCAGGGTCTGCTCGACCTGATTGAGCCAGAGCCGGAATTCCTCCGGTTGCTTGCTCTGGCGCACCATGACAAAGGTATCGCCATCCAGCCGCGCGCTCACATACGGCGCCGGATTGAGAAAGCTTAAGCGCTCGCTGAGCTGTTGCAGCAAGGCATCGCCCATTTGAAAACCGTAACGTTCATTCAGCGGTTTGAACTCATCCAGACTCAGCATGACAAGGCCCAGCTGATGGCGGCTCAGATCCGTCGGACCGGAGACTTTGTCGCTGTCGGCCAGCTCAGCAGGCAGGAGCGTACTCAAATGGCGGTCGGAGAGCTGGCGGTGGCGTTGCAGTTGTTTGCGCAGGTAATCCAGGCAGTAATAACGGTTAAACAGCCCGGTCAGAGGGTCATGTTCTTCGGCATGCTGCAGCCGGCTTTGCCACTGGCGCTGATTGGGCAGGCTGTCCTTGAAATCCGTCGGGGAGATACCGGCGATGCCGCGCGCTCTGAGGTAACGCCCGGCCAGCATTTCCTGTAAACCTGTCATCATCAGAGCAATGGCGGTGGCACTGACCAGCGCAAAGAGTGCAATCAGCGTCATTTCAGCCTCGCGCTGCCAGAGGCAAACTGTCGCCAACGGCAGATCAAAGGCCAGCAGCGTCAGGCTAAGTCGCCAGTAACCGGCGACCAGACTCAACAGCACAATCATCATTCCCTGCAGGCTGGCTTCCAGCCAGAGTGGTGGCCCTGGGAGCAGGCTGCGCAGCATCCAGTAAAGTGACAGCGGATAAAGCGCGGCGATGAGGCAAAGTGCACTGCGGCTCAGCACGGCGCCATTGTCACGGTAAGTCAGATACGCTCCGGCAGCGGCGCTCAGCAGTAAAAATCCACTGGCGGGCAAGAGCATAAAACGGTGCGGAGTAAAGGCGATCAGCAGTATCAGCGTGCCCAGCAGGGTCAGGGCGCCGAGGGAGAGGAGCAGCCAGCGACGTGCAGGCAAATAGCAGTGATCCAGCAGCAGATGAGACTCTGCCGCTGCCAGTGAGGCGTGGGTTGTGGATGACGCGGTAGCCATGGCTGCAGACCCTGTCGGTGGTGTGCAGCCTTAAGCATAGTCGGAAATTTCAGAGTGAACAGTCGCCCTTAGTGACCGATACGCTGGAATTCACTGGGAAGTGGACGAATGTGTCCGTCATCGTTGATGGCGACCATCACCAGTAAGGCCGTGGTGATCTTGCGAAACTCGCTGCCATCCGGGCAACGAGCCCAGACTTCGACATTAATTTTCATGGAGGATTTGCCGGTTTCCTGCACTTCGGTATAGAAGCTCAGGAGTGTGCCGACCAGCACCGGAGACAGAAACTCCATGCCGGAAATGGACACCGTGGCAATTCGGCCGTGGGCCAGCCGTCCGGCATGAACCGCTGCGGCAGTATCCATGTGTTTGACCAGCCAGCCACCGTAAATATCGCCGTAGGCGTTGGTGTCGCTGATTTGTGCCGGAAACTGCAGGCTCAGTTCGCCCACAGGAACAGGGTTGTTTTCTTCACTGTCGAGGGTATCGTCAGCGTGATCTACAGACATGGTTGCAAATCCGTCGTGTGTCTCGGGGTGCTGAAGGGATCGCCAATCAGCCGTAAAGCTCCCAGTATAGCGACATTTATGCGGGGTATGCAGCCCAAAGCGTCGTCAATTGCTGGCGCTGCGTCATGGCGGCTCAGGTCCGGCGTGTCGGGCGGCATGACTGAAGAATGCTGTATTCACCGGGAGTTAATGCCCGTTTCTGTCAGCCAGACGTTCAGGAGGTCGTGGGTGTTCAATCAATTCAGGAAAAAGCGCGGTGCCCGGATCGGTCTGTCAGAGGCGATGCATCGCCCTATGCGCATGCTGCTGGCCTTGTCGCTCGGGCTCTTCACGGGATTGGCTGAGGCCGCTCCGCGGGTGGATCCGCAACTGCCTGCCTATGTCAAAACCAGCGGTGTCGCAGGCGTCGTTAGCTCCGTGGGTTCGGATACGCTGGCGGGGTTGATGTCGCGCTGGGCGCAGTCTTTTCAGCGCATTTATCCGCGTATCCAGTTACAGATTCAGGCAGCAGGCTCTGCCACGGCGCCACCTGCGCTAACCGAAGGCACGGCTTCTCTGGGGCCTATGAGCCGCTTGATGAACCCGGCGGAAAGGCGTGCCTTTGAAAAGCGCTATGGCTATGCACCGACGGCGGTGCCGGTGGCGATTGATGCCCTTGCCGTTTATGTCCATCAGGACAATCCCTTGAAAGGTTTGACGCTGGCGCAGCTCGACAGCCTGTTTTCGGTCAACCGACGCTGTGGTGGACAGAGCGTATCGCGCTGGCGGGATTTGGGTGTCGAGGGGCCGCTGGCCGTTGAGCATATCCAACGCTACGGTCGTAATGCCGTCTCCGGCACTTACAGCTATTTCAAGGAGCATGCCCTCTGTGGCGGTGATTTCCTGCCCAATATCAGTGAGCTTCCCGGCTCTGCAGCGGTCGTGCAGGCGATTTCCTCCTCTCCCAATGCCATTGGCTATTCCGGCATTGGTTATCGTACCGCGTCGGTGAAAGCGCTGGCGCTGGCTCGTCAGGCCGATGAGCCACTGGTCGCCGCCACGCCGACCAATGCCTCCAACGGCAGCTACCCGCTGGCCCGTTACCTCTATGTTTATGTCAACCAGGCGCCCGGTCAGCCGCTACCGCCTCAGCAGCAGGAATTACTGAACTATATGCTGTCCCGCGAAGGCCAGCTGCAAGTGGTGCAGGAGGGTTATGTCCCCCTGACGGCAGAGGTCGCCAGCACCTCACGTAAGCTCTACGCCGACGTTAATCCCTGAGGTGGGCTGCCGCTGGAAACCTCGTCGGTCGGGTGCAGGATGTCACGGAAGTGTCATAATGCAGGTTTACACTGAGGGATGGCCTTTTTATCGCTCAGTTATCTCTCGTCCATGCCCTCAGGGTTCTAACCTGTTATGACAGCTCACGCCCCCTCACCCAAGCCGGTATTTAATACTCCGGCCCTGCAGCGCCGCCGTCGCCGGCGGGTGTGGCTGGATCGTTTTGGTGGGCGTTTGATTGCTGCCTGTGCGGCACTGGTGCTAGCGGCGGTATTGCTGATGGGCTTTTACCTGATCAGTCAGGTCTGGCCGCTGGGCCAATCGGCACATTTCAGCCAGGTGGCGACCGGGCCGGATCAGCCCTGGACCACCTCCCTGACCGAAAATACTCTTCTTAGACAACGGCTGACGTCCAAGCCTGATAGCGCGGTGCTGATGCTGGACGGCCATTGGTGGCAGCTTGACCAGGTGCCTGTGGCCGAGTTACCCGCACCCAAGGACTGGCCTGGTCAGGCGCAACGGCTGGACGAACTCGCTTCCTCCAGCCTCTCTGCGCCAGTGCTTGCCCTGCTAAACGCCCTGCCCGGCCCTCTGCTGTTTACCCTGTCGGCGGACGACAAACTGCATGCCTGGCAATGGCGTGATCCTGCGGGGGGCCTGCAGTGGCAGGATCTCTGGGGCAAAGTGCAGTATCCCCATTATGCCGAGCCTGCCTATGTGTGGCAGTCAACGGCCAGTCAGAGCAGCGTACCGAAATTCAGCCTGACGCCCCTCGCCTATGGCACCTTTAAAGCGGCCTGCTATGCCATGTTACTGGCGCTGCCACTGGCCTTGGGGGCGGCGATCTTCTGTGGATATTTCATGAGCCCGGCCCAGCGTCGGCGCATCAAACCCTGCATTGAATTAATGGAAGCCATGCCGACGGTGATTCTTGGCTTCTTTGCCGGTCTGGTGTTGGCGCCGCAGCTGGAAGCGCACCTCTTTACAGTAGTGATGGCCGCCCTCGTGATTCCCGTCGGGATTCTGCTGTTAGGACTGGCCATGAGCGCCCTGCCTCACCGCCTGCGACCTGAACGTCAGGATGGCCGGATCCTCTGGCTGATTCTGCCTGCCGTGCTGCTGCTTATCTGGGCCTGCAGCGCCTGGGCGCCAGTGATTGAACACTGGGCTTTCCATGGCGATTTTAGGGCGTATCTGACGGATGTTCTGGATATTCCCTATGCCCAGCGCAACGCCCTGATTGTTGGTCTGGCCATGGGCTTTGCCATTATTCCAACGCTCTTTTCCATTAGCGAGGAAGCTATCCGTGGCGTACCGGGGCGTCTGGCCAGCGGCTCGCTGGCACTGGGCGCCAGCCACTGGCAAACCCTGACCCGTGTGGTGCTGCCCACCGCCTCCGCCGGTATTTTTGCCGCCATCATGCTCAGTATTGGCCGTGCCGTCGGTGAAACCATGATCGTGCTGATGGCTTCGGGCAATACGCCGCTGATGTCCTCGAACCCCTTCGAAGGCATGCGCACTCTGGCGGCGACCATTGCGATGGAGCTGCCGGAATCGGGGCTGGAGAGTGTCCATTACCGCATTCTCTTTCTGGCCGCGCTGGTGCTCTTTCTGTTCTGCATTCTGATGAACACGGGCGCTGAACTGATACGCCAGCGTTTGAGGCATCGCTATGGCGCGCTCTGAGTTACTGGTGCGCTCACCCTTTCGGCGCTGGCAAAAACGCGGCAGCGCCTGGGTCTGGCTCAATGCGCTGGCCGTTGCTCTGTGTCTGCTGATGATGTTTGGCCTGCTGGGCACGCTGGTGGTGCGTGGTACCGCGCATTTCTGGCCCGCGCCGGTCATGGTCGCCACCTATCAGAACGAGCAGGGACAGACGGAAACCCTCTCCGGTGTGAAAACCGATGAGGAGGCCGTGAGCCGCGATATTCTGGCTGCCGCCGGTGTGCCGTTGCCTGTGGGTCAGGCGGATCAGCCGCTTCACCGCTGGTTAATCAAGGTCGGTAATCGCGAGCTGCAGGACGGCGATTTTCGCTGGGTGTTGGCCGAGCAGCTCGACCATATCCGTTATCCGGCCCAACTCTGGACGATTGAGCGGCGTAACTGGGGGACGTTTTACGGTACGCCGGTTTCCCTGAGCCAGTACGGCAAGAGTGTCCGACGCTTTGATAATGCGCACACTGAGGTCTTCTGGCAGCAGTTTCAGGAGCGCCTGATGCGTGCTCGTGCTCTTTATGACCGGGCGCAGACTCTGCAGCAGCAGGAGCTTGGCAGTCTGAATACAGCACTGGAAGCCAACCGGCTTGAGCAGCGCCGTCTCAAACTCAAGGGTGACCTGAGCGTCGCCCTGGAAGACAGCCTTGGCCGCGAGCGTGATCGCCTGCAGCAGCGCTATCAGCAAGGCCAGCAGCAGCTGGAGTCGTTGTATCAGCAAAGCCAGAGTGATGCCCTGCTGGTCACGACTGCGGATGGCAGGCTGGTCAGCCTGCCCCTGTCAGAAATGCTGCGCGTGAGCCGTACCAATGCCATGACGCTGACGGAAAAGTGGCAGGACATGGGTGCGCGGATGTGGGATTTCGTCTCCGGTCAGCCCCGCGAAGGCACTTCGGAAGGCGGCGTCTTCCCCGCGATTGTCGGCACGGTCATTCTGGTGCTGCTGATGACGGTGATTGTGACACCGTTGGGCGTCATGACCGCCGTCTACCTGCATGAATATGCCGGGCGAGGCTGGCTGACACGGATGCTGCGTATTGCCGTGCATAATCTGGCTGGAGTGCCTTCTATTGTGTACGGGGTGTTTGGCCTCGGTTTCTTTGTCTATTTCCTCGGCGGCAAGCTGGATCAGCTATTCTTCCCTGAAGCACTACCCTCGCCGACTTTCGGCACGCCCGGTTTGCTTTGGGCCTCGTTGACCCTGGCGCTGCTGACGCTGCCCGTGGTGATTGTGGCTACAGAAGAAGGACTGGCGCGGATTCCGCGCTCCCTGCGTGAAGGCAGTCTGGCCCTAGGCGCGACCCGTTGGGAAACCCTGTGGCGCGTCACCTTGCCGATGGCGACCCCGGCGATGATGACCGGCATCATGCTGGCCGTTGCCCGTGCGGCGGGTGAAGTCGCACCGCTGATGCTGGTGGGAGTGGTCAAGCTGGCGCCGTCGCTGCCGGTCGACAGCCACTTTCCTTATGTGCATCTGGAACAGCAGTTTATGCATCTGGGCTTCCAGATTTACGACATGGCGCTGCAAAGCCCCAACGTCGAAGCTGCGCGGCCGCTGGTGTATGCCACGGCGCTGCTGCTGGTACTGGTGATTGGTGTGCTGAATCTGGCGGCTGTGGCCCTGCGCCATCACTTGCGCGAACGTTATCGAATTCTGGAATGGTGAGGACTCAGTGACCAGTCACGACATCATGGCTTTGGCCGATCGCCCGGCGGCTGCGACAGCGCATCGTAATGATCGCCCGAATGACATCCTGCGTGTGGAGCATCTGTCCCTGAGTTACGAGGGCAGCAATGCCTTGCATGATATTACTCTTGGTATTCCGCGCCATCGGGTGACGTCCTTTATCGGCCCGTCCGGCTGCGGTAAATCCACCCTGCTGCGCTGCTTCAACCGGCTGAATGACCTGATCGAAGGTTGTGAGACACGTGGGCAGATCTGGCTGGAAAATGAGCCGATCCTCGACAAAAAGATGGATGTGACCGAGCTTCGTCGCCGGGTGGGCATGGTTTTTCAAAAGCCGAATCCATTCCCGCGTTCGATCTATGAAAACGTCGCCTATGGTTTGCGCATTCAGGGTATCAAGCGTAAGCGCCAGATTGATGAGGCGGTGGAAGATGCCCTGCGTGCGGCGGCGCTCTGGGACGAAGTCCGTGACCGCCTGCACCGCTCGGCGCTGGATCTGTCCGGTGGCCAGCAGCAAAGGCTGGTGATCGCCCGGGCCATTGCCATCGAGCCTGAAGTGCTGCTGCTGGATGAGCCGGCCTCGGCCCTCGATCCGACGTCGACCTACCGTATTGAGGAGCTGATTCATGTCCTCAAAGAACGCTTTACCCTGGTGATCGTCACCCACAACATGCAGCAGGCGGCGCGTGTGTCTGATTACACTGCCTTTATGTATCAGGGTGGCCTTGTCGAGCATGGACCGACTGACAGGCTCTTCACCAACCCCCGGCAAAAACAAACGGAAGACTACATTACTGGACGCTATGGCTAAGTCACTGATTTCCCGATTCTTTTCTCGCAACGCTGACGACAGGACGTCGCCTGCGGAGCCTCAGGCTGCTGTCGCTCCAACTCCGGTGGCGCCACGGCCGGAGATACGTTCAGAGCATATCTCGCAGCAGTTCAATCAGGACCTTGAGGAGCTACGCAGTCAGTTGCTGGCCATGGGCGGACTGGTGGAAACCCAGCTGCAGGATGCGCTGCAGGCGCTGGTGCAGGGCGATACTGAGCTGGCATTACGGGTGAAAAAGCGCGAGGCCGAGGTCAACGAATACGATCTGCGTATTGATGATGACTGCACGCGTCTGATCGCAAGGCGTCAACCGACGGCTTCTGACCTGCGCATGGTGGTATCGGTGTATAAGTGCGCCAGTGATCTGGAGCGAATGGGTGATGAAGCCAAGCGTCTGGCCAAGCTGACCCTGAAGCTGGCGGAAGACGGACAAGCGCCGGTGGGTTACACCGAAATTCGCGCCATTGGTCAGCGGGTGCTGGGCATGGTGCGGGATATTCTCGATGCTTTTGCCCGTCAGGATCTGGATGCCGCCTTTGATGTCGCGGAGCAGGATCGTCAGGTTGATAAGGCGTACAAGGCCGCCAACAAACAGATCATTGCCACCATGCAGGCCTCGCCGGAAGCCATTCCCAGTCTGCTGCACATGCTGTGGGCGGTGAGGGCGCTGGAGCGCATTGGTGATCATGCCCATAACATTGCCCAGTCACTGGCGTTTCTGGTCAAGGGCAAGGATGTGCGTCACGCCGGGCTGGAAAGTTTTCGTACGCTGGTGGGCCGCCCGCGGGATGAGGACGACTAAAAGGGTCTGTGAACCCCTGACCTGGAAACCCTCAGCCCGGCCAGTAATGCAGATGAGCGGCGGGCAGGGGATCTGGCCAGAGGCCGGGCAGAATGCTCTGTACATGGCTCAGACTGCCGCTACTCCAGAAACTCAACTCCCCCCGATCCGAGTCCGGGCGCAGCAGGTGCGCTTCGGCCAGCCGACGCTGTAATTCCCGTGCCACTGCGGGGGCAGGATCAATCAGCTGTATGTCCGAACCGCAAAGTTCGGCCAGCAGCGGCATCAGAAACGGGTAGTGGGTACAACCCATCACCAGCGTATCTGCACCCTGGGCTAACAGCGGCTGCACATAGCGGTCGAGCAACTCCCGGGTTTGCGGGCTGTTCAACTCACCTTTTTCCACCAGCTCGACCAGTCCCGGACAGGGCTGTACCAGAATTGTGGCGGCACTGCTGAAGCGTTCCACCAGCTGGCGAAAGTTATCGCCGGTGGTGGTGCTGCGCGTTGCCAGCACGCCGACAACCCCCGCGCGGCTTTGAGTGGCGGCAGGCTTGATCGCAGGTTCCATGGCAATAATGGGCAGGGTGCGAAAGTGTTGGCGCAGGGCTGTGGCGGCAGCGCTGGTCGCGGTATTGCAGGCGACCACAATGGCTTTTGCCTGCTGGCTGACCAGAAATTCGGACACCGCGAAACTGCGGGCACTGATGGCCTCACGGGTTTTATCGCCATAGGGCGCATGTCCGGCATCGCCGACATAGATCAGTTGTTCATTAGGGAGCAGGCGGTGAATTTCCCGCAGCACTGACAAGCCTCCGAAGCCGGAGTCGAATACACCGATAGGGCGTTGTCGTAAGGGAAGATCCATGGGCAGGACAGGGCGCTTGAGGAGAAGTCGTCATGATGCCACAGGCGCTGCCGGGTGAATAGCAGGCCTGTGGCGGGTCGTTAATCAGAGTGCGCGCAGGAAGGCCGCGACGACATCGGCAGCTCCCGGACGGGAGAACAGATAGCCCTGACCAAACAGGTAACCCTGACGCTGTAGCACCAGACGCTGCTCGTCGGTCTCCACGCCTTCCGCCACCACCTGCAGATGCAGACTGTCGCCGATGCGCTGAACCGCCTGGCTCAGTGCCTGATTATTGCCGCCATCCAGAGTCAGGCGCGCGACCAGCTGACGATCAAGCTTGATGCCTTTCAACGGCAGGCCACTCAGGTGATTAAGGCTGGCGTAGCCATTGCCAAAGTCATCCATGATCAAATGGACGCCGAGCTGGTGCAGCTCTTCCAGCACCTGACGAGTCACCGGATGCTTGTCCAGCAGGGCCGCTTCGGTCAGTTCGATGGTGATATCACCGGCGCCCAGCTCGAAACGCTTGAGCAGGCGACGAATCAGATCAGGTAGCTCCGGATCATGGAAATTGATCGCGGACAGGTTGATCGCCATGGTCGGCACTTTCAGGCCTTCCTCACGCCAGGCTGCCAGTTGGCGGCAGGCTTCGGTCAGCACCCAGTGGCCAATATCGTCGATCAGGCCGTGGGTTTCTGCCAGCGGGATAAAGCGCTCAGGTGGCACCTGACCAAAACGGCTGTCGAACCAGCGCGCAAAGGCTTCCACACCAAAAAGTTCGTGACCCTGAAGATCCAGCTGTGGCTGGTAGTGCAGGGTAAGGGCATCACAGGCGATGGCTTCACGCAGGGCTTTGACCATGCTGGCGGTCTGGCGGTCATCGTCTGTTTCCGCCTTGAAGAAGCTGGCCTGACAACGACCCTGATGTTTTGCCCGGTACATAGCGGTATCGGCATTGTGCAGCAGTGCCTGAAAATCCTCGCCATCCTCGGGGAAAATGGACACACCGATACTGGCCGATGGCACCAGCGGCGTGTTGGCCAGATAGCAGGGCTCAGTCAGCCGCTGGGTCAGCACATTGGTGAGACTGATGGCATTTTCGCGGCTGCACTGGGGCAGAATCATCACAAATTCATCGCCGGAAAGACGGGCGACAATATCCTCGCCACGGCGGCCTTCGTTCAGGCGCTTGGCGATGGTGCGCAGCAGTTCATCCCCGGCAGGGTGACCGAGGCTATCGTTCACGCGTTTGAAGTGATCCAGGTCGATAAAGAACACACTCAGTGGCTGCTGTTGACGGCGTGCGGTGGCCAGCGCCTGATCCGCACGGGCAAACAGCAAGCTGCGGTTGGGCAGACCGGTCAGGCTGTCATAGAAGGCCAACTGGCGAATATGCTGACGTGCCTCTTCACGCTCCAGTGCCACTGAGCAAAGGTGGCTGCCGATCTCTGCAATTTTGCGGTGCAAAGGCGAGGGCGAGCGGGGCGAGCGATAGTAGAAAGCGAAGGAGCCAAGTGCCCGGCCGCTACTGCTCATGACCGGAATTGACCAGCAGGCGCGCAGGCCTTCATCCAATGCCAGGTGGCGGATGCCTTCCCATAACTCGTCGGTTTCGATGTCTTCACTCAGGGTCGTTTCACCCCGGACAATCGCCGTACCGCAGGTGCCGAGGCCGTCTTCTGCCTTAATGCCTTCGATGGAGGACAAAAAGCCTTTACCGAGGCTGGGGCCGGCCACCGGGTGCATGATGTATTTGTCATCGACGCGAATAACGGCCACCCGGACATCCGGTGCCAGCACCTCAACCTCGTGGCAGAACTGGTTCATCATGCTCTCCAGCGAATCCTCGCGGATGATGGAGGCCAGCATGCGGTTCTGCAGCACTTCGTGAATCTTGGGGTAGGTAATATCGGTCAGAACGGCCAGTACATGGGCCAGCTCACCGTGCTCGTTCATCACCGGATTGGTGGTGATGGAGCACCACAGGCGATGACCTTCACGGGTATAGACCAGCTCTTCGGAATGGAAGGACTTGCCTTCGAGTAACTGGGTTCGCAGCTCTTCCACCTGACCGCGCTCGGCGTAGGGCGCCAGAATCTGCGTTGGGGTGCCGCCCAGGAAGTCATCGTTGGAGAAGCCGAACATTTTGGTAAAGCCGGGGTTGATGTACATCACCTGCCAGGCGGCATTGGTAATCAGCACTGCGTTATCGGTCTGTTCGGCAACTTCGGCCAGCAGCTTCAGGTGAGAGGGGTCATCCATCTGCTGAATCTGTTCACGCAGTACCAGGCTGTAGAGCGGCTCGAAACCTTCCAGCGGCTGCAGGGCACTGAGGCTGGCTTCGCACCAGCGATGGTGGCCATCCGGCAGCACAATGGGGGAACGAAAGCGCTGCCCGCAGAGTTGCTTCAGCGGGCTTTTGGGCTGAATCGCGGTCAGCGGCGGCCAGGACATCAGGGCCGGAATTTGCTGAGCCTTGAGCCGTTCAACCGGGCAATGCCAGAGATCGGCAGCCGCGGCATTGGCAAACTGTACGTTGAGGTGCTGGTCAACCCATAGCACGGCATCGCGACTGTTGCCGTGGGCAAAGTCGAAGAAGGTGGAAACGGAGACGGTGTCGGTGGCAAACACGCCTTTTTCTCCTGAGCCTGGTCCAAGTTTGGTCAAGATCGAGATCCGGCCAGTGAAAAGGGCACAGTACCTGCTCCGTTGGCGCTGTACATTTTTCTACTGAGAAGATCATCGGCTTTGACCGCCGGGTGGCGAAATCACTGTATCGCGTCACCTCTGAATGTACTAATGACGACAAATCCTCCGGGACTGGCCTTTGGCGGTATTTCATCAGACACTCAGCGAAACTTGAGTGGCAAAAAAGGCGAGTCAGTTTTATCCAAAACCTGCCTTTTTTATCCAACTATACTGACAAGTCCAATTTAACCGGAAGCATACCCGCAATGGAGCAGGCTCACTACCTTCATGCCGCCGACCTGGGTGGTCTCGACATGCTGCAAGCGCGCTACGAGCATCAGCGCTTCAGTCGGCATGCCCATGAAGGTTATACCATCGGCGTGATTGACTGCGGCGCCCAGCGCTTCTTTCGTAATGGCACCAATCATGTGGCCTCGGAGGATTGCCTGATTCTGGTCAATGCCGATGAAGTCCATGATGGCCATGCGGCCAGTGAAGGCGGGTGGTCGTATCAGGCGATTTATCCACTGCCGCAGATGATCGACACGCTGTCGCGGGAGCTGGGGATGCCGGGGTTACCCTATTTCCGGGACTCCGTCGTGCATGATCCACAACTGGCTGGCCAGCTGCGACAGGCTTTCGGCGCGATCAGCCATTCCTCCGAAACGCTGGCGCGCCAGACCTTACTGATGCAGGGACTGTCCCAGCTGATTCTGCGCCACGGTGGGCAGCGACCCAAAGCCACTGCGTTGCGGGATTCTCCTCAGGCCATGTTACGGGTACGTGACTATATTGATGCGCACTGCCATGAAAACCTCAGTGTCGAGACACTGGCAGCGCTGGTCGGGCTCAACCCCTTTTATCTGACCCGGCTGTTCCAGAAAACCTTTGGTTTGCCCCCACATACCTACCAGCTGCAGCAACGGGTGCGGCTGGCCTGTCGGCTGATCGGGCAGGGCTTGGCGCTGATTGAGGTTGCCCACGCCTGTGGCTTCGCCGATCAGAGCCACCTTAACCGGTTGTTCAAGCGCATTATGGGCGTGACTCCCGGACGCTATCAGCAGGCGCATACTCCGGTGCGATACTGCTGATTTTCCCCCGCTTTTTCACTCTTCTGTAAGCCAGACTAATGCGCCTCAGCGCCCCTGCTAATCGATGGACAATCTGGTGTAAAACAGGCGCTGCCGGGACATTCTCCTGCCCGATAAAGCCGTGTAGAGTACGCCCACTAGGGTTTTGGCGTCGTTAGTGGGAGAGCATCATGAGCGTTGAAGTCTGGCTGGCATTCTTTGCCGCGTGCTGGGTTATCAGTCTGTCACCGGGAGCAGGAGCGATTGCTTCCATGGCCAGCGGCATGCGCCACGGTTTTCGTCGCGGCTACTGGAATGTGCTGGGTTTGCAGGCGGCGCTGGTGGTGCAGATTGGCGTGGTCGCCGCCGGTGTCGGGGCGATTCTCAGTACCTCGGAGCTGGCCTTTAACCTCATCAAATGGTTTGGCGTCGCCTATTTGCTGTATCTGGCCTATCGCCAGTGGCGGGCACCTGCGCAGGCGATCAGTACCGATCTGCAGCAGGTCAATCAGCGCATCTGGCCGATGATCACCCGCGGCTTTCTGGTGAATATCAGCAACCCCAAGGCCATTGTTTTTATGCTGGCGGTGCTGCCACAGTTTCTTAACCCTGAGGCGGCGCTGCTGCCCCAGTACGGTGTCATGATGCTGACCATGGTGGCGGTCGATATGATCGTGATGGCGTTTTACACCGGTCTGGCTTCCCATGTGCTGAAGCTGTTAAAAACACCGCGTCAGCAGAAAATCATGAACCGCAGTTTTGCCAGCATGTTCGCCGGCGCGGCATCCCTGTTGGCGCTGGTTCATCGCTAAGATCGCTGGATCAGACAACAAAAAAGGCCGTCAGAAGACGGCCTTTTTTTATGGTATGACAGAACGAGGCTGATCAGGCGGTTTCGGCAGGCTTGGGCTTGCTGGGCTCTGCCATTTCCGTCGCGCTCGGTGCTTTACCGTCGCTGTTACCGTGATCATCGGTCAGCGCCTTGATGGTGCTTTCCGCGGAAAGAACACCGGTCAGGCGCTCTTCGCCGTCCAGTACCGGCAGGTGATAGTCAGAGTGAGCCAGCTGCTCCATGACTTCATCCAGTACATCCGTTTCATGCACACCTTCGATAGGACGCATGTGGCTTTCGATAGAGCCGGAAGTGCTGCCACGCAGACCTTCTTCATCGACGATACCCAGCAGATGCTGCTCATCATCGACAACGTAAGCGTAATGATCCGGATTGGTCGACAGCTGCGACAGCGCATCGCTCACCGAGGTCTTGCTGCTCAGGGTGTTGGCCGGAGCCAGCGCCAGGCTTGCGGTCAGTACCTTGGTGCGGTTGATGTCCTGAACGAAGGCATTGACGTATTCGTTGGCCGGCTCCAGCAGAATCTGCTGTGGCGTACCGACCTGCTGAATCACACCATCTTTCAGGATCGCGATGCGGTTACCGAGGCGCAGTGCTTCGTCCAGATCGTGGGTAATAAAGATGATGGTCTTGTTCAGCTTGGCCTGCAGCTCGATCAGCTGATCCTGCATTTCACGGCGAATCAGGGGGTCAAGGGCACTGAAGGCCTCATCCATCAGCAGGATTTCCGGGTCAGTACAGAGGGCACGGGCCAGGCCCACACGCTGCTGCATACCGCCGGACAGCTGATCAGGATAGGAATTTTCATAGCCTGCCAGACCGACCACGTCGATCCAGTAACGGGCTTTGTCTTCGCGCTCAGACTTGCCAACACCCTGTACCTGCAGACCATAAGCGACGTTGTCGATCACGGTGTGGTGGGGCAGCAGGCCGAAGCGCTGGAATACCATGCTGATTTTGTGACGGCGGAAGTCCAGCAGCTCGGTATCACTCATGGACATGACGCTCTTGCCACCGACTTTGATGTCGCCGGAGGTAGGCTCAATCAGACGGTTAAAGTGACGGATCAGGGTGGATTTCCCTGAGCCGGACAGGCCCATGATCACGAAGGTCTGGCCGCCTTCGATTTCCAGGCTGATATCTTTCAGGCCAAGGGTATGGCCGGTATCTGCCAGCAGGTTTTCTTTGTCCTTGCCAGCCTTAACTTCTTCCAGCGCGCGCTTAGGGTTGCGGCCGAAAATCTTGTAAATGTTCTCAACGGAAATGGTAGTCATCTGTATCCCCTGCCCATTCGATGGTCAGATTGAGGTCTGTCAGGTGGAGGCAACCGTGTCGGGTTGAGTGCATAAGCTTTCCTTCCTGGCGTTGGACGCTCAGAGCACCTCGCAGGTGCTCTGCAATCTCATGACAAATAATGCGTGCATCAATGCAGGCGGTTAGTGTCCGCCACGTTGTGACCGACGGCCGTAGGCCTGAGTCACGCGGTCAAACAAGACAGCGAGCAGAACGATACCGATACCGGCTTCCAGACCCTTACCGACGTCCAGACGCTGGATACCCATCAGTACCTGCTCACCCAGGCCGCGCGCACCGATCATGGAAGCAATAACAACCATGGACAGCGCCATCATGGTGGTCTGGTTAACACCGGCGAGGATGTTAGGCAGAGCCAGAGGCAGCTGCACACCGAAGAGCTGCTGACGTGGGTTGGCACCAAAGGCGCGGGTGGCTTCCATCACTTCTTCATCGACCAGACGGATACCCAGGTCAGTCAGACGAATCAGCGGTGGAACAGCATAGATGATGGTGGCGAAAATCGCGGGCACTTTACCCAGGCCAAACAGCATCAATGCAGGAATGAGGTAAACGAAACTTGGCATGGTCTGCATGATGTCGAGGAACGGCAGTAACACCATTCGCAGCTTGTCAGACCGGGCCATCAGGATACCGATAGGAATACCTATCAATACCGAAAGGAAGGTGGCGATCAGCATCAGGGCCAGTGTCTGCAGCCCCTGATCCCAAAGGCCGAGAGAACCCAGACCCAGCATGAGGCAGGCAATTCCGACGGGAAGCTTCCAATTGCGGCTCGCTGCGTAGCCGATGCCGGACAGCAGGATGATCAGCAGCCACCAGGGCAGCGCCTCAAGGCCATGCTCAAGGGCGACCAGAACGGTCAGCAGTGCATTGGAGACGGCTTCGAAACTGTCGCCGTAGTTAATAACCAGCCAGTCGACAGCGTCGTTAACAGGCTTGGCAATCGAGAAAGTAAAGGCTTCTGGGAACATATAGGATTCCGATGCGTTGGTAATACTCCAAAGAGTCAGCCCACGCGGGGCTGCTCTTTGGACCCTGGCTTATAGGGACGCTTTGATCTTGGTGGCAACGTCCGCAGGAACCCACTGGCTCCACAGCTCTTCATGTTCTTTCATGAATTTCTCTGCGGCATCCGCGGCTTCAACGTTGTTGTCATCCATGTAGGCAAGCTGCTGGTTGATCACGTCGTTGCTGAGGTTGAACTTCTTCCAGAACTCCATCAGTTTTGGCGCAGACTTGGCAAAGTCGGTGTTGGCCGCTTTCAGGATGATGGACTTCGGATAAGCGGTCGCTTTGCTTGGGTTGGCGTCCGGCTTGATCAGCTGATCAAAGACGGCCTTGTCATACGCTGGCTCTTTCAGACGGACCAGATCGTATTTACCCAGCACGGAGGTTGGCCCCCAGTAGTAGAACACGACGGGCTTGCCGCGCTTGTAGTTGGTCGCGATAGCGGCTTTCAGCGCGGCGCCGGTACCTGGACGGAAGTTGGTGAAGTTTTTGTCCAGACCGTAGCCAACCAGCTTGTTGGTGTTAACCACTTCGCAGTTCCAGCCGGTAGGGCAGTTATAGAAACGGCCTTTTTCCGGCTCTTCAGGATCCTTGAAGACTTCGGAGTATTTGGCCAGGTCTTCAACGCTTTTCAGATCAGGGGCAACGGCCTTGATGCCACGCTCTTTATCACCCTCTACCACGTAGCGGGGAACGTACCAGGCTTCTGCATCAACACCGCCTTTGGCGTAAGTGTCACCGAACTCTTCCACTTTGCCCTGCTTGGTGCCTTTGTCCCACAGGGTCTGCATGGTGTTCATCCACATTTCTGGCATCAGGTCGACATCGCCGCGAATCAGCGCAGTCAGCATGGCGATGGTTTCACCGGGCATGCGTTCGGCTTCGCAGTCGTAGCCTTTTTCAATGATGTCTTTTGCAACTTCTGCCATGAACAGGTTGCTGGACCAGCTCATGCCCGTCAGACGAACAGGGTGATCAACTTCACAGGCCGCGTAGGAAGAGGTGGCCCAGGAAGAGGCAAGTGCCAGGACACCGGCTCCTGCAAATTTACCCAACTGACGTGGTGAAAAAGTATGGCGCATTCTCGCTTCTCCAGTAGATGTTATAGCTGTAAGCAATCGCCAGAAATGCAGTGAATGTCACGAGGGCTCGGACACGTCGAGAAACGGCTATCAGCGGTGAGGCTGATATGCAGCAACGGCTCTCCAGGTCATCCTATACCCTTCAAAATTGCTGCTTTCTTCGACGGTTCAAAGCAAAAACCGACATTTCAATGCTGGCGACGCCGCGGCATCAGTCCCTCAATGGACAAAATGAATCAGACAGCCACAGTCATTGTTTAAAAAGTAACCAGATTCGATTTGACAAATCCGCAATCCTTTTTAGATATTAATTAGAACAGTAAATATTTCAACACAAATTATTTGACGTTGTTCGCGAGTGCCGATAACTTGGCGCCGCCATCGCGACATTGTCCTTTCGGAGCGCGCCCACGGCGCTTATCTGACAAGTCACTCGGAAACTGCCCATGCCCCAAGACGCTCATGATCAGGTACTGATCACCCTTCGCCGGATTATCCAGGCGATTGATATTCACTCCCGCAGTCTGAAAAAACAGTCCGGACTGACCACGCCACAGCTGCTGATCATGCAGGCCATCAGCAAACTCGGTGTGGTGCCGATTCGCGCTCTCGCCACGCAGGTCAATCTTTCTCAGGCGACGGTCACCACCATCATTGACCGCCTTGAAGCCCACGGGCTGGTAAGCCGCGAGCGCAGTCAGGAAGACAAACGCAAAGTGCACGCCTTGCTGACCGAGCAGGGTCGGGAAGTGCTGGCCCAGGCACCGGAACCAATGCAGGCGCATTTCATCAAGCGCTTCAAGGAATTGCCGGATTGGGAGAAGGGCATGCTGGTGGCCTCGCTGCAGCGACTGGCCAGCCTGATGAACGCCCCGGATGTGGATGATGCCTTCCTGGAAGGCGATGATGCCTCCCGTCCGCATTTCTGAGCAGTGGTAGCCTTGCAGTAGTTTGTTCAGAACCCGTGTTTTAGCCTGCTTTTCACCATGAAATAGCCGCAGTTAGCGGCTTTTCGTGTTTCTGTGCAGAGGTCAAAAGCGTCGTTGCTCTCACAGCGTTCAGAAGAACTCCCTTTCTCACGCCAGAATGCGTTTTCCCTGTTTATTCCGGGGAACTTTGCCGCCCTAACTGTCACATAGCCTCAAGTGATCCCGGTCAGGACGCTGACTTTCCAGCCCTGCGATATTCCGCCTTGTGACTGTTATGGACCCCGAGCTATGACTGTATCCCTCTCGCGTCTGTCGGCTGCGCCGTTGTTTGCAGCTTCCGAGTTGAGTGATTCTGCTGTTGAGTCTGGCCGTGAAAGCGCCCCGGCGGTAACCCAGGTGGAGCTGGAAGAACACTTTCGCTCCAGCTGGATCAGCCCGGCAGAAAAATGTGATGCCCTGCGTCACTGGATGCGTGAAAGTGATGGTTTGAGCCTGCCGCAGCGTCAGCAAGTGCTGGACCTGCTGGAATTGGTCGCCAGCTGCCGAACCCTGACCTATCGCGGCAATCGCGATGTGCTCTCCACACTGGATGTGCTGGAGAAACAGCCGGTCACCGGCGCCCACGATGCGGCACTGGCGTTCGAATGTCAGCGCCGGGTGCGCCAGTTGCGTGAGCGCGTCCTGCCAAGTCCGCTACTTTATCGTCCGCGCGATCTGTTCCAGAGCCTGACGGACCGTTATCTCGATGAAAAATCCCAGCAGGCCATGCGTTATTCCCAGCGCGAAGTCGCCTCCTGTCAGCGAGGCCAGAGTGCGACGGTTGAGCAACAGGCCCAGCATGGGGTTTTTGCGGAGCTGATGAAGCTCGCTAATGAAAGCCGCGGCTGGCATGACCCGGACCGGCTGGCACGCAGCCTCACGCCCTTGCTGGACCGACTGCATCAGTTGTCGAACCTGCCCCTGATGATGCCGAATACCCTGGGTAGTCAGCTGGATGAAATTCCGGTCGGGCAGCACTCTTACCGCAGCCTCTTTCTCACCGCCTTGCTACGTCACAAAGCCAGTCAGGAATCTGTCGGCGAGCTGGTATTCCGGCTGTTGCCTGCGGCGCGTGAATTGCCGGCTTCCCAGGCCGCCGAGGTCATGAAGGATATGGTGCAGGCGCTCTGTGAGCAGGGTGATACCACCCGCCTGTTTATGATTTCCGAAGCGTTGCTGGATATGCCGCCGACGCTGCAGATTCGTGTGCGCAGTCACTATCCCTTCCCGCCCGCCGGTGTGGCCAGTGTCGGCGCCAATGCGCATCTGAATCAGGACCGCCGGGTGCTGCAGATGCAGATCAGCACGTTGCTGGAAGGTCTGGTGCGCGGCCAAAGTACCGATGCCGACACGGTGCTCAGTATTCTGAGTGCGCTACCGGTGGTCGCGGGCGTCAATGCCAGTGAAGCCTGCCTGACGCTGATGGAGCACTGCCACACCCTGGATATTTCTGCCCGCCAGCGTGTGCTGCCAGCGCTGATTCAGTCGGTGCACCAGTATGTGGACACGCAAGGCTCGACGGACGTTCCCGACAGTGAAAACCCGCACCGTCTTCACCTTCGCGATATGGTGCTGCTGGAGGCGCTGGTGGAAGCCGAAGACCTGCCACGCAAGAGCCAGCTGGAGTGCGGCATCATGATTCTGGGCCGCCTGGATAATCCCGAGGAGGCCTTCCAGCTCTTTAACGGCCTGCTGCGCCAGACCAACGAAGTGGTCGCGCCTGCCGTACAGAAAGAGTTATTGCGTGAGCTGGCCATGCAGTTGCCCGCGCTGAATGGAGCCACGCCTGATGGGCAGGATCATCCCCTGTATCGCGAGGCGCTGGATGCGCTGCTGTTAAGTTTTTATCAGCTGCCCGAAACCGATATCACTGCGCAACTGGCCGACAGTCTGGTGCATGCCTTCAATGCCCATCGCACGCTGGATGTGGAATCCCTTGAGTTGTTATTGCCCTTGCTGGCGCGCGGTGCCCATCGGGCCTCCCTGCAGCCGCGTGCAGATCTGCTGCTGCTCGGTGTCGCCGCTGATGACCAGCAATGCCTGCAGGCACTGGGCTGGCTGCGCCGCTGGTGTGAATCCTTGTCGGTGGAAGGCCAACTGCGTTATCTCGGACAGGGCTTTCAGCTGCTGACCTCGTTGCAGAATGAGGGTCTGAAACGCGAGGAAGTCGAACGTTGGACGACCCTGATCGCGCAGTTACCTCATGGTCAGATCAATACCCCTGAACGTCAGGAACTGGCGGCCGCCATGTTGCGAGATGCGCAGGATGCAGTCCGCATCCTGACCGATAGCGATGACATGCAGGAGCAACTGCAAACGCTGGAGGCGAATCTTTTGCCTCTGGCCGCGCGCTTTGCCAATCAGCTGCGCACCGAGCTTGCCAGTGCCATGACGGCGATGTCCTAAGGCCACAGCACTCAGAAGTAACTAGACAGGCCTGCCGCAGAAGATTGTCTGGCGGAGACCTGAAATTGCCCATCACTGCGCTTTTTTTGCCGAATCGATGCAGCTATGGGAACTCAGCGCTTTGGCGGTTCACCCAAGGCGCCATCATAACGACTGCCTGTCGGCAACGCGTGACGGGCCGTTTCTCTATGGACAAACAGACCGTGCATGGGACGTACGGACAGTCGTGGCAAGGTAGCATGATCACGACCGGGTTGGGGCAGATGATTCATCATCAGCGGGTACAGGTAACACTGAACGCAGCAGAGGCGATGCGCCTGCATGCCGCGCAGGCACAAGCGCAGGCACTGGATGCCAAACCACCGCAGGAGCCCACTGAGGCCGAGCTGCAGGCTGAGTTGCGTAACCCCCGCATTCCTCCGGGTGAAAAACTCCATGGCCTGTGTGAACTCATCCGTCTGTCGCCCAAAATGACCCTGCACCAGCGCGAACAGCTGCTGGGCTGGATGTCGGATTTCGTGGAAAGCCACACCTTAAGTGCCGAGGCGCGTCAGGCGCTGGGTTCGGTGCTGCTCACCCTGCAACGTCATTTCCCTGATGATCCCTTGCCCGAGCACAGCCTTGAGCTGTTAGCCGCGCTGCAACGGGGGTCACTGTCGCAACTGCCGACCGATGTGCTGGCGATGATCGGCGATTTTCGTTATCTGGATCACACCAGCCTGATCGCGCTGGCTCAGGCCTATCCGGGCTTTTTGCCATTCTTTCAGAAAGATGCCCGTGTCTTTGTGCAAAGCATGAAGGATGTCGGCACCGGACTTGAACTGGCTAAAGGGCTGATTGAGCACCGCCAGTGGGATGTACTGCCTGATGCCCTGAATTTACCGACGGAGCCTGCGCCCCTTGGCCGTCCGCGTGATGCCCGTGAGTTGCCTCTCAGTGAACGCTCCAGCCAGAGCCAGTTGCTATTGCGGGTGGCACAGCATGCCGAAGCCACCACCGCCGATCCGCTGTTGTCATTGCTGCTGGAGAAAACCCGGCAGTTGCCTGAAGTGCAGCAGGGTGAGGTACTGGAGGGCATTGCCAGGGCCATGCAACACACGGGAAATTTTGCCGCGCTTGGCATGTTGCACCAGCAATTGCAAAGCCGTCCGCTGCATGAGCAGGTGCTGATGATGGCCTACGGGCCGCTGACGGCGGCGGATCTGCACGAAACCGGGCTGACCCTGCCTGTGGTGCAGCAACAACTGTCCCAGGGCTTTGATTTTCTGCTGCAGTCGGCCCGGCGTTTGGCGGCGGAGCCGGTGGATCATGAGGAGCGTGACGATGATCCTGCGGCACGGCCTGCGCCTTCTGCTCTGGGTCAGCACTGTCAGATTCTGGTGAAGGCGCTGGCCAGCCAGCCCAGTCTGGCGCAGCAGGATTTTGCCCTGTGGCGGCAGGTGCTGGAGCTGCATGACGCTTTGCCTCAGCGCGAACAGCAACTGTTGCTGCCCCATTTCATGCAGGCCATTACCGAAGGGCTTAATGACACCGAGGCGCGCGGCATGTTGCCGAATCTGCTTGAGCGTGCCCTCGGCCATTGCGATGAATTGCCCGCTGCCCAGCAGATGCAGCTTATCAGCCTGTACATGGGTTTCTTTCCCACTCAGCAAGGCCAGTATCAACTGCTGGATGACTGTACGTGCCTGCTGCGTCGTGAGGATGATCCACGCCAACGGCAGGCCATGTTGCTGGCACTGGTACCCAATATTGCCCACCTCGCGCCCAACAATGAGACCGGCGGCCACCCGAACGCGACCCAGGCACTGGACGTGGCGCTGCAGTACGCCGTCAGTTTGCCTCATGACTTGCAAAGTGAAGCACTGGCACAAGGCCTGGCGCGCGCCGCCGGGCAGGGGCCACAGGTGAATGAACTGCGTTACCGGCGTTTGCTACAGCTGATGGGGCAGCAGTTACAGCAGGGGCGCGACCCTCATCATGTCGCCGACTGGCTCAAAGAGATTCATCCCACGCCGGTGGCAGGCAGCAGTGAGGGGGCAGTCAGTGCGCAGCAGCAGGATATCAGTACCTATTTTCGCCAGTTCTTTCATGCAGCCTCGCCACTGCAGCGCCCGTCCTTGCTGGCTCATGGCCTGAAGCTGGTGAGCGATATTAAAGATCCCTCGTTATTTGAGCAGGAAATGCAGTCCTGGCTGAACCTGTTTCGTGAATTGCCGGCAGATCTGCTCACTCATGCCCGGACACAACTGGCGGCGGTCTGCGCTGATGCCCGCGAACTGATCGAGCATCATGAAGCGCTGGGTCACCGGCACAAACGGGAGATGCTCCAGCATCTGGCGGCAGAAGAATCCCTGCGCGTGCCTGCCGAGTTGCGCCACTGCTCCTCATTAAAGGCGCAGCTTCGTCGCTTCTTCCGATCTGCTGCGTGATGCTCATGACGGCAGGGTGTGATGTGCAGGGGAGAGGGTGCTGATGTTCAGGATTCCCTTCGGTTCACGCCATGCGGACTTCGCAACCCGGCTCAGCCGGGAAATTGCCCGCGCGGACCAGCAGCCGGCACAGGTGTCCGGTGGCGAAGGCAAAGACCGTATCAGTGATTCCCAACTGCGGGATCTGATCCACTCGCCGCAGCTGGAAACCTCGGAGAAGGTCGACGGTTTTGCCCACGTGGCTTTTCATCAGCAGCATTTCAGCGTCGAGCAGCGCCTGAGTTATGCCCGGCTGCTCGCTGAGTTGGTCGACAGTGTGCGTCTGGGTTTTGATGAGCGTAAAAGCCTGCTCGGCGCGCTCTATCATCTGGGGCGCGAGCATCCGCTGCCGGCAGGTCATCCTCTCGGGCATGAGTTGATCGAAAGCGAGCGTAACCTGCGCCTGCGGCTGGGTCACAGTCCGCTGACGGACATGCCCAAGGATCTCTACCAGGAAATGACCGAGCAGGGCGCCTTGCCGTCTCAGGCCTTAAGTGCGCTCGCGACTGTTGAGCCGCAGCTGCAGCAGAGCATGCCACCGGAGGTGCGAAAGCGCAGCGAGGCACAGCAGGAGGTCGACAAGGCACTCGGTACGTTACGTGGCATCAGGCCAGCCGATACGCAGGACTATCGCGACATGCTGCGTGATACCCTGCACAGCCTGTCGACGCAGGTCATCGCCCTGGACCGGCCCGACCGTGATTGCTCCCGGCTTGCGGCCAGCGAACGTTCCCCGCGCAGTCAGCTGATCAGTGCGCTCATTCGTGAGCAGGCGCAGGAGCCAAAAACCCAGCCTCATATTCTCTTCCCGCTCTTACTGGAAGTGCGCGCATTGCCACGCAGCCAGCAAACGGAACTGCTGGAAGATGCCCTGATGGCCATGCAGGCCAGCAAAAAACCGGAAGGGCTGCACTTTATTCAGCAGATGCTGGAGCGCTTGCCGACCTTGGATCAGCAGCGTTTGTATAATCGCTACCCTCATGAGCCACGGGCGCTGGAAATCGGCGGTTTGCATCCGGCGCAGGTTCACCAGCAGGCCGGTGCCGTCTTTCGACAGCTGGAAAGCGTGCTGACTAGCGGCCAGGCCGAACGCGCAACGGCGCCGATCATGGAAGCCTTGCTGGGCATGGCCAACTCACCTTTTGTGCGCCACCTGCAGCCGCCACTCGACCCTCGTGCACTGGTGCGCCACAGTATCGCGGCCCTGCCGGGTATTGCCGATGACGATAAACCGCTGATGATGCAGCAGCTGAGTCAGGCGATTACCACCCTGTTACCCGCTGAGGCACAGCAGCCTTTACTAAAAGCACTGGCTGCGACGGCGGATGCCCTTTCGCCACGGCAGCAGGTACAGCTGCAGGCACCCTTTATTGCCTTGCTGACCGACATCACGGAGCAGCACAGGATTGCCAGGCGCTGTCTGGCCACCCTGCAGGCCACCGCTTCGCCGGTCGACAAGCTGGAGATGATCAAACAAATCGCTGAGCCTTTACCGGCGATGAACGCTTTCTGCCGGGAAAAAGGCATCGATCAGCCCTTCTTTCAAAAAGCGCTGGAGCAGCTGGTGCGTGAGGCTCGCGGATTACCGCACCACACGGTGAGTCCGAAACTGACCGATGCGCTGGTACAGGCCTATAACCAGCATGCGGAAGGTGATCCGGGGTTATTTCGCGAGATACTGGCGCTGATTGACCTGGCCGGACGCAGCGGGATGCGCTATCCGGAGGAACCTCATGTCGGCCAGCAGCGTCCTCAGTTTCACTCGGAGGAGCCGGTGGACCATCGGCGCAGTCAGGCCAATGAAGCCATGCGTGATTTTCTGCGCCAGTCGGACAGCCAAACCCGGCTGGATTACCTCGGACACGGGTTTTCTCTGCTGGGCGGAATGCGGAGTCAGGAGCGTTTTCTGGTGGATTTCCACCTGCAACTGGATCTGGTCAGCAGGCTGGGGTTGCGCGAAGCCTCCACGGCACCGCAACTAAAGACCCTTGCCAGTGTCTTCAGTGATGCCCTCGGTGTGCTGCGCCAGCAGGATATTCCCCGTGAGGCCAAGAACCGCCTGACGCAGGCGCTGCGTGAAGAAGAGACGCGCCTGCTGCCAGCCAAATACCATCACCGGTCGGATTTTCGTGGCCATATCTATGACTTCCTGGCCCGGGTCAAGTAGCGTCCGTGGACGTTCTGCGATAAGGAAGCGCCAGAGGGCTTTGACTGATCCGCGTGATGTAAAGGCGGGTTAACGCCGCCGGTGGGAATCGTAACGTTAAGGTGTCATTGCGTCAGTAAAACGGGGCAGTTGGGTATTTAGCATCCAACGGGTCGATTTTTTGCAAAAATAATGAACCGAACTGTATTTACTGACACTAATCACTTACTGGCGTCAAAGTTTGCCTGGTGTATGCATTTCCAGGCCGGTTCAATAGCGCATTTATCAAGGTTTTTTCAGGTATTCAGAGGCTGCTATGGGTCATATTTCTCACCTTGGTCACTCGCATCTTATTAATTCCACCCTCGCCCGCGAGATGGATCGGCTTAATCATTCCCAGGCGACGGACCAGCCCCAGGAATCAAAGCAGGTCACGGAAAACAGGCTGAACGAGGTTATTCATAACCCTGAAATTACCAGCCGCGAAAAAATTGATGCCATGGCCACGGTGATAGGCCAGTCGCCTAACCTCAACAGCGCCCAGCGTCACGCCCTGACCAAAGCCATGTCGGAACTGGCCTCGACCAACGGTCTGAATAATGCCGAAAAGAGCGATATGCGCGGGCTGATGAAAGCCATGATGCATAACGCTCCGCTGGAAGGTGGCTCTGATCTCGATAAGGACACCGCCAAGCTGCAATTCAATCTGAGTCGCCAGCTTAAAGACACGGCGGGTGGAGCCTCCCAGGCCGGGTTCAATCTTCTGGCCTCGCTACCCGGCGACAAGTTCCAGCAGATTACCAGTGGTTTTCTGGATGATCAGAGTCAAAGCAACTTGCGCAAAGCCGACTCACGTCTGGGAATGCAGGAAGGCGTTCATGTCGCGGCGGATAATCGTGACAACTTCAATGCAGCGATGAAAGCCTTACCTGCTGCCCCGCAGAACGACCCCCGTATTGCCAATATGTTGCCAGGCGGTCGCGAGAATGCCGTCGAGGCACAGTGGGCGGCATTGCCTGCTCACCTGGAAAAACTGCCTGCCGAGTCAAACCCTTCCATCGGCAAGGATGGCAAAGAGCTGCCCGCCAATGAGACCGCCAGTCATGAACGTTCCCTGAGAGGGGCGTTTCTGATGAATGCGCTGAGTCATGCCGTGAAAAATGGCCAGTTGAGTCAGGCGATGCCTCACCTGATGCCAGCGATGACACAACTCCCCGATGCTCAGCAAGGCGAAGTGCTTGGCGCTGCCGTCAATGCGATGAAGCAGAGTGGTGATTTCTCAGCGTTGGCTAATCTGCATCACCATGTGCATGAGGAGCTGCGCGCCGGCACTAAACTTGAGGTTTACGCTGAATACCCCGGTCCTGAGCGTAATCAGGAGATGGCGAGTCAGCTGGGTAACATCGATGACATGCGGGTTCAGGTGGGCGTTCAGACCAATACCATCATGCAAAATGTGCATCGTATTGCCCCGGAAAATCAGGCTGCTGCTCTGACCAACATGGTGAAAATCGGCGCTAAAAGTAACTATGGTGTCGAAGCCGGGCCGCTGGCTCAGCGCGGCGCTGCACAGCTGCCGAATATGTCTGCTGAGCATGCCAAGGCAGCCTTCAATGGCATGAATGAGACCATTGTCGGGCTGAAGCGTCGGCCTTTGCATCAGGCCCTGGCGGCCCGCGACCTGATCCAGAATCTGGAAAAAACCGATGTGCCCCTCAAAGATCAGGCACTGATGCAGCTGCCACTGATGAAGGGTATGGATGGCATTGACCAGAAAGCGCCGATCTTTATTAACGTACTGGGGAACGCCGAGAAACTGGACAACAGCGCGGACCGTGCGGAAGTGGCTCATGCCATGCTCAAAGACCTGAAGACGCTGAATATTTCCCTGGAAGAAGGCAAGGGCGTTGACCAGCCGCAGTACGCTGTGGCGATGACGGCGATGATCGGTCTGGTGAAATCACTGGATGATACAGACCTGACCCCCGAGCTGACGGATGCGCTGGTGGATGCCCACAACTTTCATGCTGAGGGTAACCCCGAGCACTATCAGGCAGTGGTTGATATTAAAAAGCGTGCCGCAGATGCCGGTATGGAGCCAGGCAAGAAGATGCCTGAATTCAAAACGGGCGGTGGGCGCGACCAGAATGTGATGTCGGCTTTTGGCTCTCTGATGGCACTGCAAAAAGCTCACCCGATGCTGATTCCGACATCCCTCCTGCCGGCCTTCCAGATGATGGGCAAGCTGGGTGCTGATGATCTTAAATTCGCGCTGAATCAGCAGATGGATATGTTCACGCAGATTCCCAAGGAAACCCTGCAGGATTCCATGATGGTGAACTATCTGGCCAGTGTCTTTGCTCAGACCATGCTGGCGCTGCGCCAGCTGCCTGATTCGGTCAAGGATGTGCGTGACGATGCCATCAACCGTCTGAACATGGCGATGGAAAACCTGATTCCGCCCGCCTCGCGCCAGAGCGGTGACTTCCTGCAGATGCTGCATGAATACACCGGCGCCATGGGTACCGCAGGTGGCGGTGCTGACAATGAACACTAAGGCCTGATCAGGTCCCGCAAGGGCCGGTCTGATGACTCCGCATGCGAGAATCAGTACCGGCCTTTTTTGTTTTAAGGCTAATTCAGCCCTGCTGACCTTTTTGACGAGCTGCGCATGGACTGCGCCAGGAGAAAGACCGCTCATGACTTTTCGATCCAACGCCCTGACCCAGCATTCTGTCCTGGGAGCCAATTTGGTCCGGGAAATGGCGCGTCTGGATGTGCGTTCGGATCAGCCCGACAGCAGTGGCAATGCGCCTGCCTCCATGGCACAGCTGAAGGATCAACTGAGTTCGGTGCATATTGATCTGGGTGAGAAGCTTCATGGGCTCAAGGCGCTGATTCAGGGTGGTCAGCGTCTGAATGCACGCCAGCATGCCCAGTGTCTGGAACTGCTGGAGGCCATGGCGCAGCAGCCGGGCGCCGGTCACGAGCAGCGTCACGCTGTGCTGGACATGCTGTCGCAGCTGCACCGCAGGCATCCTGTCGCCAATAGCGACCCGCTCGCCACAGAGATTGCCGGGCAGCGACAGAAGATCGTCGGCCAGCTGATGAAAAGCCCGCTGCTGGCCTCGCCACTGGATGTGATTGCGCTGATCACCGAACCAGGTTTGCTCGACTCCAAAAGTCTGCGCGCACTGAGCCTGAGTCATCAGGGCCTGCTGACCGGCTTTTCGCCGCCTGCAGGGCAGGAAGTGGCGCTGCACCGTCAGCTGTTTGAAGCACTGGACAAGTCGCTGCCCTTTATTGACCAACAGGACCGGCAGGGCTTGCGTCAGCATCTGCAGAGCCTGAGTCCTGCCTCGCAGGAGATTGCCCGTCCCAGGGATGAGCAGCAAATTCCCATTGGTGAGCGCTCCCTGCAGAGTCTGGGGATGGTTCGCCTGCTGGAAAGCCGCGCGACACCTGAGAATACCGATTGGCTGATGCGAACCCTGATGCCGGTGGTGGAAGCCCTGCCAGCGGAGCAGCATCCCGAAGTGCTGGCCGCGATGGCCCACACTATGGATAAGCACAACCGGCCGCTGTATCTCGACAGCGTTGACCGCCTGACCCAGCAGCTGGAGTTGCCGCTACAGGTGGCGGTCAAAGCGCATTATCCGAGCTTTCAGGTGCGTCCCGACCATGATCCCTATCGTGCGGCAGATATGTCACATCAGCAGGTGCGTACGCAGGCCGAGCGTCAGGCGGTCATCGTCTGGCAGAACTTCCACACCCGGCCTGAATTTCAGGCAGAAGACTGCCAGGCGCTGTTGTCCTTCTTGGGCAAACACGGCTGCACGGACTGGGCGCAGGTGATTGGCACCACGCTGGATCGGATGGAGGATATGAGCGAGCCTGATCAGGCGCGCCTGCTGCCTCAGCTGATGGCCCTGAGCCATGGGCATCGGCCGCCACGCCAGCATCACCAGCTGATGGAAGGTTGTCAGGAATTACTGCAGGGCATGGATACCCACCTGCAGTTTCCTGCGCAGCAACGTTTGCTGCCACTGATGCGCATTGAGGATCAGGTCAGTACTCTGCGGGAAATGAACCTGCTGCTCAGTATCACCTCTGATGTGCATGAGCGTCAGCAGGGTATCCGCCAGTTCAGTGATACCTTGCAGGCCATGTACCGCAATGGCTCCGATTCCAATCAGAACCGCAACATGATGGACAAGTTGCTGGTGCTGGCCTCAAAGCTCCCGGAAAACCTGCAAACGCCGGCGCTGCTCACCAGTTTGCTGGAAAATCAGCGTCCCTGGGGGCAGTACCAGTCGATGCCTTATGCCAGGATGCTGGGCGTCGTCGGCAATGCCGCGCGCCTGTGTCAGAACGATAACCAGTTCCGCGATCTGGCTCAGGTGCTGCCGCCCTTTGAAGCCTCGATGCCGGGCGATCATGGCCGCCTTGAAGCCCAGCGCGAGCTGTTTGGTTTTATCGGCCAGCTACCGGGCTATGCCCGTGTGCACTTTTTGCCCCCGACCCTGACCCAGCTTGGGTATCTGGAGGATGCCGAATCGGTCATCCGCAATACCCAGGATTTACTTCACACCTTGCGGGAGATTCCTGAAGCCGGGCTGCAATCGACGGCAAGCAGGCAGTCTCTGGCGGGCTTTTTCAGTGACGCCGCCGAACTCATCAGCCATCATGAAGCATTATCCAAACGCCAGAAGCGTGAGCTGACCCAGGAACTTAAAGCCGAGGAAAGCCGGTTAGTTCCTGCTGATCTTCGCCACCGCAGCACCTTCCGCGCGCAGGTGTATGACTTTTTCGCCAAAGGAGCCTCCTCATGACCATGAACTCCATCAGCGGCCGGATGGGCCATTTTACCGCTGAACTGCATCAGGAGTTGGATCATCTCGCTCGTGGTCGCGGGGCTCAGGCGGTTGGACAGCAGCACATCGGTGAGTCAGGCCTGCAGGCGATGATTCGTGACCCGAATGTCTCCACCAGTGAGAAAATGGATGGTTTTCGCCAGCTGGTGATGCAGCAGCCGCAGTTTAATAACGATCAGCGCCAGATGTTGACGCGGCTGATCCGGGACATGGCGACCTCGGGCAATATCTCCCCGCAGGATGCCGCGCAACTGGGCGATGTGCTCTTTACCATCGACAAGAAGCATGTGGCGGATAATTTCTCGCCGGCGGCGCTAAACAGCATTATTCAGGATGACATGAGCGCCCGTATGGCGCTGCAGAATCCGCGCATGGCGGGTGTGCCTCAGGAAACCATTCAGACCTCGGGCTGGAATCGTGCGGATTTGGGCAGTCTGGCGCGTCAGGCAGGCTTCCGGCAGGGCGATTTTCAGCTGCCTCCGGCCAATGCCCGTCAGCAGGCACCGCAGCCTTCGTCTTCTTTTGCTCCCCCAGTACAGCAGCACGAACATCAGGCCTATGTGCCTAGCCAGCATCAGCAGCATACCTCGGCCCAGCTGCCGCCGCTGCGCGATGACCCGGCGCACTATAACGCTGACCCGGAGTCCTTCTATCGCAACGCGCCCGCTCCCCAGCCGACACCTTCCCATGTGCCCGTTTCCGGACAACCACAGGGGGAAACGTTTTCGCCTATGGAGATCATTCGACGACAGCACGCCGGGCATGCGCGTCAGCAGAATCGCACCGAGCGGGTCGAAGAAAATTTCTACAACAAGGCGCGTGAGGGGCTGCATGCCATCTGGCAGCCGCACTCCAGCAATGCCATGTCGGTGCTGCACAAGGCCATGCAAATGGCGCCTGATACGCCGCTGGATCAAAAGCATCCGGGTCTGATGGCCAAACGTGCCTCGCTGGATGATGTCTCTTACCGCAGCAAGCTGGTGATGGATGCGCTGGATCATCCCAGAGCAGGGCATGTACTGAACCGTGTGCCGGAATTTCTGGCGGTGGTGACGGAATTGCCTGCCTCCCAGCAGCCACCGGTATTGCGCAAACTGATGGGAATGATGGAGCGTGCCGGGCATTTTCGCGGTATGCACGAGGTCGATGCCCATGTGCGCAATCTGCCCAAAGAGCAGCAGCTGACCAGTTTCAGTGGCTATCCGAAGACGCCGTTGGCTTACACCGGCAATGGTCTGGAAATGGGCGAGGTTGAACAGCATTTCCTTGCGACCCTGCAGAAAGTCACCAGCCAGGAAAACAAGCCCAAGCTGCCCCCGCGCAGAATGAATATTCAGCATGAGTCCGGCCCCGGTAATGGCTTTGTGCCGCCGCGTCAGACCACGCCGACGCCACCTGCCTCTACTGCACCGGTGCAGCAGCAGGAGGAGGAATACTCCAACACCAATCCACCGCCGGTGCCGCCGAAGCCCAGTCATCATAATCCGGATGACTTTGTCAGCAGCAGCCGGACCCAATCGCCGCTGCAGCAGACGACTGAGCAGGTCTATCAGTCACCCACGGTGGAAGATGAAGTGCCGACGGAGACCGAGCTGCCGCCGGTACCGAAAAAGCCGGACAGTCACTACCAGAGCCCGCTGCAGTCACCACAACAGGAATTCCCACGGCAGCAATCACCGCTGCAGCGTGAGCCTGCCCGTGCAGAAACGCCGGTATCACCGCGCACCTCAACGCCCATTTCCGGCGCAGAGTTACGCCGTGGCGCCACACCGCCTGCTCCTCAGGCCAGTCCGGCGAACGTGCAGCGTGAGACTTCCTCAGCGGCGACCCTGTCCCGCCCCCTCACGCCGTCCACGCATACGAACAGGCTGGGGTCATCCGCTTATACAGCTCCGTTGTCCTCGCAAACCCCGATGGCGGAGAACATCACCGAGCGGCCGTTACCCTCACCTTCACCGGTCTCCACGATGGCTGCCCCTTCGCCGGTTGCCGGGCAGCAGAGCGCCTTTGCGCCGCCGTCAGCACAGCCTTTTAGCCAGCCCGTGTCAGCGCCGGTGTCTCCGACGATCTCTCATGCTGAGAGTGAGTCACTGGAGGAGGTGGAGCCGATTGATCTGAGCGCGGTGGCACCGCTATCGACGGTTGAAACGCCAGAGGTTGGGCAGACGGCCCAGCCGCCGGGCACTATGACCTTCTCGGAAACTGAGCATCCTGAGGTCGCTATTGACCTTCCTGACCTTCGTCAGCAGACGCCGGTTTCCACCCCTGCACCTGCGGAGATCTCATCCCAGAGCCGGGCGCAGACTCCGGCCGCGACAGCAAGCTCGTCGAAAGCAACGACTCCTACAGAAACTGCGCCGACAGAAACCACGCCACCGCCACGTCCGCTCAGCCCCTTCAGTCAGGCGGAGCAGGAGATTTCTGAAGGTCTGGAACGTATGCCCACGATTGCTTCAGAGCATGTGGCGCCCTTCCTGAGCCTGATTGGTCGGACTGCGTTGGACCGGCTGCCGCCGGAGCGCCAGGAGAAATTCCTGAATGCCTGTCTGGGGGAGGCGATGAAACTGCCTGAACTGGCCAGAGCTATGGTGATTACCTCGTTTGCCAGCCATACCCGCGATCCGGAGTTGCGCAGCATGTTCTTCCTGCAAGGGGAGCGGGAGCTGCAGGCACTGCAGCAGGAATGCGGGCCGCTGGATGCGGAGCATGAGGTGGATGAGCCAACCCTGCTTAACCTGCTTTCCCAGCGTGAGCTGATGACAGCCATGGCGCATGAGGTGGCCTCGCTGAACGCTGAAGCCAAAGAGCAGGACTCGCCAGCCTATAAAAAGGCGCTGGATAACCTGATTAACACCGCGGTGGAATTCCCCACCTGGTTACATACCCCTGAGCTGACCGATGGGCTGATTCAGGCATTCAATGCCGGCAAGGATCACGATCTGGAAACCTTCCAGTCCTTGTTGTTGTGTATTGCCTCCACCGAAGCCACGCCCAAGGACCATGGCTATAAGGGCTATCACATGCCGCAGTTCAAGCCTCGGGTGGCGGATGACGGGCTGCTCATGGATGCGGTGGGATCATCCTATGAAATGCTGACGGATATGCCGGATGGCACTCCCGTCGAAGGTCTGCTCAAGTATTTGGGGCATCCGTTTGCCCTGATGCAGGGCCTGCAGCATCCGAACAGTTTTGCGCAGTCCTTTAGCCAGAGTCTGGGGCTGTTGCAGGCGATGGAGCCGGGCATGCTGCAGGAAGATCATCATTATGCGCTGATGCTGTCGGCGCTGAATGATGCCCAGCAGGCACTGACGCAACGTCAGGATCTGGATGCGCCCACCCGCGCTGAATTTAGCCAGCAGCTGGCTGAATTGAGGGATGCCTTTATTCCTGAGAGTCAGCAGCACAACAGTGGTTTCCGCACCCATTTGCAGGATGCGGTGTTTGAGCTGGGTGGGTTTAACGGCGAATCGGCGCGATAACCCTCTGGCCTGAGATTCAGACCCGTTGATGAATAAAAAAACGCCCGGCAAATGCCGGGCGTTGTGTCATAGGCGACGGGAGCAAGCAGTATCAGAGAAAACTCATTAACCCTTTTAACCCATAGGCGATCAGCGCCAGACACAATAAACTTCCGCCATAGAGGCCGAAAAACCATAACCAGGGATGAGGTTTTTGGGTCGCTTTCATTAATAACCCTCCTCGAAATCCTCGACTTTGCCGCTGAAAATCCGGTAGCCCCACAGGGTGTACAGGCACACCATCGGCAGGAACACACACACGCCCACCAACATAAAGATCAGGCTGCTATCCGGCGCTGCGGCTTCCTTAATGGTCAGCACATTGGGGATCAGGTAGGGGAAGAGGCTGACCACCAGACCGATAAAGCCGAACAGGAACAGCAGTGCCGCCAAGTAAAAGGGGCGTTGTTCGTGGGCGGGATTAGCCAGATCACGGAACAGCTGCCAGGCGGCAATGCAGGTCGCAATGGGTAGCGGCATCAGCAGCATCAGGTGGGTGCCACTGAACCAGCGATCACGGATATCGGGCGACACGATAACGGTCCACAGGCTCACCAGCGCCATGGCGATCATCACAATCACCACCAGACGACGGCCAAGATGTCCTGCTTTGGCTGCAATGTCGCCACGGCTCTTCATGCGCAGGTAACAGCAGGCCAGCAGGGCATAGCCGGCCATGACGGCAAAACCGGTCAGGATGCTGAAGGGACTCAGCCAGTCGAGGCGGTCATACACCGGCTGAGTGGGGTCAACACCCTGCACGATGGCACCCAGAATCATGCCCTGAGCAAAGGCCGCCACGGTGGAACCGGCCGCAAAAGCGATATTCCACAGATGCTTGGAGCGGTTGGACTTGAAGCGGTACTCGAAGGCCACACCTCGGAAGATCAGGGAGATCAGCATGATGATGATCGGCACGTACAGGGTGGAGAGCACCATGCTGTAGGCCGCCGGAAAGGCCGCCATCAGCACCACACCACCAAACACCAGCCAGGTTTCGTTGCCGTCCCAGACGTGGGAGATGGAGCGCATCATGTGATCGCGCTCATCGTTACTTTCAAACCAGGGATAAAGGATACCGATCCCCAGATCAAACCCGTCCAGCAGCACGTACATCTGTACGGCGAAGCCCAGAATGAGGAAGTAAAGCAGACTCCAGTCCATCTTAGTGCTCCTTCTCTGCGTTGGGTTTGGAATGCGGATCTTCGCCCAGGGTGTGGTCGTGATCGATCTGCTTCACCAGTGCCAGGGCATAGCCGGGGCTGTCCACACCAACACGTTGCGCCAACAGGCTTTCCTGAGACGGTGGGCCTTTACGGATCAGCTTGCGCATAAAGTAGATGTACACGCCGAACAGCAGGCTGTAGGTGATCACGAACAGGCTCAGTGAGAACAGTACGCGACCTGCAGGCAGCGGCGAGACGATATCCATGGTGCGCACCAGACCGTAGACGATCCAGGGCTGACGGCCGACTTCCACCACATACCAGCCGAACAGGGTGGCAATCACACCGGCCGGGGTCATCAACAGACAGAGGCGGTGTAGCGGGGTGAACTCATAGAGTTTGCCCTTGTAGCGCAAGAATGCACCGGTCAGCGCCACCAGAATCATCAGCACACCCAGACCGACCATGATGCGGAAGGAGTAGAAGACGAACTTCACGGGAGGGCGATCTTCCGGGGCGAAGGCTTTAAGGCCTGTCACCGCGCCATCAAAACTGTGGGTCAGAATCAGGCTGCCCAGGTGCGGAATACCGATTTCGAAATGGTTTTCCTCGGCGTTTTCATCCGGTACAGCGAACAGCAGCAGCGGTACGGGGGATTCTGACTTAGGCCAGATGCCTTCCATCGCCGCCAGTTTGGCAGGCTGATGCTCTTTTACCACCAACCCGTGCTCATCGCCGACCCAGGCCTGCAGTGGCGCCAGTACCAGCGCGGCCCACAGCGCCATGGAGAAACCCTTGCGGGCAAAGGGCAGATCACGCTTGCGCAGCAGGAACCAGGCGCTGACACCGGCGACCACGAAGGTGCCTGTCAGGAAGGCGGCCAGCAGCATGTGGAAAAAGCGGAAATGCATGGAGGGGTTGAAGATCACTTCCATCCAGCTCTTCACATGGAAAACGCCATCGACGATTTCATAACCGGCGGGGGTTTGCATCCAGGAGTTGGCGACGATGATCCAGAACGCCGAAATCCAGGTGCCAACGGCCACGGTCAGGGTGGAGATAAAGTGCACCTTCTCACTGACACGCTGCCAGCCAAAGAGCATGACACCGAGGAAGCCCGCTTCCAGAAAGAAGGCAGTCAGCACTTCATAGGCCATCAGTGGTCCAATGACCGAGCCCACCATGTGGGTGAACTTGGAGAAGTTGGTGCCGAACTCGTAAGACAGCACGATGCCGCCGACCACGCCCATACCAAAGGTGATGGCGAAAGGCTTGATCCAGAACTTGGCCAGCTGCAGGTAGACCGGGTTACGGGTCTTTAGCCACAGACCTTCCCAGATCGTGATAAAGGTCGCCAGACCAATAGTGATCGCCGGGAAAATGATGTGAAAGCTGACAGTGAAGGCAAATTGCAGTCGGGATAATAACGCGGCATCGACATCCATCGCGGATCTCCGGGAACAGACGAATTAACGAGCAGCCACAGGGGCTGCACGACGACGAAGCATGACAGTCGCAGCGGGCAGGGCAGCCAGAATCAGGACAGCCACAAAAGCAGTGTAGTCAGAGAAAAACAGCGACATCATCGTGAACACCTCATCATTTGTTACAAAGACAGCAGCAGGCCGGGCGTCGGGTTGGCGTCTTTTCTGCTTATATTAGGGATTGCGAAAGTTGTGCCAAATCAACAAGTTGCGATAAGTCATTGATTCATATCAATTCCTTGGCAGATAGCAGGCGCGGATTGTCCACGAGGTGGACAGCGTTATGGCTCAAGGTGTCAACAAAGTTGACAGTGGAGGGTGGCGAGCAGCGACAATGCCGCTACTGGCACGAATGAACGAGTGCGGATGAGAGTGAAAAGGGTAACCCCATGCTGACAGGCGAGATGCTGCCACTGGTTTTTGAACTGATGATGCTGCTCACCAGCGGTTGCGGCCTGCTGGTGGCGGGCTGGCTGGTGTGGCGCTCACGTGGTCAGCGCGAGTTAGTGGCGCTGGCCGGTTTTGGTCTGATGATGGCGCTCTGGTGCGCCGGTCATGTCGCGATCTTCCTCGACTGGCGGACGCTGGGGGTGGCGCTGGTGCTGGCCAATCCGCTGATGCCGACCTGCTTTCTCGACTTCGCCCTGCGCTATGTGAATCAGGGCAGTGGTCGCCGACCCTGGCTGGACCGTTTGTCGGCTTCAATGGGCGGCATCTATCTGGTCAGCCTGCTGGTCGTGATCAGCAGTTGGTGGCTGGGCGCGGGCACCACGCGCTCGGTGGCCGGTTTCCACCGCTTCTTTGTGTTTACGCCGGCGGGCAGTTTCAACCTGGCGTACACAGTGCTGATCGGCATTCTGGCCCACGCCATTCTGCTGCTGGGTTTTCGCTGGCATCAGGGTAACCGCCGCCGTTCCATCTTCGCGATGTTTATCACCGGCGGTTGGGGGCTGTTGCTGGCGACCAGCTTTGTATTCCCGTCGCTGGGGCTGGAGATCTATCCCTATCCCCTGTTGTTGTTACCGTCCTACGTGGTGTTGCTGACCTATTCGGTGGTGCGCTATCAGCTGCTGGAGGTGAATGCCTGGGCTAACCGGGCGCTCCTGTGGCTGTGCATGAACCTGGTGGTGCTCGGCATGATTGCACTGGCCGGGGCGCTGGCGGGGCAATTGGGAATGGAAGCCCTGGCGCTGCTGCCCTGGTGGCAGTTATGGCTGTATTCCCTGCTGGTACTGGCGGTGGCGGCAGCGCTGCGACCGGCGCTATCTGCAGTCGCCGAACGGCTGGTCTATCCCGGTATTAAGCTCTCCTCTGAGCGCCTTGAGCACTGGCTGACGGCGCTCAAATCCGCGGCGGACTGGGGCGATCTGGCCCGTATCGCCAGTGGGCTGCTCACGCCGGTGCTTGGGCAGACCATCGAGGTGTGCATTGAAGGTGTTCCTCAGCAGATCCAGCATCCGCCGGGTGATGGCCGTGTGCGCCCACGGCTGGTGTGTCGGCAGGTGCAGGGGCAATGGGAGTGTGAGCAGCAGAACTGGCACGACCAGAGCCCGACCATCCGCATGGCGGGTGAAGTCTTCAGCTCCCTGCTGGTCAGCAGTTGTGCGCTGATGGAGCAATCCCTGCGCCGTGCGGAAGCTGAGCGCCAGCGCCTTTCCGAGCAGCATCTGGTTGAGCTGGGCGGTTTGTCGGCGGCGATGGCCCACGAGCTTCGCAACCCGCTGAATATCATCGCCATGGCGGCGACGGGCGTGGATGCCGAAAGCCGCGACTATATTCAGCAGCAGCTGCAACGGGCAGACCGGCTGATCTCCGACATGCTGAGTTACAGCGGCCAGCTGCGTCTGCAGCCGCAAATGACCGAGATGGGCAACCTGATTGAAGCGGTGGTGGCACAAACGCACTGGCACCAGGTCAGGGTGAGCCTCAGTATTGCGCCGGGCGCCAGTGTCTATGCTGACCCGTACCGGGTGCAGCAGATTCTGGTCAACCTGATTGAAAACGCCCTGGCCTTTATTCGTAATCAGACCGATGGCCGGATGCTGATCGAGGCCAATGACGCAGGCGTGTTGCGGGTTCACAATAACGGCCCGGCCTTGCCCGAGAGCCTGAAAACCACCCTGTTCCGGCCCTTTGTATCGAAGCGCCCCGGCGGCAGTGGCCTGGGACTGGCGATTATCCGCCGTATTGTCGATGCCCACGGTGGTGAGGTGCTGCTGCGCGAGGATCTCGGCTGGCCGGTCAGCTTTGAAGTTCACTTACCTGCGGATGCCGACGCCTGGTCCGTAGCCCACGATTCTGGAGAGCCTGCCTTATGAGCCAACATGCCCGCATCCTGCTGGTGGATGACGAACCGGCGTTTTGTGCCCTCTGCAGCCGCTGGCTGACGGCAGCGGGTCATGAGGTGGCGACGGCCTCGGATCTCACGGAAGCCCGGCAGGTGCTGGCGCGCTTTGATGCCGATCTGATGCTGCTGGATCTGGCGTTGCCGCCTGCATTTGACCCGATGGAAACCCTGAGCGCGGTGCCTGAGTTTATTTCCCGTCCGGTCATCATCCTGACCGGCCATGGCGACCGTTCACTGGCGCTGGAGGCGATTCGACAGGGCGCCTGGGACCTGCTCTCCAAACCGATTGACCCTGACATGCTGGCGGTGGTCGTCCGCCGTGCCCTGTCCAAGCATCGGCTGGAACAGGAAGTTGCACGCCTGCGCCATGATCAGCAGCGTCAGGACAGCCTTGATCGTCGTCTGGTGGGCGTTTCCCCCGGCATGCAGGCACTGCGTACTCTGGTGCAGCGCATCGCGCCGACGGATGTGCGGGTGCTGGTGACCGGCCCGTCCGGCACCGGCAAGGAAGTGATTTCCCGCGCGCTGCATGACCTCAGCCTGCGCAGGCAGGGGCCATTTATCTCGGTGCACTGCGGCGCGATTCCGGCGGATTTGCTGGAATCTGAGCTGTTTGGTCACGCCAAGGGTGCCTTTACCGGCGCGGATCGTGATCGGCAGGGTCTGCTGAAACTGGCCGATGGCGGCACGCTGTTTCTGGATGAGATCGGTGAAATGCCGCTGCCGATGCAGGTAAAACTGCTGCGGGTGCTACAGGAAGGCTCGTTCTATCCGGTCGGTGGGCGCGAGCTGCAGCAGATTGATGTGCGGGTTATTTCCGCCACCAACGCCAGTCTGCCGGAGAAAGTCGCGGCGGGCAGCTTCCGGGAAGATCTGTACTACCGCATTAAGGGGGTGACGCTGGAAACCCGCGCCCTGAATGAGCGCCCCGAGGACATTCCGGCACTGCTCAAAGCCTTCCTGCTGGAGATCGGCATGGAAGCCACGGCCCTGAGTGCCAGCGCCATGAGCTGGTTTATGAGTCGGCAGTGGCCCGGGAATGTTCGTGAACTCAAAGCCACTCTGGAGAGTGTCGTCGCCGTGTGCGTGGGTTTGCAGGTGACGCTGGATGACATCGCCCTGCTGCATCCGTCTGCACAAGGTGATGCCGGAATTGATCCTTCGGACACCAGTCTGGAAAGCCAGGTACGGGCGCTGGAAATGCGTCTGATTCGTCAGGCCCTGAGCGAGGCGGGAGGCAATCGTTCACAAGCCGCGACAACTTTGCACCTTTCGCGGCAAGGTTTGCTTAACAAGATGGAACGTTACGGCTTGAATTGATACTCATTAGGCAGAGTAGAACTCTGTTCATCTAGCGGCGCAGCAGCCCGGGTCTGACCATCAGACCGGTGCGCCAGTCCCCCTTCTTTTTTCAGGCAGGCATATTTGGCCTTGTACCTGAATCGGTTGTGCGCCGGACAGGGTGAGCAGTTGTCAGAGATTGATTCAGGGGTGCTACCACGATGCGTTGGTTGAGCGGCTTATGTGTGTTGTTGTGCAGCGTGCTGCTGCCTGCGCTCGCCTCGGCAAAACTGAGTGATGTGCCTTTCACTTATTCCACCTCGGACAAGCCCAAGATGTTGCTCCTGATGTCACGTGATCAGGAAATGTCGAAAAAGGCTTACCTTGATTACATCGACATGGATGGTGACGGCAAGCTCGACACCACCTACAACAACAACGTTCAGTACGACGGCTACTTCAACCCTGACCTCTGCTACAGCTACAGTGACAGCGAGTTCAGCTACAACGGCACCACCGGCCTCTATACCCCGGCAGATACCGCAGACAACCACAAATGCTCCGGCAAGAAAGGCCCCTGGAGCGGTAACCTCATGAACTACGCCAACATGACCCGTATGGATATCGTCCGTAAGGTGCTCTATGGCGGCAAGCGGATTCTGGATCCGGCCACTCCGGCAGAAGGCTCGGTCATTCTTGAACGCTCCTATTTGCCACAGGATGTGCACTCTTTTGCCAAGGTGATTTCCAACACCACCGATTACAAGATCTCCGATCTGACGCCCTTTACCGGCAAGAACAACATCACGCTCTGTACCACGTCACTGAATAATTCTGCGTCGCCTAACGTGCCGAAAATGGCTATGCGCTCCAGGGCTGATCCTCACATGGCAATCGGCGAGCGACAGCAGTGTAACTATTATGGTGATGACGTGGCCTTCACCGTGCGGGTGCAGGTCTGCGACGGTACGCTGGATACGCGTACCAATTTTTGCCGTCAGTATGGCAACGGCAACTTCAAGCCTATGGGGCTGCTGCAAAAATACGGCGAAGACGATGCCATCCAGTTTGGTCTGATGACCAGCAGTTATCAGAATTACACCAAGGGCGGGGTGCTACGAAAACCCATCGGCAGTTTCCTCGGCGACAACAATGATGATGGTGAGGTCAACCCCGAAACCGGTGTGATCAACCGCACCTACGAGGATGCACCGGTCGTCAGCATCATTAACGTCATCGACAGCATGCGTATTGTCGATTACGGCTGGGAAGACCGGTATTTCATGTACTGGCACTGTAATACCAACTACTCCCTGACCAAGGCGGACTTCCTTTCCACCGGCCAGTGTCCCGACTGGGGTAATCCGCTGGCGGAAATGTATACCGAGGCGCTCAAGTATCTGGTCGATGAGGATCGCGAACCGACGGCGGCTTATGCTGCTGATGATCGCAGCTTTTTCAATAACTCGGAGCTTTTTGCGCCGCAGGACTGGGGCGGTGTGCCCTGGAAAATCGATGACTGCGCCTCCTGCAGTATCGTTATGCTGGCCAGCAGCGGCCCGACCTTTGATGCCGATAACCTCGGTGATGTTGGCTCCTTTAATGGCATTAACGCCAGTGCTATCAGCTCGGCAACCAATGAAGTGGCGGGGCTGGAAGGCCTGAACGGCCAGTATCTGATCGGGGAAACCTCATCCAATCAGGATGAGCAGTGCTCGGTCAAAAGCGTCACGCCGGGCGATTTTGCCAACCTGCGCGGGCTTTGCCCGGAAGGGCCAACCAAAGAGGGCAGCTATCAGCTGGTCGGTGCCATGCGACTGGCGGCCACCAATGACTTTGGCCGGGCTTCCGGCAGCACCATTGATAACTATGTGTTTTCCCTTTCCACTACGCTGCCATATCTCAGTCTCAAATATCGGGGCAACACTATTTCCGTGGCACCGAGCTGCCAGTCATGGGGCGAGGATGAGCGGTGGGGCACCTGTAGTTTTATCTCGGTGGTGATGGAGGATGTCGATAACGATGCCCTTACCGGCGAAACCCGCCATATCCGAACCGAACTGGGCTGGGAGGATGCCTCCTGGGGTGCGGATAACGATATGGACTACCGTCTGGACTTCGATATCTGTATCGGCGATGCCTGCCCGGTCGAGGATGGCTTACCGGCGGTCGATTCCAACCAGATTCGCGTCGCCACCAAAATGACCTTCAATGGCGCCTCAAAACCCCATATTCAGGGCTTTAATATAGCCGGGGTTTCCGCCTCCGGTAGTTATCAGTTTGGCGAGAACATTGAGACTAACCAGTGGTATGTCCAGACCTTCTATATCGATAACGACCTGAAAAATGATGTCGCTCTGCCTTCTCCACTGGAGCTGGCGGCGAAATACGGGCGTCAGATGAATTCCTCTAACACGGAAGGTCGGCCGGATAACTACTACGAAGTACGTAACTTCAACGATCTGCTGGACGGCCTTGAGAACGTCTTCAGTTATATCTCCCGTAACAAGTTCTACAGCGCTTCGGTGTCCGGCTCCGGCTACACCACTGAGGAGGGCGAGCATGTGTATTACTCCAGCTATGACAACGTCAAAAGCTGGAACGGCCATTTCATGTCCTACTCCTATGACAAGGATGGCAAGCTGCAGAAAGACTGGGATGCGGCGGAGATGCTGGAACAGGCTGACCCTGACACGCGGGTGATGCTGTCGATCAAGGAAATCTCCCAACCCTTCGGTTATGGTGGTGTGCCTTTCCGCGCGACCAACCTGCACACCCGACAGAAGAACCTGATCAGCGGCGGCTGGAATTCCGGCCCGACCACCACAACGCCTTCCTATGCTGACTTTGTGAACTACATCCGTGGTGATCATTCCCTGGAAAAAACCACCCTGCACCCGACCAATCCCTTCCGCGAGCGGGTGAACAGTAATGGTGAGCCCACTCGCCTGGGTGACATCGTGCACTCCTCGGCGGCCTTTGTTGGCGGCACCCAGACATCGTCCTATATGGAAGCCAATAATCCGGGGACCGGTTATAACGAATGGGCGAAGCAATACGCGGATCGGCAGCCGATGATCTATGTCGGCGCTAATGACAGCGTTTTCCACGGTTTTAACGCCAATAACGGTCGTGAGCGTATCGGTTATGTTTCGACCATGACCTATAACCAGATCGGCCGTATGGCGCGACCGGACTATGATGAATCCTTAAGCCATCGCTTTAGTGCCGATGGCAGCCCCACCGTGCGCGATGCCTATTTCAACGGCAGCTGGCATACGGTGGTGGCCTCCGGCCTGAATGCGGGTGGCAAGGGTGTTTTTGCCCTTGATGTGACTGACCCGGACAATTTTGCCGAGTCCAATGCGCGCAGCATCGTGCTGTTCGAGTTCAACGACATTATCGACCGCGTGTTGCTGAATGGGCAGCTCAACGGGCCGATTCCCTCGACGCTGGGTTATACCTACAGCAAGCCTGCCATCGTCAAACTCAATGATGGCCGTTGGGCGGCGGTGTTCGGCAATGGCTATTACAGTGATGCCGGTGTGCCGGTGCTGATCATTGTCTATCTGGATGCGATCCGTGATAACGGCACCTGGAACTCCAACGATGTCGTGCGCCTTTACACTGCGACGCCGACGGATGAGACCGCAGGCAGCGAGAACGGGCTTTCCAACATTGCGCCAATTGATACCGACGACGATGGCGATATCGACCTCATTTATGCCGGTGATCTCGAAGGCAATATGTGGCGTTTTGATCTGCGAAGCAGCAGCACGTCTGACTGGCAGCAGGGTATCGCCAAACTCTTCGAGGCTCGTGACAGCAATGGCCAGGTGCAGCCGATCGTCGCCCAGCCTGAGGTGGGGTTAGCCTCGCGAGAATCTGAAGATTACGACCGTGGTTATCGCCTCTATTTCGGTACCGGCAAGTACATGGACGTGGGCGATGATGCTGATTTGTCCGTGCAGAGCTTTTACAGCATCAAGGATGACCTGAACCCCACGCCGATTGCCTACAGCCGTGGCAGTCTGACCCAGCAATACATCTCCTTGCTGGGCGGTGTCTCCGGTGTGAACTATCGCAGCATTACCAACTATGAAACCAATCACAAAGGCTGGTTTGTGGATCTCAAAGAGGTCGGTCATCAGGCTCAGGGTGAGCGTGTGGTGGAGAAAGCCTTGCTGCGTCGGGCGCAGATCATCTTCTCCACCCTGATTCCTCATATCAGCCAGTGTACGGCGGTGGAAAATGGCTGGTTAATGGCCCTTGATGCACCGGATGGACATAGTTCCCGCAGCGTTTTCGACACCAACGGCGATGGCAGTATTGATACCGAGGATCTGGTGAATGGTGAGCGCGCGGCGGGGATGAGCATCGCTTCGGCAGCGTCAGTCCTGCTGCAGGATAACGGTGATTCCCAGATTGCTGTCAGTGTCTCGGATGAAGGGACACCGGATCAGATTGCCGTGGCCAAGTCCGCCATGTATCGCCAGAAACGGGTGAATTGGCAGCATGTCCGGATCGAGGAAGGGGAGTAACCTCCTCCTCGAGCCCTTACCTTTGCGTTTTTTCTTTTCTCTATTTTCCTTGTAAATAAAGCCTCCGGAATGATGAAGGAAACAGTGCCTGATCGCGGGTTTCTGAAATTCATTTCATGGAGCAAAGACAGGCTGTGTCGTCATGTCATAACTGGCTGGCGCCCTTGTGATAGCTAGGTTTCAAGGCTGTTGGAATTGGCGCTTTCCCTCTTCAGGGACAGGTAGTTATTCCCGCACAGTTTGTTAGCGTTATCTCTGAATAAGAATGCTGGGCGAGCCGTGACCTCTGACCCAGTGGATGATGACGTACCGGGTATAGCGTGATGAGAGAGACAAAACACTGGAGTCGACGTGTTTTGCTATGCGTGGGGCTGCTTCTGGCAGGCGTGGCGACTCAGGCTTATGCGGTATTGTCCAACGTTCCCTTCACCTACGCGACCTCGGACAAGCCCAAACTTCTGCTGGTCATGTCCAAAGACCACGAGATGTCGAAAAAGGCCTATCTTGATTACATCGACGTTGATGATGACGGTGTGATTGATACGGCCTACAACAAGTACGTCACCTATGACGGCTACTTCAACAGCGATCTCTGCTACGAATACGACCCCAGCTATGTGATCTCCCCGGCACGCAACGATGTCTTCGGTCCGGACACCTCGTTGACGGGAGCCTTTGTGCCAAAGCTGCCCAATGCCTTTGGGGCCTGTGTGCTGAGTGGCACCAATGCGCGCTGGCTGGGGAATTTCATGAACTGGGCGACCATGACCCGAATGGATCTGGTGCGCAAGGTATTGTACGGCGGCAAACGTGTGCAGGACCCGGAAAACCCCGGCGATGGCCCGGTGGTGCTGGAACGTTCGTTCCTGCCGCAGGATACCCACTCCTTCGCCAAGACGCTCTATAACACCGACAACTACTCGGCCAACTGGTATCAGCCCGCCGATCCGGTGCTGGGCACTCATCAGGAATCCACTTTGCCGGAGTCGTTCCGGGGTGTGACGTACTGCAGCACCTCGTTCAACCGTTCGGGCGAGAAAAACCAGCCGATTTTGGCGCTGCGCTATTTCGCTGATCAGTACTGGGCAACTACAGAAACCAAACAGTGCATGCCCTATTACAACCAGCTCTACACCAAGAATGATGAGACCTTCACCCTGCGTGTGGTGGTTTGCGATGGGGTGGTGGATACCCGTCAGGATCTTTGTCGCCATTATCCTAACGGCAACATCAAGCCCGTGGGGCTGCTGCAAAAATACGGGGAGGATGACTCCATCCGCTTTGGTCTGATGACCGGCGGCTATACCAAATACGCCAGCGGCGGGGTGCTGCGAAAACCCATCGGTCCTTTTATTGGCGACAACAACGATAACGGCGAGGTGAACCCCAACACCGGCCGTTTTAACCGTAACTACAACGGCGAACCGGTGGTCAGCATCGTTAACGTGATCGACCAGATCGGTATCGTGAATTACGGCGGCAACCCGCCGTATCGCTACTACTACCGTACCTGTAACCAGAACCGCGATCTGTACAAGGCGGAGTTCCTGAGCAGTGGCAAGTGCCCGGACTGGGGTAACCCGCTGGCGGAAATGTACACAGAAGCCCTCAAGTATCTGGTGTCGGATGACCGCACGCCGACGGCCGCTTTTGCCGGTGATGACCGTACTTTTTTTAATAACTCGGATCTGTTTGCGCCGCAGGATTGGGGTGGTGTGCCCTGGAAAAAAGATGACTGCGCCACCTGCAGCATCATCATGCTGGCCTCGGGTTCGCCGACCTTTGATGCTGATGATCTGAGTGCTATCGGTAACTTTAATGGCATCAGCGCCGGGACGATTTCAGCGGCGACCAATACCGTCGCCAGTCAGGAAGGTCTTAACGGCAAGTATGTGATTGGTACGACGGGTAACAGCGCCACGGACGATGGCCAGACTGAGCTCTGCAGCGCCAAGGAGGTCAGCGCCTCAGGCTTTGCGGATTTGCGCGGGATCTGCCCCGAAGCGCCGTCCAATGAAGGCAGCTTTCAGCTCGCCGGTGCCATGCATCTGGCGGCCACCAACAGCTTTGACCGCGACTCCGGCCGCACCATTGATAACTACGTGTTTTCCCTGTCGACCCAGCTGCCATTCTTCAACCTGACCTATCAGGGCAAGAAGGTATCAGTGGTGATGACCTGCCGCTCCTTCGTGATTCATCCTTGCTCCTACAACGACGTTTTTATGGAAAAGGTGGAGAAGGATGCCAACGGCAATGTGAACCGTATTGTGGCGACCATTTCCTGGGAGGACTCTGCCTGGGGCGCTGACTATGACATGGACTGGCGGGTGCAGATGGATATCTGTATCGGTGATGCCTGTCCGCCAGTGGAAGGCCAGCCGGTGGATTCCAACCAGGTGCGGGTGGCGCTGACGAAAACCTATAAGGTCTCCGGCTCGGATGATTATCTTGGCTTTACCATCAGCGGCGTGACCGAGCCCGGCCCCTACAACTTTGGCACCAACATTCCGCAGAATGAGACTTTCTATAAAACCTTCTTTATCAATAACAGCCTGAAGAACGATGCGACACTGCCATCACCCCTGATGCTGGCAGCCAAATACGGCCGTTCCACGAACTCGCTGGATCAGAAGGGCCGTCCTGATAATTTTTACGAAGTCACCAACTTCAACAAGCTGGTGGAAAACCTCGGCAACGTTTTCGATTACATTTCCCGCAAGAAGTTTTACAGCGCCTCCGTGGCAGGCAGCAGCTTCTCCACCGATACCGGCGCGCATATTTATTTCTCCAGTTACGACAATCTCTACAGCTGGAACGGGCGCTTTATTTCCTACTCCTATGACAATAACGGCAACCTCCGGCGTGACTGGGATGCCGCCAACGTGCTGAAGAACCGCTCGTCGGATTTGCGCGTCATGCTGAGCTGGCGCAAGCAGGCCAATGCCAGCAGCGGTATTCCTTTCCGCGCCAGTGAGCTGGGGGATGATCAACAGGCTGAAATTCTGCGTGGCTGGAATAATGGCCCGACGCCCGGCACGCCGACCATGACCAATCTGGTGTCCTTTAACCGGGGTAACCACCAGCTGGAACAGACCAACGGCGATATCTCCAAGTTCTTCCGTGAGCGACTCGACAGCGATGGTGAGCCTGCGCGTCTCGGTGACATTCTGCACTCGGCTGCGGCGTATGTCGGCCCGCCGACGTTCTCCCTGAACACCTTCCTCAACCACCCCGGCACGGACTATGAGAATTACATCAAGAGTCAGGAAGAACGGGCAGAAATGGTGTATGTGGGTGCTAATGACGGAGCACTGCATGGCTTTGATGTCGGCACAGGGCAGGAGCGCATCGCCTATGTGCCGAATGCCGTCTATTACCAGCTGGGCCTGATGGCGCGGCCGGATTATGACAACGGCCTGAACCATCGCTACAGCGTCGATGGTTCACCGACCCTGCGTGAAGCGGTGATTAACGGTAACTGGCGAACCCTGCTGGCTTCGGGCCTGAATGCCGGTGGCAAGGCCGTGTTTGTCCTGGATGTGACAGACCCCAGCCATTTCAGCGAAGCCAATGCGCAGAATCTGGTGTTGTGGGAGTTTGATGCCGCCGATGACCGGGCGCTGCTGAATAGCGGTAACCCCAACAACACTACGCCGACACCGCTGGGCTATACCTTCAGCAAGCCCGCCATCATCAAGCTCAATAATGGCCGCTGGGCCGCCGTGTTTGGTAATGGCTACTACAGCGAAGCCGGTGTGCCGGTGCTGTACATGGTGTATCTCGATGCCATGCAGGACCGCACCTGGAACCCGAATGATGTCATCCGGCTCTATACCGGTTTAGCTAATCCGGGTTCTACCAACGGCTTGTCCAATATCGCGCCGGTCGATGATGACGACAACGGCACCATTGATTACATCTACGCCGGTGATCTTGAGGGTAATGTCTGGCGCTTTGACATCTCCTCACCCATGGCGATTTCCTGGCGCTACGGTATCAGCAAGGTGTTTGAAGCCCGCGATGGCAATAATAATCCACAGCCGATTACCGCCCAGCCGGAAGTGGGACTGGCCAGGCTGACGGCCACAGATCCGCGTCGCGGCTACATGGTTTACGTTGGCACCGGCAAATACATGGATGTTGGTGACGACAAAGACCTGTCGATTCAAAGCTTCTATGGCATCAAGGACAATCTTGAAGTCAATGCCATGCCGATGACCCGCACGGATCTCATCAGCCAGACCATGTCGGACTTCAGCACCGGCACAGGCACCAATTACCGCACGGTCAGCAACAACAATCCTAACGGCGAAGGCTGGTATCTGGATTTACGCTCTCAGGGCAAAGCGGCCGAAGGGGAGCGTGTGCTCAGCCGCGCGCTGCTGCGGCGTAAACAGATCGTCTTTACCACCCTGATCCCGCATATCAACCAATGCAGTGCCTCGGAAGATGGCTGGCTGATGGTGCTGGATGCGCCGGGAGGCGGCAGTTCGGGCAGTGTGTTTGATACCAATACCGATGGCAGCATCGATATGTCGGACAATATCAATAACAAGGCGCCGGCGGGGATGAGCCTGACCTCGGCGGCCTCAGTATTGCTGCAGGATAATGGCAATAATCAGGAAGCGATCAGCATCTCAAGCGAAGGGAAACCGGTGCAAACTGCCGTCGCCAAAGGGGCGCTGTATCGTCAGCAACGGGTGAACTGGCAGCATGTGTACCCGGATGACTGATCCGTCTCATTCTGCCTGAGGGAACCAGCGCGGCTATTTTGCCAATAACTCTATAGTGGGTTTTAACAATCTGCGCAGTTTTGACGAACGTATCGGTGGTAAATCGGGTGTCATATCACGACGCTCTGGTGCCAACTCATCGGTCAAAAATCGCGCTTTCCCGGGAAAACCGCGTACACTGGCAACAGGTGTATTCCGACAACGAGGCTGTTCCATGAGACAGGCAACTGGCCCCAGCCAATCAAGGCAACACGGCTTGGGCATGATCGAGATTCTGATCACGCTGCTGGTGCTGGTCACCGGTGTAATTGGTGCCGCTTCCCTGCATTTGTCTTCCCTGCGGGAAAATCAGCATATCAACCAGCGTCTGCAGGCCATCACTTTGGCGGAGGATATCCGCGGACGGCTGATGCTCAACCGTGGCGTGTCGGATAACTATGTTTTTGACACCAGCACCAACCCTACGGCTTACCCCCTTAACACCTGGAAAGAGCGGGTCGACCAGCTGCCCAACGGACGCATTATTGTCACCCGTCGCAGTACCGATCCTGAGGTTTTCAGTATTCGTATCTTCTGGAATGAGACCGGCGGCTCCCAGGTTACCGGGACCAGCTGCGATCCGACGCAGAATGATCCCACCCAGCTCACCTGTTTCCAGTTGGTGGTGCAGCTATGAGAACGCCCGTCGCACGTGGTCCAGGACGCTATCGCCAGCGCGGCCTGTCGCTGATTGAATTAATGATTGCATTGGCATTGGGAACGGTTCTCGTTCTTGCGGCCACTAACGTAATGATGAGTGGTCGAAGTACCTATTCCACCATTACCGCCACCTCCGATATTCAGGATGCGGCGCGCTTTAGTTTACGCACCATGGAAACGCAGGTGAGCCATGCGGGTTTCACCTCTGACCCGATTCAGGCGCTGGCCAAGGAGTTTCCGGCGTCGACCACTACCTTCAGCGACTCCAGTTACACCTGGCTGGCCGGTGAAGTGGCGGCAGGCGTCGGCAATAACAATGCTTCCCAGGAGCTGTTATTGCGAATGAAAGGACACGGTGGTTCTTCCACCGATGAGCTGACGGATTGTCTGGGACAGGTCATTCCCGGTACGGATGTGGTGGCTACACAGCGCTTCTACATCAAGAACAATGCGCTTTACTGCGATGTGAGCTACGACGACGGATCCAATACCTATTCCAGCGACATGCTGGTGGATAACGTGCGATATATGCGTTTTCGTTTTGCCATTGATGCCAACGCCGATGATGCGGTGGACAATTGGGTGAGACCGAGTGACCTGGCCGCAGCGAGTAATTACCGTACAGCGGTGACAGGGGTTCGGGTTGGCATTGTGGTAGCCAGTAGTGTGAATGACCGTACTGCCCAGAACCTGACGTTCCAGCTGGTGGATTACACTGACGTTGCGAATCAGGTCACATACAACCAGACGCAGAACCTGATGCAGAAATTTGAGAGCACGTATTGGCTGGCCAATATCGCGCTCATGAAGGAGGAATGATGCACAAGCGACAACGAGGAGCGGCCCTGATGGTCACTCTGGTGCTGATGATCCTGCTCATGGTAATCGGTATCGCCGGTTACAACATGACCACGCTGCAAGGCAAAATCGAAACCAACAGGGAAGAAAACAACCTGGCCCTGACGCTGGCGGAGTCCGCGTTACGTGCCGGTGAAGAGGAAATCGTTGCAGACCAGGCAACAGGAACCGGGGTGTACACCCTGACCAGCTCGACGGATACAGAGCAGGCCCAGTGGAACAAGGCTGCCACCTGGACAGGCAACAACACGGATCAGCTGACTCGAACCTTTGAGACCCAGCTGGATGACATTGATCCGCGACTGAAGGTTCAACCGCGCTACATCATTGAAGTGCTGCCAGAACCCGATTCCTTTAAGGAGGCCAACAGTATTGTTGAGGGTCACGCACCGCGTGAACGTATGGAAGTTTTCCGGATTACCTCTGAAGGCACCGGACCTTCCGGCACACTCAAACAATATCTGCAGTCGACTTATAGCCGTATCGTAACGGAGTAAGGCTATGTTGAAGTTAGCCAGAGGCGCCCGATTCGGGGTGCTTTACAGTCTTTTTGTCTGCTGTTTGCTGCTGTTGGCTTCTGCCGTCCGTGCCGACGTCAGTCAGGTGCCTTTTGTCAGTAGTACTTCGGCCAAGCCGAAGATGATGCTGCTGATGTCCAAGGACCATGAGCTGTTCAAAAAAGCCTACTCTGACTACAGCGACCTGAACGGTGATGGCAAGCTCGACACCACCTACGACAACACCATCGAATACGACGGCTACTTCAACAACACCCTCTGCTATCAGTACGGCAGCAACAACGTCTTCTCTGCCACCGGGCAGGCCAGTAATCACCTGTGTTCCGGCCAATGGAGCGGCAACTTCCTCAACTGGGCGACCATGACCCGTATGGATCTGGTGCGCAAGGTGCTTTATGGCGGTAAGCGCTGGGGCACTCTCGGCGGCTACACCATCCTCAAAAGTGCCTGGCTGCCTTCGGATATTCACTCTTTCGTCAAAGTCTATGAGGGTACGGCCTCTGTGCCGGTCAGCAGCGTGACGCCCTTTGATTATCCCAAACTGAGTATGTGTAATAACTCCTACTCCAACCTGACCACCAAGAACTATGTACTGGCGCGCGATAACCCCCGCGGCATGCTGTTGGCACGGGGTAGCTGGCCCTTTTGGGCGACCGATGAAATCTATCAGTGCGGCGTGAATGGCGATGGCATCAGCCCCAGCGGTGATGAGTATCTGGGCGGGATGAACCTGCTGGTGCAGGTGTGTGATGAGATCGACTCGCGCCCTGAAACCGAGTGTAAGACCTACACCAACCCGAACTCCAAGCGTAAGCCTGTGGGCCTGCTGCAAAACTACGGTGAAACCGATCAGATCGACTTTGGCCTGATCACCGGGACCTACTATCGTAATGACCAGGGTGGGGCGCTGCGAAAGCAGATCAGCAGTTTTATGGGCGCCGAGCGTGAAGTGAACCCGTCCAACGGTGACTTCCTATACCCCGAGCACAGTATTATCAAGGTCATCGATAGCCTGCAGATTGTGCGCTATTCCGGTCCCGGCGATACGCAGGATACCTATTTCCGCTATATCGGTTGTGGTGTGGATGACCCGGTCTCCAGCTGTGAAAGCTGGGGGAATCCGCTCTCGGAAATGTACGCCGAGGCGTTGCGTTATCTCACCATCAACGCTGAAACCAAACGTACGCCCACCTCGAATTTCCTTTCCGGTACCCATGATGAAGACGTGCTGGATATGGACGGCTGGTTTGGCGATGTCGACTGGGGCGAAAACCCCTGGGGTGAAGATGCCAAGTGCTCCAGCTGTACCATCCTGATCCTGTCATCGGGGGAGAACTCCTTTGACATGGATAACCTCAATCTGGCGGATATCCCAAGCCTGACCCTGTCCAAGCTTAAGGGTTATGTGAACAACACCATCAGTACTGCGGAAGGGATCAAGGGTAACACTTTCCTGGTCAGTACCAACGATGGCACCAATGCCAAATGTCAGACCGAGCAGGTCAATTATCTCTATGACGTGCGCGGGATCTGTCCTGACGGTGCGGCTAACGAGGGCGGTTATGCGCTGGCCGGCCTGGCCTATCATGCCTATCACACGGATTTCCATAACAATGATATGGGCATCAAGACCTACGGCGTCGCCCTGTCCGAGGCGCTGCCGGTGTATACCTTCAAAACCACCAGCGGCAACATCACCGTTATTCCGAACTGTACCTCACGCGATGGCGCGGCCTACTGTTCGATGATCGACGTGCGCGTGGCGGAACAGGTGGTGGATGGCAGCGGTAACCTTCGCAAACTGCGCATCATGATCGGTTGGGAAGACTCGCCCTGGGGTTCTGACTACGACATGGACATGATCTCGGAGATGAGCATCTGTGTCGGCTCCGAATGTGGCGATGGCACCGGTGAGGATCAGATCGAGATTACCGCAGGCGTGCCCCTGAAAACTTCTGCAGCACACATGCAGCAGGGTTACACCATCACTGGCTCCAGTGCCGACGGTGTGATCTGGATGGACCCGGTAACAGCCTATAACCAGAACCTGTTTACCAACATGAACCAGATGGAAGTCGACCGTTCCGAGCATTACGACACCCGTAAGTTCTCAGGTTCTTCCTCGAAGAAAATTGAACCTCTGCCGCTGCCGCTGGAGCTGGCGGCCAAGTACGGTGGTGGTGAAAACTCTCTGGACCCGGATGGCGACCCTGACAACTTCTATAAGGTACAGAACTTCAGCGCCCTTGGCCTGAACCTCGACAAGGTGTTCAGCCAGGTTGCCCAGAATACCCACTTTAAAGCGGCGATCACCGGTAGCAGTACAACGCAGTCTGAAGGGGGTCAGGTGTTCTATTCCTCCTTTGATAGCGTGAATTCCTGGAACGGGCACTTCTACGCCTACAAATACGATGCCTACGGCAATCTGGTGAAAAACTGGGATGCCGCGACGCAGCTCAACAATATCGACCCCGACAATCGGGTCATGCTGACCTGGAACGACAACAGTAACAGCGGTGTGCCTTTCCGTCTTGATAACCTGACGGATTGGCAGCAAGCCCAGCTGGAGAAGCGCTGGAACGGCTCTAACACGGCGATCAATCTGACTTATGCGCTGAACTATCTTCGTGGCGTGCATCTGCGTGAGCAGGTCAATGGTGCGGGCAATCCGTTCCGCAGTCGACTGAACCAGCTGGGTGAGCCAACCCGACTGGGTGACATTGTCCATTCTTCAGCGGCCTATACTGGCGATCCGAATTTCTATTACTCCGATACCATGGAAAGTGCGCCGTATTCGGACTTCAAAACCACCTATGAAGGCCGCACGCCGATGGTTTATGTCGGCGCCAATGATGGTGCCTTGCATGGATTTGATGCCAATACCGGCAAGGAAAAACTGGCCTTTGTCCCCAAAGCCGTTTTCCCCTACCTCAACCAGTTGATGGACCCGACCTACGACACAGCGAACAAGCACCGCTATTTTGCCGATGGCAGCCCGACTGTGGTGGACGCCTATGTGAACAATGCCTGGCGTACGATTCTGGTCAGCGGCTTGCGCGCGGGAGCCAAGTCGGTGTTCGCGCTGGATGTAACTAACCCGGCCCAGTTCTCGGAAGCCAATGCCGATAGCCTGGTGCTGTGGGAGTATGACGACAGTAAGGATACCGACCTGCTTAACCGTAATAACAACGGCGACTTTATCTACTCACGACTGGGTTATACCTTCTCCAAGCCCGCCGTAGTGCGACTGAATAATGGTCGCTGGGCGGCAGTCTTTGGTAATGGCTACCAGAGTGATGCGCGCATGGGGGTGTTGTTCATCGTTTACCTGGATGCCATGGCAAACAACACCTGGCAGATTGGTGAGGTAAAACGCATCTACACCAATAACAATTATTCGGATGCCTCAACGGCGGTATCGGATGATGACTACGGCATCTCCAACATCGCGCCGATTGATACGGATGACGATGGCAATGTCGATCTGATTTATGGTGGTGATCTGCAGGGCAATATGTGGCGTTTTGATCTGTCAGACACCAATGCATCCAACTGGAAAGCAGTGAAGGTCTTTCAGGCGACCTATAACAACACCATACAGCCCATTATGGCGCTACCGGAAGTCAGCCTTGCGGCCAAAACCGATGCTAACCCCAACACGTCCTACCTGATTTATTTCGGCACCGGCTCCTACTTCTCTACGGAAGACATCAGCGATGACAGCCTGAGCCAGGTGCAGAGTTTCTACGGCATTAAAGACACGCCGTCAGTGACGCGTAACCTGATGACCAATCCCTATAATCTGACCACCTATTCGATCACCACCCTGTCGAGTGATTACCGGACGGTGAATCAGGATACGGCAACAGGCACGGATGGCTGGCGCGTGAACCTGCCGGTTGGAGAGAAGGTGCCGGAAAAGGCGGTGCTTCGCCGCGGCCAGATCACCTTTACCACGCTGCTGCCCGCGGTGAGCCAGTGTGCGGTCACGGAAACCGGCTGGCTGATGACCCTGGCCGCGCAGACGGGCGGAGCGACGGCGAATGTTTTCGATACGAACGGCGATGGTGTCGTGGATTCTACCGACCTGCTCAACGGCAAAAGTGCGTCGGGCATGAAGCTCGACAGTTCAGCCAGCGCACTTCTGGTCGATAAAAGAGATGGAGAAGGGTCGCAAACCGCTGTCTCGGTGGATCAGAACGGCAACCTGACCCAGACCACGCTGGCCAATGGCGATATCTACCGTCAGAAGCGGGTGAATTGGCAGCACGTTTATCCGGATCCCTGAGATCAGTCATATCCTTCGTCTCAGGGGAAGCCTTAGTGCTTTGTTTGCAGCGGGGTTGTTGATATTCTGATCACTGGTAACGTTATGGCAGAATTGTGAGTTTCTTTTGCGCGCTTTTTATCTCCACTGTCGCGCCTTCACTGAGCCAGTTCTGTCATCAAGGATGCTTTTTTAGCCCGAGGGTCATGACCTTGGGCTTCATGCTTTGTCAGGAAGACATAACGATGAACATGCACGTTACCTGTTCGTCAGCTTATTGTTTCCGGATGTGCAATGCTGTCGGGTTCCCGCAAGGTTGATGCCCTGAAGCCACCGGTAATCGACTGGTCACCGTATTTTACGGAGCATAACCATGTTCGCACGTCGTCTTGGTTGGTGGTTTCTTCTCTTTAGTTGTCTGGCGGTGCTTGGGCTTTCGCGTGCCTGGGCGGATATCAGCCAGACCCCCTTTGTCAGCAGTATTTCCGCCAAACCGAAAATGATGCTGCTGTTGTCCAAGGACCATGAGCTTTTCAAAAAAGCCTATCCGGACTACACCGACCTTGATGGTGACGGTGACCTCGATACCACCTACAAGAACAGCATCGACTACGACGGCTACTTCAACTCCAGCCTTTGCTATACCTATTCTTCCAGCCGCTTTGTGGCCGTCAGTCAGGCGAGTAACCACCTGTGTTCCGGCCAGTGGAGCGGTAACTTCCTGAACTGGGCGACCATGACCCGTATGGATCTGGTGCGTAAGGTGCTTTACGGCGGCAAGCGGCTCTCAACGCAAAGTTCTGAGGGCTACACCATCCTGACCCGCGCCTGGCTGCCCTTCGATACCCATTCTTTTGTTAAGACCTATTCCTCGACCTCTGAAGCCTCTGTCTCCCAGCTGACACCCTACAATCAGAGCGGCATCAGCCTGTGTAGTGACGCCACCGCGAACCAGACCAGCAAAAGTTATGTGCTGTCGCGGGATAACCAGCCGACACTGAAAGTGGCCAAAGGCGTGTGGCCGTTGTGGGCAACCAGTGAAATCTGGCAGTGCGCATGGCGTTGGTATTTCTCCCTCTATGAGCAGCCTGACACCAGTCAGAAACTGGCCGAGCTGAACGTTAACGTTCAGGTCTGTGACAGTGTCGATGTGCGCACCGAAAACCAGTGTAAGACCTACACCAACACCAGCGCGAAAAAGAAACCCATTGGCCTGCTGCAGAACTACGGCGAGACGGACCAGATAGAGTTCGGGCTGATAACGGGAAGCTATTACAGGAATGACAAGGGCGGGGTGCTCAGGAAGCAGGTGAGTAGCTTCATGGGCACCAACAAGGAGGTTAACCCGGCAACGGGGGATTTCCTCTACCCGGATAACAGCATCATCAAGGTCATCGATTCTCTGCAGATCATCGGCTATTCGCCTTGGAGCTACCCGGGTTGCGGCTATGGAAATGGTATTTCCAGTTGTGTGAGCTGGGGTAACCCTCTGTCGGAAATGTACGCTGAGGCCCTGCGTTATCTGACGATTACCTCCAGCACCAAACGCACGCCGACCAGCAGCTTTATGGTGGGAAGCAATGATAACGGTTATCTGGATGTTACCAAGTGGTTTGGGGATATCAGCTGGGGTAATTCACCCTGGGGGAATGATGCTCTCTGTTCCAGCTGTAGCATTCTGGTGCTGTCATCGGGGGAAAACTCCTATGACATGGATAACCTGAACCTTGCGGATATTCCGCAACTGACCCTGACCAAGCTCAAGGATTACGTGAACAACGTGATTTCTCCGGCGGAGAACATCAAGGGCAAGAAGTTTCTGGTCAGCGATAACAACGGCATCGCAGCGCAATGTACCACCCAGACAGTGACGAACCTTTACGATGTGAGGGGGATTTGTCCGGATGGGGCGGGTAATCAGGCAGGCTACGCGCTGGCGGGCTTGGCCTATCATGCGCAGCACACTGACTTTCACGGCGATGGTATCGGTATCAAAACCTATGGCGTTGCACTCTCGGAAAACCTGCCGACGTTCACCTTCAAAACCAGCAGCGGCAACATCACGGTGGTGCCAAACTGTAAGTCGCGTAATGACACCTCCTATTGCTCGATGAACGATATCAAGGTGGCTGAGCACACCACGGACAGTAGCGGTAACCTAAGTCGTGTTCGCCTGCTTATCGGCTGGGAGGATTCGCCCTGGGGTTCTGACTATGACATGGACATGGTCGCCGAGATGATCATCTGTGTCGGCGCGACCTGTAACGATGGCACTGCCGCAGGCCAGATTGAAATTACCGCGGGGATGCCCTTCAAAAACTCGGCGGCCAGCATGCGCCAGGGTTACACGGTGCTGGGCTCCAGCAATGACGGCACCACATGGCTGAGTCAGGTCACGGACTATTCCGTCAACAAATGGACAGATATTAACCTGCTGACGGTGAACCGCAGTTCCGGCTACGTCACCACCCGCTTTACCGGCTCATCGCAAAATCAGATTGCTCCCTTACCACTGCCTATTCAGCTGGCGGCCAAATACGGCGGTGGTGAGAACAGCCTGCGTGCTGACGGTACACCGACCAATTACTACAAGGTGAACAACTTCAGTGAACTGTCGACCAATCTTAATGAGGTCTTCAGTGAAATTTCCCAGAACGTGAACTACAAGGCGTCAGTGACCGGCAGTAGCTCAAACGACTCTGAAGGATCACAGATTTTCTATTCCTCTTTCGATAACGCCAACTCATGGAATGGCCATTTGATGGCATATCACTACGACAGCAGCGGCAATCTGGTGCGTGACTGGGATGCGGCCAGTCAGCTGAATAACCAGACGCCGAATAACCGGGTGTTTATGACCTGGGATAATACCAAGATGACTGGCGTTCCTTTCCGTCAGGCCAATTTAAACGCCTGGCAGCAAGGCCAGCTGACCAAGAGCTGGAACGGCTCAACGACGGCGATTCCACTGGCGGATGCCGTGCAGTATCTGCGCGGAAACCATAATCTCGAGGAAATTAACGGTGTCGATAACATCTACCGTAGCCGTTTGAACAGTGACAATCAGCCCACGCGCTTAGGGGATATTGTGCATTCCAGCGCGGTGTATGTCGGTGCGCCCAATTATTACTACAAGGACAGTATTGAAGGCTCAGCCAACCCGTACTCTACGTTCAAGAGTCAGTATGCTGACCGCACGCCGGTGGTCTATGTGGGCGCTAACGATGGTGCACTGCATGCTTTCAGCGCCAGCTCGGGCACGGAACTGCTGGCCTATGTGCCGAATGCGACTTTCCCCTATCTGAACCAGCTGATGAACCCGGAGTACGACGACTCCAACCTGCACCACTATTTTGTGGATGACACGCCGACGGTGGTGGATGCTTATGTGAACAGCAAATGGCGGACGGTTCTGGCCGGCGGTATGCGTGCCGGTGGTAAAGCTGTTTACGCACTGGATGTGAGTAACCCCAACAATTTCACCGAGACCAATGCCGCGAGTACGGTGATGTGGGAGTTTGATGACAGTGTGGATTCCACGCTGCTTAACATTGGCAATACCAGTGGCTCGCTGGTGCCTGCACGCCTTGGTTATACCTTCTCCAAACCAGCGATCGTACGCCTGAATAATGGCCGCTGGGCTGCCGTCTTTGGCAATGGCTACTACAGCGAAGCGCAAATGGCGGTGCTGTATATCGTCTATCTGGATGCGGCGCGTGACGGGGCCTGGACCACTTCCGATGTGTACCGTATTTACGCCAACAACAGCTACACCGATACCTCGAAAACGGGCCCCAGTGTCGATAACGGTCTTTCCAATATCGCGCCGATCGATACCAACGACGATGGCAGCATTGATCTGATCTACGCCGGTGATCTGCAGGGCAACATGTGGCGCTTTGATCTCTCCGGCACCACGCAAAGCAGCTGGAAAGCTTATAAAGTGTTCCAGGCGACCTACAACGGCACAGTGCAGCCTATAGTGGCGCGGCCTGAAGTGGGCCTGGGGACCATCACCGCGACCCAGACGAATACTTCATACATCGTCTATTTCGGCACCGGCAAATACCACGATACCGATGACATCAGCTCCACCAGCCTTGCGTCGGTGCAGAGCTTCTATGCCATCCGCGATGTGCCATCCGCTAACCGGGATATTCTCTCCAATCCTTACAACCTGTCGGTCTACACCACCACCAGTCTGACCAATGACTATCGTGCCGTGGCGCTGACCTCATCGGGCACGGATGGCTGGCGCCTGAACCTGCCTGCCGGCGAAAAGGTGATTGATGCGGGGATACTTCGTCGCGGTGCGATCACCTTTACGACCATTGAGCCCAATGTCAGTCAGTGTGCGGTGGATGAATTTGGCTGGTTAATGTCACTGGATGCGGAATCGGGTGGGAACAACAGCAACGTTTTTGATACCAATAGTGATGGAGTCATTGATTCGACGGATCAGATTAACGGTCAGAATGCGTCCGGAATTCATCTGGACACCTCCGCAGGCGCCTTGCTTGTGGATAATAGCGCCAAGGCAGGGTCCCAGACCGCGGTGTCGGTTGACGCCGATGGTAACCCGGTGAACACTACCCTTGCCCATGACACGTTATATCGACAGCAGCGAGTTAACTGGCAGCAAGTCTTCCCGCCACAGGAGTAAAGCATGGTCGGCGTAAAAGCAGTACGCAGCCCTTCATCAATGCAACGAGTTCGCGGCTTTACGCTCATCGAGATGATGATCACCGTGGCGATCATCGGTATTTTGGCGGCCTTTGCCTATCCGAGCTACACCCGTTACGTCGAGCGTAGTAACCGGGTGGATGCCCAGGGTGTGATGATGCAGGCCTCAATGGCCTTGCAGCGTCATTACGGTAATGCCTTCACCTATGTGGGTGCCGATGTCAGCAATTTCGATCAGTCGCCGCTGCAGGGCAATGCCAAGTACCTGATTACCTATACTCTGAGTGCAGCCACTCCCCATGAATTTCTGATTACCGCAACCCCACAAGGCATTCAGACCAAAGATGCCTGCGGCACGCTGACCATCGATGAAAACGGTGAAAAAACCGTGTCTAAGTCGACGGTTGATGATTGCTGGTAATTGCCATGAAGCCTGCTGCTTTCCCCCGTCGTAAGCGCCAACAGGGTTTTACCCTGATTGAGCTGGTCGTCACTGTGGCCATTATGGCCATTGTGGCCGCCTGGGGAATTCCGTCCTTTGGCCGCATGATGCTGAGCTATCAGGTCACCTCGGACAGCGAATCGCTGTTTCGCGCATTGGTTTCTGCCCGCACCGCGGCCGTTGACCGCCGTACCTCAGTGCGAGTATGCCCCTCCTCGAATGGCACGACCTGCGGCAGCTCCAGTGAAATCATCAACTTTATCGACCTGAACGGTGATAATCAGGTGAATGCCAACGCTGATATCATTCTGCGTACCCGCTTGAAAAGTTCGGTCAGCTCCAACGATCCGGTAAGCTTCACCCGCTCAGGTACGACTGATGGCGTGAAGACCTACATCATCTGTGATGAAAATGGTTCTGAAGCGATATACCGCGTGGTAAGAGTGGCGCGGGTGGGCAGCGTCAGCCAGAGCACGGCGACCACGACCTCGACCTGTAACTTCGATGCGATGAATGTGAACTAGCGTCCCGAAGAGCGCCATTCAGACAACATAAAAGTCAGATAACAAAAAAAGGCCGGTGATCACCGGCCTTTTTTATCGCGATACCCATGGCAGAGTCTGGCTTACTCGGCCAGTGCCTGCGTTTGTAGCTCGCAAAGCTCACTGATGCCCTTCTCAGCCAGCTCCAGCATTGCATTCAGCTCAGCGCGGCTGTAGGCCTCACCTTCCGCTGTGCCCTGCACCTCAACAAAACCGCCTGTTGCCGTCATAACAACGTTCATATCGGTTTCGGCACTGGAGTCTTCATCGTAATCCAGATCCAGAACAGCCTTCTCTTTGAAAATGCCGACGGACACCGCCGCGATCATCTGCTTGAGCGGGTTCTGTTTAACGCCGTAGGACTTATCCGCCATCATCACCTTGATGGCATCGGCCAGAGCCACACAGGCACCGGTGATTGATGCAGTACGGGTGCCGCCATCGGCCTGAATGACATCGCAGTCGATGTTGATGGTGTTCTCACCCAGCTTGCTCATATCAATGGCTGCGCGCAGGGAGCGGCCAATCAAGCGCTGGATTTCCTGAGTACGGCCAGACTGCTTGCCACGAGCCGCTTCACGGTCGCTGCGTGTGCCGGTTGCACGGGGCAGCATGCCGTATTCGGCAGTAACCCAGCCCTGACCCTGGCCTTTCAGAAAACGTGGTACGCCGCGAGACACGCTGGCGGTACAGATCACTTTGGTATCGCCAAACTCGACCAAAACAGAGCCTTCGGCATGCTTGGTATAATGACGGGTAATTTTCACCTGACGCATCTGATCGACGCGGCGGCCACTGGGACGTTCAAACTCAATACCCAGGTTTTTGAGCTGATCAGAAAAAGAGGAGGACATGCGTGAAATACCTTGTTTTTAGCAGCACGACTCACGGGCACGGTGTACGAGCCCGCCTGGCAGGGTGCTAGAATAGCAGAACATCCCCTCAAATCGCAGTGTTCAAGGACAACCGATGACTCAAAGCATGACAGCCTTCGCCCGTACCGAGACCCAGCAGGACTGGGGGACGCTGGTTTGGGAAATCCGCAGTGTGAACCATCGCTATCTGGAGCCGATTCTGCGTCTGCCGGATAACCTGCGTGAGCTGGAAATGCCTTTGCGGGAAAAACTGCGTAAAACCCTTGCTCGCGGCAAGGTGGAATGCACCCTGCGCTTTCAGCCGGCGGCCGGACAGGATTCCCTTAATGTTAACGAAGCGGCGCTTCAGGCGCTGCTCGATGCCTGTGACCAGGTACAAACCCTGCTCCCCAAGCCGACCAAGCTGAACCCACTGGAATTACTGCAATGGCCTGGCGTACTGCGTGGGGCAGAAGTTGATCAGGCGGATATTGTCACCGAAGCACTGCTGCAATTCAGCGAAGCCCTGACGGAGCTGGTAGAAAATCGCCAGCGTGAAGGGCAGGAACTGGAAGGACTGATCAGCAGCCGTCTGACCCAGATGACCAGCATCGTGGCCCATGTCCGTGAACTCATGCCGACCATTCTTGAGCGTCAGCGCGAACAACTGCTGGAGCGTTTTGCCGATCTGGCGGTGGAGCTTGATCCTGCGCGTCTGGAGCAGGAAATGGTGATTCTGGCCCAGAAAGCCGATGTCGCCGAAGAGCTGGATCGCCTCGATACTCATGTGCAGGAAGTGAAGCGTGTCCTTCGTCAGAATGGCTCCATTGGCCGCCGCCTGGATTTTCTGATGCAGGAGCTGAACCGCGAAGCCAACACTCTCTCGTCAAAGTCCATCGTCGCTGAAACCACACAACAGGCGGTAGAACTGAAAGTGCTTATCGAACAGATGCGCGAGCAGATCCAGAACATCGAGTAAGTTTTCCCGCTGAACCGAAGTCGCAGGAGTTAAGGCGCTAGCTCGATGCTTCTGCCTGCTCTTGCTGGCGATACTCGCTCGGGGTCATTCCAGTGAGGCGTGAAAACTCGCGGTTAAAGTTGGACTTGGTTTGAAAACCGCAGTTCATGGAGATCTGGGTAACGGTGTCCTGAGTTGTGACCAGCGCTCGCTTGGCATGTTCAATGCGGTAGCCGTTAATCAGCCTGGAAATATTGAGCTGATGTACCTGATTGACTGCGATTGAGATCTGCTTGGCGGGAATGCCTAGCTTCCTGCTGAGTCTGGAGAGGGTCAGTTCCGGATCCAGGTAGAGGTTGTCCTGACGAATTCGGGCATCCAGTAACGCCGTAATTTCCTGCGCTCGTCGCTCCGTCATGGCGATAGTTGTCGCGGGCTCCTCTTCTATCGCTGCTGGTTTCGGCTCGTCGTGTTGGTCATGAATCGGCGTGTTAATGCCGACAATGACGACCGCGACGGACAAGACCGGGAGCAGAATCACATGGGCTGTTGTCAGGATATAAACCGATAATTTTCCCTGATTAAACATAAAGTCCAAAGAGATCAGCGAGTCGACGGCGGCAGAAAAAACCAGCATCGCGCCTGCAAAAAGTGCGGCCTTTCTGACACCTTCCCAATGTTCCAGTGAAACATTCATCAGCACGTTGTCCTGGCGGTAAATACGCAACAGGGCAACGCCGTAAACCACATACATCAGGGTGAGGGCTTCATCAATTGGCAGCGCCAGCCAGGGCTGAGAGAGAGTGCTGAACGTCACATAGCCCGGCATGATCCAGTGTTTTACGGAAAGGTGGCTCTGCTCCCGGCTGGCTGAGGCAAAAAAATACCAGGCCGCCAGAGGGATAAAGGCCGCCAGAATCGGCTGCAGGAGGCTGAACAGTTTAAGTTCCAGCGTCCATCGCAGGCCAACGACTGCCGTTGTTACTGCGCAAAGTCCTAAAAAGAGACTGGCCCCGGTGGCTTGTTGTTGCAGACGGGCATACAGCGTGATGGCCAGTAAGCCCAGCAGCAGTGAAACAACAAAAGGCACGGGAATCGCCAGCATGGGTGCTCCTGTCGGTTGAAAGAGGTCGCCTGAAAGTGCGAGCTCTGAGCTCAGAGAAACGAAAAAATAGACTAATACCCATTTTGAGGCGACCTAAAACCGGTTTAAGGGCGCTGACGATGGCGTTGATGCGCAAAGTATCGCTGAACACATCTCAGCGAGGCTGGCACTTATGCGTTATTACCTTCTTTCCTGGCAGCGAGGCCTGGACTTTGACGGGCGCTTGTCCCGTAAAGCGTTCTGGTACTACATGCTGGTTCATGTACTGATCACACTGGGCACGATTACGGCGGATATCGCCTGGAGTACCTGGTTTGATCCGCTCTATAGTCTGGCCAGTTTTATTCCCATGCTGTCGGCCATATTCCGGCGCCTGCACGATGCGGGGAAGTCAGGCTATTGGAGTCTGGTCTTTCTGATACCGGCTATCGGGCCGCTCATCCTTATCTACTTGCTGACGCTTTCTACCGATGAAGCGAATAAACAGGGGGTGTTCGCATGAAAGCCTGCCTGATCTTTATGCTCCTTTCTTTTTTCAACCTGCCTGTACCCGGCTGGTCAGCAACGAACTTGCCTGCCGGTGCGCTCGGTATTTTGTCGATTGACAGCATGACCCAGGGCCAGATGCTGTGGCTGAAAGGTCGCGTTGGAGAGGCGAGCTACCAGTACAGGGGCCCGGATAACAGACAATGCACCTTGAATGTGCCGGTGGCGGTGGGCCGTATCGCAGATGCGGATGTGGGTGTCAGCACTGTGCCGGGGCTTCAGATTCTGGTGCTTAGCGCGCAGTTAAGTCAGGCGTTGCTTGCCGGTGAGCGTATAAAAAGCGATGACTGGCACTTCTCCCGAGCGCAGGGGGGCGATAACGTGGACGGCCTGATTCTGCAGGGCATCGCTCCTGATGAGGGCTTTGTTCTCAACTCACGGCGTCGATGGATCTCCTGGCTGAGGGGGGATAACCGAACGCCTGTCTGTCTTTAAAACACTGGGATGATGAAATGGAAACACCGGAGCAGGCGAGGGTGATAACTACACGCGTTGGGCTGTTAAGGCTTGAGGCCAATGAGTCCGGTCTGACGCGCGTCACTTTTGTTGGAACCTGCCAGGATGCGCCTGTTTTATCCGCAACGCAGGGAAGCCATAGGGTGCTGGATCAGGCTGAAGAAGAGCTTTTCGCGTACTTTGCGGGCACATTGCAGTACTTTCGGGTGCCGCTGGCGATGACAGGGACGGCCTTCCAGTTACGTGTCTGGGAGGCGCTCCGGCAGATTCCCTACGGTCATACCTGTAGCTATGGCGACATTGCCCAAGCGCTGGGGAAGCCAGGTGCATCGCGTGCGGTGGGCATGGCCAATAACAAAAACCCGTTGCTGATTATCGTGCCCTGCCATCGGGTCATTGGTCAGAATGGCCAGCTGATAGGTTTTGGTAGTGGCTTGCCACTCAAACAGCAGTTGCTCGCGCTTGAGCAACCTCAGGGCAGGCTGTTCTGAGGCTCGCGATTAGGCTTAGGCTTTTGCTCTGAGGTAAATGGGTCATTGCACGAGGTGTGCGCATTTCGCGTAGCGGAGACAGAGAAGGCCCCCGCTACGTTATTTTCCGAAGGCCAGCACCTCAGGCGGAGGCTTGCAGCATGCTGCCTGTCGGCATTCCCTGCATCGCGCTTTGCAAGGCCAGTTGGGCAGCTGCGGTATCACCCGCAGTGAGTGCATCACCGACTTTGCTCAGGGCTTCTTTCAGCGGATTTTCTTCATCATCATCGCTGCTGTCATTGGCACTCAGTGCTGCCAGTAAGCTATCAAAGGAGGTTTGGGCGGTATCGGTGTCTCCGGAGTCCAGTGCATCCAACAGACTGGTCAGACTGTCGCTGGACTCTGAATCCATCATTGAACCCCCATTGGAGGGTGGCGGTGGTGGCATGCTGCCACCGCCTTGCGGGGAGGCGCTGGCAAAGTCTTCAGAGGCGCTCTGCAGGGCGCTGATATCGCCACTGGCCAAACCTGCCTCAACCTGAGTGAGTAAGGTGCCAATCGGGTCATCACCGTTGGCAGATCCGTTTTGCTGATTCGACTGCAGGTCGTCGTAAGCACTCTGGATAGCATCCAGATCGCCGGAGTCGATAGCATCGGTCAGCGCGCTGAGCTTATCTTCGAAGCCGCCGCTTTGCTGAGTCGAATAGCTGCTTGAAATGCCGTAGCTATATGAGGAACTGGAGACGCCTGAAATACTCATCCTTGTTACTCCCCTGAGTTATGAATAATCGGAGCGCCGCACGTGATAGCCAGGAATCAAGACCGAGACGTTGACGGTACCCGCCGTTTGCTGCGCATCCATCAAGTGTACGGCAGGGAATTTCCGCTTAAGTAAGGGGGAAGTAAAACTACTGTAAATAAAGTGTAAATGCGGGTTCGCTGGAGAAGGCGATCAGGGCTGCCTCTAACGATATTGGTTTCGGCCTTCACGCTTGGCGACATACAGCGCTTCATCGGCTTGACGCAGCAGAGTGTCATCGTCCACCGCGGCGGTAGGGTTCCAGGTGCCAATACCTAGGCTCAGGGTGATGCAGTGAGCACTCTTGCTGCTCTCGTGGGGAATATCGAGTTTACGCACGGCATCAAGCAGGGCTATTACCTGTTGTTCAGCCACTGAACGAGGGCAGTTAGGCAGCAGGCAGGCAAACTCTTCCCCGCCGTAACGGGCGACCAGTGCACCGTTGACCTGAAGATGCTTTTCCAGACAACGCGCTACCTGCTGTAAGGCCGCATCCCCGGCCAAATGGCCATAGGTGTCGTTGTAGGCTTTGAAAAAATCGATATCGATCATCAGCAACTGGAAAAATTCCTCGCGTTCCCGTGACTCCCGCAGCATACGTTTCAGGCGCTGGTCAAAGGCACGTCGATTGGGAATGCCGGTCAAACTGTCCGTTAGCGACTGACGCTCCAGCGCTTCACGTTGGCGCACCACCGTGCTCGCATAGCTGGTGAGAGAATGGGCGATTTCGGCGATTTCATCCTTGCCGTTCAGATCATCATAACCGCGCATGCTGGTGGCTTCTTCGGTGACCAGCAGGTTCAAACGCTTCAGGCGACGAACAATGCGCCGCTGGATCAGGTAGGTAATGCCGAGCACCAGCAGCAGAATCGCGATGGATATGATGCCCACCAGGCGAATCTGCACACCCACACTTTCAGCGCTTTTCTGGCTTTGTTTGAGAATGTCCTGACTGAAGGCGTAGGTCTGGTATTCCGTCTGGGTCGCATAATCCATCACCAGAGTGCGGACGAAATTGCCTTTGGAGGTGGTGCGCGTCTGCAATCGGCTTTGGTTCATCGACAGTGACAGCAGGCCTTCATCGTCCACCAGCAAGGTTTCCAGCCGCTGCAGATAGGGCATCAGTTGGACGTGCTGCTGCGCTGTTAGCTGCTGTTGCTGTAAGCGAAGGGCGATCAGGCTTTCCCGTATCTGCTGACGTAAACTGAGTTGGGCATCGGTCGAGCGTAGCTCAGTCACCTGAGTCGACAGGCTTGCCAGGCGGGCAAAAAACATAAACCACTGATTAATGGCCGTTTGCTGTGCCTCGCTGTGCGCTAATGTCAGTTGATACTCCTGAACCTGCTGGAAAAGCTCTACCAACAGGTTTTCCTGTTGCAGCAGACTGTGGCGTTGCTCAAGGCGTTGCTCAGTCAGACCATTCAGATTGCTCTGTTCATCTTCAATGATTTGCAGCTGCTGATTAAGTTCCTCGCCAATACCATGGCGCTGGTTGAACTGACGGATCTCGGCAATCTTGTCGGTGATGGCCGAGTGAGCATTATGTCGCTGGGACTGGCTACTGGCGTGGGTCAGGCTTTCGGTGAGGTACGTCAGTTCATTGACCAGACTGAATATCCGCGCGGACTTAATGACTGTCGGAATGGAAGAATGAGTGATGCTGTTGAGAATCTGCTGAACGTCGATCAGCCGTGAGAAGGTGATGCCGGTAACGGTGATAAACAGCAGCATAATGACCAGCAAGCCGCCACCGAGCAGGGTGGTGAGGGTGAAGCGGCGGTTCTTGGCAGGCGCTCGCGCTACCGGGGTCATTGAACACACCTGTTCAGATCAATGGCCAAAAGGATGATCACGAGTGGCGACTTCCTTGTTCGTCCTGAAGGGGCTGCTATGTCTGAAGTGCTGTCCGCTTCAAGCGGTCCGGCAACACGACACTGTGATGAACCCTAGGTATAACGCAAAGCAATAAGTGCTGGGAAGCCTTGCGCGCCTTCAGCGTGTCATTCTCCGCAATCTGCACGTAGTGGAGCGGTTAGCTTAAGACCACTTTGGGAAAATAGAACGACACCACCCAGTTAGGTGCATCCACCACTTCACTGATACGTAAGTCCCCACAGACGGAGCAGAGCATGTAAGCCGTCTCGGCAGGCATGTGCTGGGTTTGGCAGAGCCAGTCGATGCAATGGCGCACTGCGCTCTGGCAGGCCGTCATCAGGTTATTTTCAATACCGGTGAACGCTTCATAACCCTGAACATCCAGATGCCGGGTCACCGGGCCAGAGGTGGAGAAGCGCGGTGTGCGCAGAGGCGTCTGCTTGATCAGCTCCAGTGTCAGCACGACATCCATTGCGCTCTCGATGGCGGTGCCGCAGATTTCGCCATCGCCCTGTGCCGCATGGGTATCGCCGATGGAAAACAGTGCGCCTTCCACCTCCACCGGCAGATACAGCGTCGTTCCGGCGCCGAGGTCGCGAATATCCAGATTACCGCCCACGTGGCGTGGTGGAATAATACTGTGCTTGCCGGGGGCAGCGGGCGCGACACCCAGTGTTCCTGCAAAGGGCTTAAGAGGGACTCGTGCCCAATCGCCCATGGCAACCGGATTCAGGGAGGAATCATAGTGCCAGAGCTGTAGCGCCGGTTCGGCAAAGTCCTCACTGAGCAAACCAAACCCAGGAATATTGGCCGACCAGCCAAAGCCGCTTGGGTGAAACTCCTCCAGATGAATCGCCAGAATATCGCCCGGTGAGGCATCTTCAATCCAGATCGGGCCTGTCACCGGGTTGGCGGTCTCTGCCGGGAGGTGAAGTACATCGTGGGCGGTCGACTCGGCCGTAAAGTAGCCATTGGCGGCATCCCGGCACTGGAGCAGGAGCTGTTGACCCGAATGGGCGCGATGCACCGGCGTGATCCGGTTATCCCAGCCAAAATGACAGTGGCGGTCGTGAATGGTGGGGATGGTAAGGGGTGAATTGCACATAAGCCCTCCTGCTGGTCAGCGGTCCTTGGCGAGACAGTGCCAGAGAATAGGCTGTCTCGTGCTTAAGGCCTTGTAGGGCTGGGGGCGGTGAAAGCAAGGCTCAGGTCAGGCAGCGCCAGTTTTCATAACCTTCGACATTGAAGTCATAAGCGCGGATGGCACGCAGGGTTGCGGCCTGAAAGTCTGCGACCAGCTCGGAGCGCTTGGCGGAGGTTGGATAGGCCAGCACATAGCGGTAGCGTATTTCGGAGACAAAAGGACGCACCACCACCTGATTCGGTTGCCAGATCCGTGCGGCAAAGGGCTCAACGACGGAAATTCCCAAGCCGTGGGCGACCATGGCGTAGCGGGTGTGAGAGGAATGGGTCTTGATGGAATAGCGGGTCTTGATCTGCGCCTTATCGATGGTGGCTTGCTCCATGTCATAGGCACGCGGGCCGATGGGCAGCCAGCCAATCAGGGTTTCCCCTTCCAGATCATCCGGATAGATCAGCGCTTTTTCTGCAAGACGGTGGCCGGGCGGCATCGCGCAAAGCATACCCAGATCCATCAAATGGGTTTGCTCAATACCGGCAATTTCAGGAAATGCCGGGCACAGGGCCATATCGACTTTCATGTCCTGCAGCTTCAGCAGAATTTCAGAGGTATTGCAGCTGGTCACATGAATGGTGACTTTGGGGTCATCACTCACAAACTCTTTCAGCACTTGCGGCAGGAGTGACGTCGACAGTACCGGCGAGCAGGCGACATTGATGTGCTCGGGTGCATCATTGCGGATGTTGTTGGCGACCTGACGTAAACGTTCCAGACCCAGAAAGTTCTCTTCCACTGCCTTATAAAAACGGATGCCTGCATTGGTGGGTTCAAGGCGGCCCTTGGTGCGGGTAAAGAGACGAATGCCAAGATCCGCTTCCAGATCAGAAATCAGGCGGCTGATGGCAGGCTGGGTGATGTTCATCTGTCGTGCAGCACCCACGGTGGTGCCGGTGACCATCAAACAGCGGAAGGCTTCCACCTGACGAAACTGGATCATGACAAGTACCCTTGGAAACGCGTCGACAACGGAATAAGAAATGGTGATCAGTTATCCAGGACTATGCAAGGGTGCTATGTGCAACCGAGCGTCTCAGGTCGCCTTTACAGAAAAGTTTGGCGCTATTGTCACCGCTCGTCGGCTTATCTCAGGGGTGAGGGCGCGGTCGGGCCATGCTATGATTGCCGCCTCTGGTAGGCAGTGTCTGTGCACTTGCCATGATCTCAAGGCAGTCAGGACCGGCAGGAATTACCTCTTACTATGTCCAAGGGTCAACTTTACATTGTCTCGGCACCCTCAGGTGCAGGCAAAACCAGCCTGGTGAAAGCGTTGCTCGCGCGAGATCCCGAGGTTGGCGTTTCCGTCTCCCATACCACTCGTGCCCAGCGCCCCGGTGAAGATCAGGGAGTGCACTATCACTTTGTCAGCAAGGAGCAGTTTCACACTCTGCTGGGCGAAGGTGCGTTTATTGAGCACGCCGAAGTGTTCGGTAACTTCTACGGGACGACTCAGGCTGCTGCTGAACAGGTACTGGCTCAGGGTAAGGATGTCATTCTTGAGATCGACTGGCAGGGTGCCCAGCAGGTACGCCGCATGATTCCTGAGTCGGTAGGAATTTTTATCCTCCCGCCGGAACGCGAAGCCCTGTTACAGCGACTCAATAGCCGAGGACAGGATTCTGACGAGATCATTGCTGGTCGCATGGCGAAAGCCGTCAGTGAAATGTCTCACTACCCGGAATATGACTATCTCATCTTTAACGATGATTTTGAGACGGCGGTGGAAGAGCTGGCGGCTATTTTCAAGGCCGGTCGTTGCCAGCTGGCTCGCCAGCAGCAAAATCAGGCAGCCACACTGGCGGCGCTCTTGTCAGAGATTTAACGCTGACGTAGACTTGCGCCTCTTGCCTAAGGGCAATGACTGATCAAATTTTGTGCAGTTGACGGTTTTTTGTGTCAGCTGCCAGCGGGAAACCTCGCTTTCCTCTTGATTCTCTTGATATTTATCGGAAGGGTAGACAGAAGACTATGGCACGTGTGACTGTCGAAGATTGTCTGGACAACGTAGAAAACCGCTTTGAACTGGTTATGGTAGCGTCCAAGCGCGCTCGCCAGATCGCCACCGGCGGTAAAGAGCCCAAGGTAGCCTGGGAAAATGATAAACCCACCGTTGTTGCCCTGCGTGAAGTGGCAATTGGTGCGGTGACCCCTTCTACCCTGGAGGCAGATGAAGAAGAGTTTTAACCAGAGGTAACGCGGTGGGGACCATCCTTACGCTGGCAGAGCGTCTCAGTGAGCACCTGACGCCTGACGAAGTTAATCAGGTAAAGCGAGCCTACTACTACGCTGAGCAGGCCCACGATGGTCAATCGCGTAAATCGGGTGAACCCTACATCATCCATCCCCTTGCTGTGGCAGGTATTCTGGCCAACATGGGGATGGACGCCCAAAGCCTGATGGCAGCGATGCTGCATGATGTCATCGAAGACACAGGCATTCCCAAGAACGCCCTCAGAAGCCAATTCGGTGAAACGGTTTCCGAACTGGTGGATGGCGTAAGCAAACTCAACAAGATGGAGTTTGCCTCCAAGGCCGAAGCGCAGGCCGAGAATTTCCAGAAGATGGTGTTGGCGATGGCAGCGGATATTCGCGTCATTCTCGTCAAACTGTCTGACCGTCTTCATAACATGCGCACCATCGGTGCCATGTCTGCACCTTCCCAGCGACGTATTGCCCGTGAAACCCTGGACATCTATGCGCCTATTGCCGGTCGCTTAGGGATGCATCAGATACGTACCGAGCTGGAAGATCTGGCATTCGCCGCTTATTACCCAATGCGCGCGCGCCGTCTGGCAGCCGCCGTTGAGCGTTTTCGCGAAAGCCGTCGTGAGGAAGTCGAGCAGCATTTGAGTCTGGTCGATGAGCGCCTGAGTGCGATGGATGTTCGTCATCAGATTACCTGGCGCAAGCGACACCTCAACAGCATCTACAACAAGATGCGTGAGCGTCAGCGCCTCTCGACCATCATGTCGACGCAGGTGGTGTCCATCATTACCGACACTGTAGACAGCTGTTATCGCATTCTTGGTATGCTGCATAACCTCTTTAAGCCCGTCCCCGGTACCTTCTCTGATTACATCGCTATTTCCAAAGCTAACGGCTATCAGTCCCTTCACACCAATCTTTTCACCGGTCGCGGCTATCAGCTGGAAGTACTGATTCGCACTGAAGAAATGGATATGGTGGCAACGCAAGGCATTGCCAGCCAGTGGGCAGCCTCAAAGAGTAGTGACCGGATCCGCGGCTCCCAGCATCGTGCCGAGCAGTGGGTGGCGGGCCTGGTGGAGATGCAGCGTCGTGCCGGTAACTCGTTGGAGTTTATCGAGCATGTGAAGGAAGACCTGTTCCCCGATGAAGTCTATATCTTCACGCCGAAAGGGCAGATTCTGGAAATGCCACGCGGTGCGACGGCCGTCGACTTTGCCTATGCCGTGCATACCCAGATTGGTAACAGCTGCGTCGGCTGCTATGTCGACGGTCAGTTAGCACCGTTGAGCAGCCCGATTCAGAGTGGTCAGACCGTCGAAATCATTACCAAAGACGGCTCTCATCCGAATTCCGCCTGGCTTAACTTTGTGGTGACCGGCAAGGCGCGCAGCAGTATTCGCCACTTCCTGAAAAATATGGAGCGCAGTGACTCCATTGCGCTGGGTCGTCGTTTGTTCTCGCAGGCCGCCGCAAGTTATGGCTACAGTCTGGAGCATTTGAGCGAAACCGCCTTGCGTGAACTGCTGGAAGAAACCGGGCTGGCTGAGCTTGATGATGTTATGGAAGAGGTCGGCCTGGGTAAACGGACGCCTCAGGTCGTGGCTCATCGTCTGCAACCGCGGGCTCATGATGATGCCTCGCTGGCGTCTTTAAGCGCGCCGCAAGCGCTGGTCATCAATGGTGCGGAAGGTATGCTGGTGAAGTTTGCCCGCTGCTGTTATCCCTTGCCGGGCGACCCGATTCTGGGTCACTTCGCCAGCGGCAGTCTGATGGTTCATCATGCGCAGTGCAGGAATACCACCGAGTGGCGTCAGCATGCTGATAAATGCCTGACTCTCACCTGGGATGACAAAATTGACCGCGAGTTTACCGTACGGCTTTCGATTCAGGCGCTGTCGAGTCGTGACCTGTTGCCTGATATGGCCTCTGCAGCGAGCAGAGGTGCAGCGGTTGTGACCGGGGTTTCGATGGATGAGCAGGAAGGTTCGGTCAGTCAGATAGATATGCAGCTCAAAGTGAAGAGCCGTGTGCATTTGGCGCGAGTGATTCGTCGCCTGCGTCATCTTAAGTTTGTGCAGCGAATTTCGCGCGTACTGCCGATGATTTCTATCAAGGGCTAAATTCGCTCGAGGATGGCAGGCCTGAGTGTTATTGTCAGGCCAGAAAACAAAAAAGACCTTAAATAAGGTCTTCAAAAGTACTTCACATTGTCCCTGTAAAACTGAGCAGGTGAGGAAAAGACGGTCCTTGTCATTCCTCAATCCATCCATGCTCTTCCGTGATCGTGTATCCCTACGGGCCTCCTGGCCTACTATCCTGGCTATCCCTAACGTCCTTTGGGTCAAGTCCTTAACCCGTGGCATCCCGCCTTCATCCTTGTGACGCCCATTCTGACAGTTCGCAGAAAAAAGCATATAGGAATTTTTCTGAATTTTACTATTTGTAATTCTGCGAAGCTTTTTGTTCCAGGTTATTAGCTGTCAGACCTGTATATCCCTTACGAAAATCGGGGTAACGCAGACAATAGCCCGTATCGGTTAACCTTTTGTTACAGCAGCGCTTACTTCCGCCACGGCGACGGGGTTGGCCTTCCTCCACGGTTTCCACCCCTAACTGCTCCGCCATCCACTGACACACCTCATGCAGCGTTGCCGGTTCGTTATCGGTCACAAGATAGCAGGACTCAAGGGGCTGGCCTTGTATGGCGAGTGTCAGCAAGTGCTGCATGGCGCCGATCGCATCCTCCTGATGAATACGATTGCTGTAATGCACATGCTCTCTGGCGGGAATCTTGCCTTCGCGTACCTGGTTCAGCAGGTGGTTACGGCCTTCACCGTAAATACCGCTCAGGCGCAGGCAGGTGGTGGGGTAAGGCTGGCTGTGAATGAGCGCTTCGGCTTCCAGTAGAATGCGGCCACTGAAGCTTGCAGGCTGAGTTTCACTGGTTTCATCAATCCACTCATGATTCTGCTGGCCATAAACACTGGTCGAAGAAATAAAGAACAGATGTTTGGGTACCTGAGGTAAGGCGTTGATCAGGCGTCGTGAGCCATCAACATAGGTCGCCCGATAATGAGCTTCCTCGCGGCTGCCGGGAGCCAGCAGAATAAATACATAGTCGACCTTGGACAGTGTGATCGGCACCTGAGGGTCGGTGAGGTCGGTATAGTGCAGGGTAACCCCGGGAAGGTTTTTCGGGCTTCGGCAAAGACCGTGAACCTGATAGCCCTTCTGGCTGAGCTGACCGGCGAGCGCCTGACCCAGTTTCCCCAGGCCGGCAAGAAGTACGGAGGCTGACATGACTGGATATATCCACAGTTATTGTGTATCGGCTATAATGGCACTTCGCTTGGTGATTCAACAAGGCTTTCGCCGGAGCAGAGGGTTACCTGAGTGGCAGCCCGAGCGAACCGGATGAGGACGCAGCACGCGGATAGCGTGTAATCGTCCTGCCTGAACGTCAGTAATGAGAACCCCTAACAGGACCCTTCGATGACCCTGACCGAACTGAAGTACATCGTCACCCTGGCTCAGGAACAACATTTTGGTCGCGCTGCCGAGCGCTGCTTTGTCAGTCAGCCGACACTAAGTGTGGCGGTAAAGAAGCTGGAAGAAGAGCTGGGTGTTGCGCTGTTCGAGAGGACCAAGAATGCGGTCCGTACCACTTCGTTGGGTGAAGGCATTGTGCAGCAGGCCCAGCGGGTTCTCGAGGAAAGTGAACGTATCCGCGAGATGGCGACGGCCGGTAAGGATCAACTGCGTGCGCCGTTGCGCCTGGGAGCGATTTACACCATTGGGCCGTATCTGTTCCCGCATCTTATTCCGCAAATCCGCCAGAAAGCACCCGACATGCCGCTCTATATCGAGGAAAACTACACCTCGGTACTGCGGCGTAAACTCCGTAATGGCGAACTGGATGCCATTATCGTGGCGCTGCCTTTTAATGAGCCCGATGTATTAACGCTGCCGCTGTATGACGAGCCTTTCGTTCTGATGCTGCCCAGTAATCACCCGTTGGCAAAAAAGGATGCGATGGACGCAGCCGATCTTAGCTGCAGTGACATGCTACTGTTGGGTGAAGGGCACTGTTTCCGTGATCAGGTGTTGCAGGCCTGCCCCAGCCTCAAGGACTCGGAAACCCAGCACACCATCACCGAAGGCAGCTCGCTTGAGACTTTGCGGCATATGGTGGCTTCTGGTTTTGGTATCACTATTCTGCCGCTGTCTGCCGCTGGTGAAGGATTGTATGCGCCGGGGATGCTCTGTACCCGTGAGTTCGCCTCTCCGCAGCCGATGCGTACCGTGGCTCTTGCCTGGCGCGCCAGTTTTCCGCGTCCCAAGGCCATTGATATCCTGCGGGATGCCGTGAAGCAATGTAACGTGCAGGCACTTCCGGCATGATGCCAGCCAGCCTTGATCAGATCAGTATCGACAAGCTGAAAGGGGCTGGGCCTGCGGTTCAGGAGAAGTGTGCCAAGATTGGCCTCAACTCGGTGCAGGATCTGCTCTTCCATTTACCCCTGCGTTATCAGGACCGAACCCGCATTAAATCGCTGGGTGAGTTGCGCCCCGGTGATGAAGTCATGGTTGAGGCGGTGATTCGTGCCGCAGACATCGTCAAGGGCAAGCGCCGTAGCCTGCTCTGTCGGGTGCAGGACGGGACGGGCAGTCTGACCCTGCGCTTCTTTCATTTCAGTCAGGCCCAGCGAGTGGCGCTTCGTGCCGGCGACAGCCTGCGTGCCTTTGGTGAAGTGCGGGTAGGTCCGAATGGGCTGGAAATGGTGCATCCGGAATATAAGGTGTTACCGCCCGATGCACCGCCCGCTGACCTGACTCAGGCGCTCACGCCGATTTATCCCGCCACTGAAGGGCTGACACAGGCCCGATTGCGCCAGTTAAGCGATCAGGCTCTCAGCATGCTGGGGCGACGTGAGAATGCCCTTAAGGACTGGCTGCCTGCCGGTTTACTTTCCCAGTATCAGCTGTGTTCTCTCGAAGATGCACTGGCCTATCTGCATCGCCCGCCGACGGGCATTTCTCAGGAGCACTTGCTCAGCGCGACAGAGCCTCATCGGCAGCGGTTGGTATTTGAGGAGCTACTCGCCCACCACCTGAGCCTGATCAAGCTGCGTCAACAGGCGCGTATCATCGATGCGCCGCAGTTGCAGGGTAATGGCCAGTTACGGCAGGCGTTTCTCCAGCAGTTACCTTTCGCTATGACCGGTGCCCAGCAGCGCGTCAGTGAAGAGATTGGCAAAGACCTGAGCGATCCTGCGCCGATGCTGCGACTGGTTCAGGGGGATGTCGGCTCAGGTAAAACCGTGGTGGCCGCCATGGCCGCATTGCAGGCGGTCGAATGCGGTTATCAGGCCGCCATCATGGCGCCAACCGAGATTCTCGCTGAACAACACTATGCAAACTTTACCCGCTGGCTTGAGCCGTTGGGCCTCAAGGTGTCATGGCTGGTGGGCAAACTTAAAGGCAAGGCCCGTGCACAGGCGATGGCTGAAATAGCCAGTGGTGAGGCGCATGTGGTGGTTGGCACTCATGCTCTCTTTCAGGACGATGTGGCTTTCGCCAGACTGGGTCTGGCTATTATTGATGAGCAGCATCGCTTTGGAGTGCATCAACGCCTTTCCCTGCGCGAGAAAGGGGTCAGCCATGGTAAAGCGCCGCACCAGCTGATCATGACGGCAACGCCGATTCCACGAACGCTGGCGATGGTGGCTTACGCCGATCTGGATGTGTCCATCATTGATGAGCTGCCGCCGGGGCGAACACCCGTCAATACGGTGGTGATAGCGGACTCGCGCCGTGATCAGGTGGTGGAGCGTGTGCGAAGCGCCTGTCTTGAGGGTCGGCAGGCCTATTGGGTCTGTACCCTGATTGAAGAATCCGAAGTGCTGGAGTGTCAGGCGGCAGAGGCTACCACGGATCAGTTGCGAGAGCTGTTGCCAGAGCTGCGTGTAGGTCTGGTTCATGGGCGCATGAAGGCGACGGAGAAAGCCGCAGTTATGGCGGCGTTCAAAGCAGCCGAGTTGGACTTGTTGGTGGCCACCACGGTGATTGAGGTGGGTGTCGATGTGCCCAATGCCTCGGTAATGATTATCGAGAACCCGGAGCGTCTGGGTCTGGCACAGTTGCATCAGCTGCGCGGTCGTGTCGGGCGTGGTTCAGTGGAGAGTCACTGTGTGCTGATGTACCATGCGCCGCTTTCACAGCAGGGCAAGTCCCGCCTGGCGGTCATGCGTGACAGCACGGATGGCTTTGTGATTGCCGAGAAAGATCTGGAACTGCGCGGGCCGGGCGAAGTGCTGGGAACGCGGCAAACGGGTCTGGTGCAGTTTCGTATCGCCAATCTGGAAGTGGATGATCACTGGCTGGATGCCGTCCATGAGGCGGGTGACTGGGTGATGCGCAAAGCCCCGGAGATCGCTGAACCACTGATATACCGCTGGCTTGGGCAAGCAGATCATTACTCTCAGGCCTAGAACGCCGGTGTTAACGAATTGAAGGCAGGTCGTCACAGAATATGATTACTGAAACCCAACTGGATTGGCTGCGCCAGCAGCTGGATCGCGAACCCCGCGGCATGGAAGCCATTGCTGTCAGCACTGACGAGGGTATTCCGCTGGTGGTGCGCATGCGTACCGTGGTGGAGGGGCGGCCTTTCCCCACGTTGTACTGGCTGTCCAGTAAGGATCTTTATAAAGCGATATCGGTCATCGAAACCCAAGGCTATATCAAACGATTGGAAGCGGAAATTGCCGAGGACGCTGATCTTCGTCAGGCACTGCACGACAGTCATCAGGATTACGTGAACCAGCGCACTGCAGCAATGCGCGACGAAGATCGTGACGCCCTGATTGCGCAGGATAAGCTGGACTACCTGAATCGTTTAGGCGTTGGCGGTATTTCAGACTGGACGCGGGTGCGTTGCCTGCACATGCACTATGCCCATCACCTCTGCGGTTACAATGTGATCGGGCAACGGCTGGAGCAGGAGTTTAACCTCAGTCAGCTGTCGATTCGTCTCTGAGAGCGGGTATCTCAACCAGCATATTGGCCGGGAAACGGGCGCGGAAAATACTGCCTTGTCCCGGCTCACTTTCAATGTGCAGGCTGCTTTCATGGCGTAGCAGCACATGCTTGACGATGGCCAGCCCCAAACCCGTACCACCGCTTTCCAATGAGCGGCTGGGGTCTGCGCGGTAGAACCGTTCGGTCAGGCGCGGAATGTGATCGGCCTCAATACCCACCCCATCATCCTCGACTTCAAAGCAGGCGCCATCGCCGTCCTGATACCAACGCACCTGAATCCGGCCTTCATCGGGAGTGTACTTAACGGCGTTCATCACAAGATTGGAAAAGGCACTGTGCAGTTCCTGCTCACGGCCATGCAGCTGCAAGGGCGAGCGAATATCGAGCGTCACCGTCTGGCCCTTGTCGACACTTAATGACTCGGCATCATTGACGATCTGGCGCAGCAGAGCGCTGACATTTACCGGCTCATGAGGGTATTCCACCTGCGAAGTCTCCAGGCGCGACAGCGTCAGGAGGTCAACAATCAGGTTTTCCATACGTTTGGCCTGACGAGCCATCTGCTGAATAGGACGTACCCACGGACGTGGCAGCTGATCAAGATGATCGCCCAGTGTTTCCAGATAGCCACTGATAACCGTTAACGGCGTGCGCAGCTCATGGGAGGCATTGGCGACAAAGTCCTGACGCATGATCTCCAGGTTATGCAGGCGTGTGACATCCTGTACCAGCATCAGGCGGTCGCCTTTGCCGAACAGGGTGATGCTGATCTGAAGAAACTGACGAACATTCGCGGGCGCCGGAATTTCCAGCGGATCCTGATAGCGGCACTGCTCAAAGTAACGGACGAAGTCAGGGCGGCGTATGAGGTGAGTAATGGGCTGGCCGCGATCTTGTGGATAACGCAGGCCCAGCAGACGGCTTGCCGCCTGGTTCCACCATTCCAGCGTACCGTCTTCATCGAGCAGAATAACGCCATCACGCAGGGCAGCGGTGGAGTCCTGAATACGGGCGATGATGGCGCGCAAGCGCTGTTGCTCATCATGACTGCGGCGGTTCAGGCGATAGAGTTCATCAAAGACGTCGCCCCACAGGCCTTTGCCTTCCGGGACATCATCATATTCAACGTTGTTGCGGGCGAGCCAGCGAACCAGCTTGTGCATGTGCCAGAGTTGCCAGCAAAGCATGACGCCAAGGCCGATGGTGAGACCGACCAGCCAGTGCCCGCTGAACAAGCCCAGCAAGGCGCAGGCGGCGATAATCAGACATTGACGCCCAACGAAGTGGCGCACGTCAGTGCACCTTGTTGGAGAAGCGGTAGCCGGTGCCGCGAACGGTCTGAATCAGATGTTCGTGCAGGTTGCCAAGGGCTTTGCGCAGACGGCGGATATGGACATCCACAGTGCGCTCTTCGACATAAACGTTGCCGCCCCAGACCTGATCCAGCAGTTGCCCGCGGGAGTAGGCGCGCTCAGGGTGGGTCATAAAGAAATGCAGCAGGCGGTATTCGGTCGGGCCCATCTCCAGCGGCTTGCCATTGGAGGTGACTCGGTGAGAGACCGGGTCCAGCATCAGGCCATCCACTTCCACCGCATCTTCCACGCCCTGTGGAGTGGTGCGTCGGAGTACGGCTTTCAGGCGGGCAACCAGTTCGCGGGGCGAGAAAGGCTTGGTGATGTAGTCATCCGCGCCAGCTTCCAGACCCTGAATTTTATTATCTTCATCACCTTTCGCGGTGAGCATGATGATCGGTATTTCTGCCGTCATGGGATCACGTTTCAGGCGGCGGCACAGCTCAATGCCACTGGTGCCGGGCAGCATCCAGTCGAGCAGCATCAGGTCGGGCTGATCATCGACAATCAGCGAGTGAGCACGCGTGGCGTTTTCCGCCTCGAGGCACTCATAACCCGCCATTTCCAGTGCGACGGCGATCATTTCCCGGATTGGAGCTTCATCGTCTACGATCAGGACTTTTTTATCCGCCATGAGCCTGTACCCATCATCTGTTGCGTTCATGTGACCGGCGTATTACATCGGGAGTCTATTGCAGAATTATGACAGTGATCGCGTCTGCTGCAACTTGATGGATGCCGCTTCTCACTGTTGTCAGGGCTTTTACTTGGTTCCCTGGCCCTGCGGCACTAAAAAAACCTAAGCTAAGTGGTAAGGTTGTTCGGCCTTCCAGTAAACTAATGCCCACACACCGTGGCAGCCTTCCTGCTGACGGCGGTGTTCATTTTTAAAGTAAGGATTTGTCACTATGCCATTGTCCCGTGATGCCGCGCTGAACGTTGCCAAAGTCCTCAGTGAAGCGATGCCCTATATTCAGAACTACGTCGGCAAGACCATCGTAGTGAAATACGGCGGCAATGCGATGGTTGATGAAGAGCTGAAAAACGCCTTTGCCCGCGACATCGTCATGCTGAAGCTGGTGGGTATCAACCCGGTGGTCGTGCACGGTGGCGGTCCGCAGATTGGTGATCTGCTGGACAAACTGAAAATCGAATCCCACTTCGTTAACGGTATGCGTGTGACCGACAGCGCCACTATGGATGTGGTGGAAATGGTGCTGGGTGGTCAGGTCAATAAAGATATCGTTAACCTGATTAACAACAACGGTGGTCGCGCCATCGGTGTGACCGGTAAGGATGCGCGTCTGATCATGGCCAAGAAAATGACCGTGACCCATAAGACGCCTGAAATGTCCGCACCAGAAATTATTGATATCGGCCACGTTGGCAGTGTTGAGCGTATTGACCGCAAACTGCTGGATCTGCTGGTCGAGAGCGACATCATTCCGGTTATCGCGCCCATCGGTGTGGATTCCGAAGGCCAGTCTTACAACATTAATGCGGATCTGGTGGCCGGGAAAGTCGCCGAAGCGCTGGATGCTGAAAAGTTGCTGCTCCTGACCAACATCGCTGGTCTGCTGGATAAGCAGGGCAAAGTCCTGACGGGTCTGACGCTGGCGGATGTCGATGCGCTGATTGCCGATGGCACCATCACCGGCGGTATGTTGCCGAAAATCGACTGCGCACTGGAAGCAGTCCGTAATGGCGTGAAGCGTGCGCATATCATTGATGGTCGTGTGGCTCACGCCACTATGCTGGAGCTCTTTACCAATGAAGGCGTCGGCACTCTGATCACCAAAGAAAAACTGCAGGATTAAGGTAGAACCGCTGCATGACTGAGACTACTGCGTCGCGGCCCCGTAAAGGGCAGGCTAAGCAGCGTATTCTGGAAGCCCTGGCGCGCATGCTTGAGCACGCGCCGGGCGGCCGGATCACCACGGCGGCGCTGGCTCAGGAAGTCGGTGTTACCGAGGCCGCGTTGTATCGTCATTTCCCCAGCAAGACGCGGATGTTTGAAGGGCTGATCGACTTTGTCGAGGAAAGCCTGTTCAGCCGAATTGGTATCATTCTCGACCGCGAACTCTCGGCTTCCAGCCGTTGTCAGCAGATACTGACCCTGATTCTGGCCTTTGCTGAAAAGAATCCCGGGCTTGCAGTCTTGCTGGCTGGCGAAGTGCTGGCGGGGGAAGACGAGCGCCTGCATCAGCGCATTCGTCAGGTCTATGACCGCATCGAAACCCAGCTTCGCCAGATTCTGCGTGAAGCTGAATTGCGTGAGCAGATGCGAACCCTCAAGTCTCCGACTGTCTGTGCCAATCTGCTGATGGCGGTGGTGGAAGGACGCCTGCGCCAGTTTGTTCGCAGTGCCTTTAGCCGCTCGCCCACGGAACACTGGCCTGAACAATGGGTGCTGCTCAAAGCTCCGCTTTTACGTCCGGTGCCCAGTGCTGCCGACGCTGTGACCAGTCCTGAACTGGTCGAACACCCGCTTGAACCGGACGCAGAGTCCAACGGGCATCCAGCCCCGTAACCTTATCTGGAGTATCAAATGGCCCTGGCTAAACGCATCATTCCCTGCCTGGATGTGGACAACGGACGTGTCGTGAAAGGCGTAAAATTTCTCGACATTCGTGACGCCGGAGATCCTGTCGAGGTCGCCAAGCGCTACAACGAACAGGGTGCGGATGAGATTACCTTTCTGGATATCACCGCCAGTCACGAAGACCGCGACACCATGGTGCATGTGGTGGAAGCCATCGCCGGACAGGTATTTATTCCGCTGACGGTAGGGGGTGGCATTCGTACCTGTGAAGACATCCGCAAGATGCTGAATGCCGGTGCTGACAAGGTCTCGATCAATACCGCTGCGGTCACCAATCCGGACTTTGTGCGTGAGGCTTCCGAGCGTTTTGGGGCTCAGTGCATCGTGGTGGCCATTGATTCCAAGAAGGTTAGCGCAGAAGGGGAACCTGACCGTTGGGAGGTGTTTACCCACGGCGGTCGTCGCGCCACCGGTCTGGAAGTGGTCGAATGGGCGAAAAAGCTGGTGGCTCTCGGCGCCGGTGAAATTCTGCTGACCAGCATGGATGCCGATGGTACTAAAAATGGTTTTGACCTCGGCGTGACCCGCGCGGTCAGTGAAGCCGTGGCGGTGCCGGTGATTGCCTCAGGCGGTGTCGGTAATCTGGATCATCTGGTGGAGGGTGTCACCAAAGGCAAAGCTGATGCGGTGCTGGCGGCGTCAATCTTCCACTTCAATGAATACTCTATCCCCGAAGCCAAGGCCTATATGGCCGAGCATGGCATCGAGATGCGTCGTTAATCACGATGCTTTCTGGCGTCGCGGTGCTGTACCTGAGTCTCAGCACCGCGACGTTTTACCCCTCCGACTGTGCATTTCCTGCGCACAAGCTTGCGCCCTCAGCGAATTCTCACCAGACTAGAATTGCGCGGGTGAGTTATCACCCCTGCAACTCGTTCATCGAGAGGGGCTGAACGCATGCTCATCCGCTGTTTCCTGCTACTACTCATCTTGCTGCCCGGCGGCTGGCTGATGGCTGCCTATACGGGCATCAGCGAGACAACGCTGAGTAAGGTGCAGCAGGCCTACGGCATGCCGGCACGCAAGCGAGTCGAGGCCTGGCGCGATCTGATGGCGGACTCCACTCTCAAGCAAACCGCTGAAACCACGCGGCTTCGCGTGGTGAATGACTTCTTCAATAACGTACAGTGGCTGGAAGATACGACCGTCTGGGGTAAAACTGACTACTGGGCAACTCCACTGGAGATGCTGGAGCGTAATGCCGGCGACTGTGAAGACTTCTCCATCGGCAAGTATTTCACCCTGCTGGAGCTTGGGGTGGCTGAGGATAAGCTGCGCATCATGTACGTTAAATCCCTGACTTATAATCAGGCGCACATGGTATTGCTGTATTACGCCAGCCCCGGCGCGATGCCAATGGTGCTGGATAACATCAAGAAAACCATTGAGCCTGCCAATCGCCGCACTGACCTTGTGCCTGTGTACAGTTTCAACGGCTCAGGCTTGTGGATTAACAAATCCCCGGCAGGTCAGAAGGTGGGAAACAGCGCTGATCGTATCGGCCCCTGGCGTGGCCTTCTGGCCCGAATGAGGAACGAAGGGCTGCTTTAGTCCACATAACGCCAGACATTGGCGCGCTGCGTGGTATTTCCCCTGAGCAGGGACTGCACAGTGAGGGCCTTTTGCTTTATGCTTCGGAATCAGTCTGTAACCTTTCTGCCCATCACTGGCAACAAGTAAGGATGGCCATATGACGCGAGTTTGGCTTGCCCCCCTATCTCTTCTGGCATTCGCTCTGGGCGGTTGTCAGCAGTGGAATGAACAAAACCTGAAGTCTCCTGTTCCTCAGGCGGAGACCTACCCCTATACCACACAGCAGAAGATGCAAACTGCCCATCATTGGGACGTACTGGCATCGGATATGGCCAATCAGATCGCCATGTCTCTGCCTGACCGCAACATGACGGTTTACGTAGATGAGCCAGCTGAGCAAACCGATTTTGCCAAGGCGTTTCATCAGATGCTGCAGAGCCAGCTGATGAAGCATCAGGTGATTGTGGCTGTTGATCCGGTCGGTGGCGCTGCTCATGTCAAGTATAGTGCGCAGTTGCTGCAGCATCAGGGTATCGACGGTGCCAAGGCGGTTCCGGGGACTTACACCGTGCTGGGAACAGGTCTGGCCGTTATGCGTAACGCCGTCAAGCACAGCTGGGAAGGTTCCTATCTGGCCCTGCCACTACTGGGCCTCGGCGCGGATTACCTGACCGGCCGTACTACCTCCATCGAAGGAGCAGAAGTGCTGATTACCACCCAGATGGTGTATGGCAGCACGCTGCTGATGTCAGAATCTGACCTCTATTACATCAACAAGGAAGGCGCAGGCCACTACACCAGCGTGCCAAACGCCATGCCAGCCAAAACGATGCAAGTGGTGGGTGAATGAAAGCAATGCGTACCTGGGCAGGCCTGCTGAGTCTGGCTGCCACCCTGACCCTCGCAGGTTGCGAAACAGACTCGGTGAAGCCCGCCGCACCTGAATCAGCCAATCTGGTGACCACCAGTCAGGATGCAGCCACTAAGCTGCTGTCCCAACTGGCACCTGCGGATCGTCCGACTCAGCCGGTGATGGTGGCGAGTTACGTCAACATTGATGAGCTTAGCGAGTCTTCCACGCTGGGCCGTACTCTGGCCGAGCAGATGGCGAGCAGCCTTACCCAGCAGGGTATCCCTGTGGTTGAGCTGAAGCTGCGTAATGCCCTGTTCATTCAGGAAGGCAATGGCGAGTTTCTGCTGTCGCGTGAGCTGAAAGACATCAGCCGCTCGCATCAGGCGCAAATGGTGGTGGTTGGTACCTACGCGGTAGCACGCCAGAACGTTTACGTGTCCACCCGTCTGGTGCGTGTGGCGGATAATCGCATCATGGCGTCTGACGATTATCGTCTGCCCATGGATGGTGATGTCCGTTCCATGGCTGGCGTAAAGCGTTACTACTGATCTGTCGCGGCGACGTCGCTGAGACGTGCCAACATCGTTGGGAGCAGTGGGATGGGCCGCTGCTTCTGACAAAAGACAGCGGCAGTGTTGATGGGCGAGTTCAGTCCAGCAGCAGATTGCGTAAGGAGGCCAGGGTCTCGCGTGCCTTGGCCTGCTTTACTTCCTGACTGACGCCTTCGCGTCCTTCCCACTCCACATCTTCCTGTGGCAGCTCATCCAGAAAGCGGCTGGGCACACAATCGAGCTTCTCACCAAACTGTTTACGTTGCCTGGCCAGTGTCATGGTCAGAGTTTCGCGGGCACGGGTGATGCCGACATACGCCAGTCGCCGCTCCTCTTCGATGGTATCCATCTCTATGGAGTTACGGTGTGGCAGCAGCTCTTCTTCCATGCCAATCAGAAACACATGGGGAAACTCCAGACCCTTGGCCGCATGCAGGGTCATCAGCTGCACCCGGTCGGATTCATCCTCTTCTTCCTGACGCTCCAGAATATCCATCAAAATCAGACGGTTAATGACATCCTTGATATCTGCTTCAGGGTCATCTTCCAGTAAGCGCTCATGGGTCGAGCGCAGGGAGTCAATCAGGAACCAGACGTTCTCCATGCGCCTTTCTGCAGCATTAGGCGTTGGCGAGTGCTGTTGCAGCCAGCCGGGAAAGTCGATATCCAGCACCATCTGCCGGACAACGGCGACCGGGTCTTCCTGATAGCAACGCTGCTGGGTTTGCTCAACCCAGTGGCCAAAACGGCGCAATTTATCCAGCGCTTTCTCAGGCAGATGCTGAGCCAGTCCCATCTCGGAGCAAGCGGCCAGCATCGAGGTGCCGCGCTCGGTGGCGTAGGCTGACAGCTTCTCCAGCGTGGCAGGGCCAATCTCACGGCGCGGTACGTTGACGATACGCAGGAAGGCGTTGTCGTCATCCGGGTTGATCATCACCTTAAGATAGGCCATCACATCCTTGATCTCTGCGCGGGCAAAGAAGGACTGTCCACCACTTAGCTTGTAGGGAATCTGAAAGGCCTGCAGCTTGGTTTCGATCAGGCGCGCCTGATGATTGCCGCGATACAGAATGGCGTAGTCGCGAAACTCGGTGCGCTTGCGCATCTTGTGTTCAAGGATTTCCGTCGCCACGCGCTCGGCTTCGTGATCCTCATGGCGACACAGCACAATGCGTAGCGGATCGCCCATGCCTTTGTCACTCCAGAGCTCCTTGGTGAACTCGTGAGGGTTGTTGGCGATGAGAACGTTGGCTGCCTTTAGGATACGGCTGGTGGAGCGGTAGTTCTGCTCAAGCTTCACCACTTTGAGGCTGGGAAAGTCTCGCGCCAGCTGGCCGATATTTTCCGGACGCGCGCCACGCCAGGCGTAGATGGACTGGTCATCATCCCCTACCACCGTGAACTGGGCGCGTTTGCCGACCAGCAGTTTCACGAGCAGGTACTGGCTCAGGTTGGTGTCCTGATACTCATCCACCAGCATGTAATGGACGCGGTTCTGCCAGCGCTCAAGCACATCGGGATGATCACGGAAAAGCTCGGCGGGTATACGAATCAGATCGTCAAAATCGACAGCGTTGTAGGCTAGTAACAGGCGGTTGTATTCCTGATAGACCTGACCTGCCAGCAGCTGATCATTATCCTCGGCATGGCTGATGACATGGGCCGGTGCGGCCAGGTCATTCTTCCAGTTGGAGATCTGGTGCTGGACGAACTCGGCGACATCGCCTTCCTGCTGCTGAAACTGGGTCAGAATGTCCTTGATCAGTGCCAGCGCATCCTGCTGGTCAAAGATCGAAAAACCGGGTTTGAAACCGAGGATTTTATGCTCGCGGCGAATAATGTTGAGACCCAGATTGTGGAAGGTGGAGACGGTCAGACCGCGGGCAGCATTGCCCTTGATGAGCTTGCTGACACGCTCTTTCATTTCCCGTGCGGCCTTATTGGTAAAGGTCACAGCGAAGATGTTCTGGGCCTTGTAGCCGCACTGTTCGACCAGATAGGCGATCTTGCGGGTGATCACCGAGGTTTTGCCACTGCCGGCGCCAGCTAGGACCAGTAAGGGGCCTGAAATGTAGCGGACGGCTTCCTGTTGGCGGGGGTTTAACTGGCTCACGACAGACACCTGTAAAAGTTCACAAAGCGGCGGCCATTTTAGCAGATCGCTTCACAAAACGTTGCACAACGGACGTTGTAATAAATTGATATAAAGCGCTAAAGTGGATTTTACTTCACGAATTACGACAGTTGGTTTGAAAACACTCTGGAATCAGTGCCTTCGTGAAAACACATACGACTTTTCCTCCCTTTTTTGCTTCAGCGGATGCAGTTTCAGGCTCTGGAGTTGAATGGCATGAACAAGGACAACCCACAGGCTGCCGAGCGGCCACTTAAGCTGCTGCTGGTTCATCCCAGCCCGCAGGCACTGAGCTTGTTCAAGCTGCTGGTGGGTCGTGCTGAGGGTCGCTATCAGCTGGATTGGTGTCCGGACGTGGCCTCAGCTCAGGAATGGCTATCCCTGCACTGGATTGATCTTATCCTGCTGAACAATACCCAGCGTGCTGACAGGCCTATCGATCAGCTCGGTCTGAATAACGCTGACACCAGCTCGATTCCCGTAGTGGTGCTTGCCCGCTCACTGAGTCTGAGCCAGGGGCAGCGACTGATCCATGATCAGGGCGCCGCAGACTACCTCTCGGTACTTCAGCTTTCACTCGACAGTTTTGAAAAGGCGATGCATCACGCGCTGGAGCGTCATGAGCAGCGCGGCATTCTGCACCGTATCAGCCATCAGGATATTGTGACCGGCACGGCGAACCGCCAGCTGTTTTTTCAGCGTCTGCAACTGGCGATGACGGAAGCCTCTGCCACCCAGAAGTCACTGGCCATGCTGCAGCTCAATCTGGATGGTTTCCAGAAAATTAATGACTCTCTGGGCAATGACCTGGGCGATGATATTCTGCGTGAGACCGTCCAGCGTCTGTTATTGACCCTACCTTCCATTGAGCATCTGGCACGGATCAGCGATAACCAGTTCGGAATTCTGGTCAAAGGCATGGAGCACCGTGAGCAGGTGATGACCACGGTTTTCCAGCTGCAGCAACTCTTCAGCCAGCCCTACACGCTGGACACCGGACAGATCAATCTGGGCTGCAGTATCGGCGCGAGTTTTTATCCGGATACAGCCGTCACGCTGGATGAGTTGGTGCGGCAGGCGGGCATCGCGATGCACGAAGCCAAGCGCCATGCTGGTGTCAGCCATCATTTATTTGAACCCGGTATGGACTCGAAAACCTCGGCGGCTTTCAGCCTTGAGGCAGACTTCCGACGGGCGCTGCGGCGTAATGAGTTACGGCTTTTCTATCAGCCGCGTGTCGATGTTCGCAGTGAGGATATTCTTGCTGCAGAAGGCCTGATTCGCTGGCAGCACCCGACCCGAGGGCTACTGAACCCGGCAGAATTCATTCCGATGGCCGAGCGTACCGGCCTGATCGTCCCTATGGGCTACTGGGTGATTCATCAGGCCTGTCAGGATGCCAATTTCCTTCGTAGTCAGGGCCTTCCGGCGATTCAGCTGTCCATCAACCTCTCGTTCCGCCAGTTCAGCGACCCGATGCTGACCCGCACCATTACCCGTATTTTTGAAACGACACGCGCCGACCCCGCCAGTATCGAATTTGAGCTGACGGAATCCGCGATGATGAAAAGCGAGCAGCAAACCACCCAGTGCATTCGTGAACTCACGGAGCTTGGTGCCTGCTTTGCACTGGATGATTTCGGAACCGGCTATTCCTCCTTTGCCCATCTGCAGCGCTTGCCCCTCTCGCGTCTGAAAATCGACAAATCCTTTGTGCAGGAAGCGGCGGACTGTCCGGATAACGAAGTGATTGTGCGGGCCATGATCAGTCTGGCCCATAACCTGCGGATGCAGGTGGTGGCCGAAGGGGTCGAGACACCGGAGCAGTTGTTATTCCTGCGCCAGTATCGCTGTAATCAGGCGCAGGGATTTCTGTTTGGCCGCCCGCAGCCCTTCTCTGTTCTTTGTGATTTGCTGGAAGGCCAGCAGTATCAACGCCAGTCCACAAGCCAGGAACTTGCCAACCCGCGGCAAAGCAGTAATTCTTAGGCCCCAAAAGGGAGGAACCTGCGCATGATTCAGCAAAAAACCAAGCAGATGCCGCTGCATAAGCGGATTGCACTGATTGCCCACGACAATCGCAAGGAAGAGTTGCTGAACTGGTGTCAGACGCACCTGCAGCACCTGCAAGGCCATCAACTGTATGCGACGGGTACTACCGGCAAAGTGCTGGAAAAAGCGCTCAATGTCGAAGTGAACAAGCTGATTAGCGGCCCGCTGGGTGGTGATCAGCAGATTGGAGCGCGCATTACTGAAGGCCTCATCGATGTGATGATCTTCTTTTGGGACCCGTTTGAGCCGATGCCTCACGACCCGGATGTGAAAGCGTTGCTGCGCGTCGCGGCGGTCTGGAATATTCCGGTGGCCTGTAGTCGTGCCAGTGCGGACTTCCTCATTACTTCGCCTTTCATGCGTGAATCGTACGAATACCGCGTGCCGGATTACGAGGCTTATCTGGCCGCGCGCGGCGTTTGATCCATCCGCAGACGGGAAGTGTTCACCGGCTTCCCGTAACTTCACTCTCGAATCCGGCCAGGGCTAATGCCAGCGCTTTGATACGCATTTCCTGCCCCTGAATTTCCCGAAACTCGGCACGCACGATCATCCCTTCAACGAAGGTCATTACGGCCTCAGTACGTAGCTCATCGTTCTCCATAATCTGGCCAATACAGGCTTTCAGCCAGCGTTTGTGATGTCGTGCCTGGTCGGCAATTTCCTGGCCGGCTTCCTTAAATTCAGCCTGTGCATGCATGAACATGCAGCCCTGAAAGTGCGCTTGCCGGAACCAGTCAAAGTGCCAATCAAGCAACGCGACAAGCTTTTCCCTGCTGGTCGAAGCCTGCGCCACCCGCTGTTCGATACTCTCTGCCATACGCGCATGGCGCACCGTCAGTACCGATTCAATCAGTTTGGCCTTGGAGCCAAAGTGCCGGTACATCGAGGTTTTCGAGACACCGGCGCTGTCACGAATCCAGTCCACACCGACGGCGTTGTAGCCATGCAGATTAAACAGCTCTTCGGCATGGCGAAGGATTAACTCTCGGGCATTCATGAGCAGTTACCGCGTTTCCGGTTCATCAGGATTACTTGCCAGGAAGTGTACAGATCTGTACCGTAATTGGAAGTGTACAGATCTGTACGCTCGCATGAGAACCTATAACGTTGAGTAAAACGGTGATGAGACTGGAAAAGTTAAAAGGTGGCGGCGCGCTGCCGCCGCGGGCCAACAGAGTGCAGGTGTTGCGGGGTTTTGTGGGTGGTACGGCGGGGATTGTGCTGTTGGCCTATCTTGGTCAGTGGTCCGGTTTACCTTGGCTGATGGCACCTTTTGGTGCGACCTGCGTTTTGTTGTTCGCGGTGCCGGGCTCGCCATTGGCGCAGCCACGTAATGTTATTGGCGGGCATCTGCTGACCTGTGTCGTGGGGCTCGTGCTCTTGTACAGCTTTGGTCAGGCGCCCTGGGTACTGGCTGTGGGGGTCGGTGCCGGTATTGCACTGATGCAGCTATTGCACGTCGTGCATCCGCCTGCAGGGGCCAACCCTCTTGTGGTCATTTTGCTGGGAACAGCGCATATCGATGCCAGTTTCCTGCTGACGCCGGTCCTGACAGGAAGTGTTGGACTGATTCTGATTGCGGCCATCGTGAACAACATCGGCCAGCAGAGCCGCTGGCCGATGTATTGGTTGGGTAAGAGAGCGGATTGAGGTCAGGTCAGACAGGCCGGTCCAGCTGGCGATAGGACAATGCCTCCAGTACATGAGGCAGCTGAATGCTTTCCTGCTCCTGCATGTCGGCCAGTGTACGGCTTACTCGTAAAATCCGGTGATAGGCGCGGGCTGACAGCCCCAGCTTTTCGACTGCCTGACGCAAGGTCGATGAGGTTTTCTCATCGACATCACAGAAGCGGTCCAGCGCTTCACCGCTCAAGTGAGCATTCAGACAGCCCTGACGTTCGAGCTGGCGACGACGACATTGTGATACCGCCGCCTGTACCTCCGCAGAGCTTGGGCCTTCTCGCTGGCTGTTGCGCAGGGCCTCCCAGTCGGGTGTGTGAACCTGAATATGCAAATCAATACGATCGAGCAGTGGCCCGGAGAGTTTGTGACGGTAGCGTCGCACCTGATCCGGCGTACACTGACAACGCCCGCTTTTGTCGCCCTGATAACCGCAGGGGCAGGGGTTCATCGCCGCGATCAGCTGAAAACGGGCCGGAAAGGTGACCTTAGCCCGCGCCCGCGACAGGGTGATATGGCCACTTTCCAGTGGTTCTCGCATCACTTCCAGCACTTTTCGGTCAAATTCCGGTAGTTCATCAAGAAACAGCACGCCCTGATGCGCGAGGGAAATATCCCCGGGTTTAGGGTCGCTGCCTCCTCCGACTAACGCGGCGGCAGAAGCACTGTGATGGGGGGAACGAAAAGGGCGCGCGGGCCAGCCGTTCTCTTCCAGAAAGCTGCTTTGCAAAGACTCCACTGCCGCGACTTCCAGTGCTTCCTTCTCGGCCAAAGGCGGCAGCAAGCCGGGAACACGACTGGCCAGCAGCGTTTTTCCTGTTCCGGGTGGGCCAAACAGCAGAGCGTTGTGGCCGCCGCTTGCCATAACCTGTAAGGCGCGTTTGGCCTGGGGCTGACCTTTCACATCGAGTAAATCGGGATACTGCGGCAGTTCAACATCCGCCGGTCGGCTGCTGAAACTCTCCAGCAAGCTCATTCCCTGAAGATGGGCGCAGACACTGAGAAGATCCGGGGCAGGGAACAGCCTTGCATGCTGAACCAGCGAGGCGCGGGGCGCATTATCCACCGGCAGAATCAGGGCCCGGCCATCATCCCGACTGGCGCGTGCCGCAATCAGGGCACCGGGAACAGGGCGAATGGCACCATTGAGCGCCAGCTCACCAATACATTCCACCGGGTGAAGAGACTCGACAGGCAATTGTCCTGAAGCGGCGAGGATGCCCAGCGCAATTGCCAGGTCATAGCGTCCCCCGCTTTTGGGGAGATCTGCCGGAGCAAGGTTGATGGTAATGCGGCCCAGGGGAAATTCCAGCTGGCTGGTCTGGATAGCACTTCGTACGCGTTCTTTGCTTTCGCGAACGGCAGCTTCGGGGAGTCCGACAATCGTCAGGGAGGGCAGGCCGGGAGCAATATGCACTTCGACACTGACAGCAGGCGCTTCAACACCGAGCAACGCCCGGCAATGTACGGTGGCAATCGACATGACGAATCCTTGTCATCGATAAAAATAACGACTGCACCTTCCTGGTGCAGTCAGAGATCTTCGGCGCGGTTACTCAGCCTCGGGATTAACCTTCACGGAAGCCGACTCGCTATCCGCGCTTTCGCCCTGCTCAAGGGCATTCAGACGAACTTCCAGGGCTTCCAGACGTGCACGGGTGCGCTGCAGTACTTCTACCTGAATATCGAATTCTTCACGAGTGACCAGATCAAGCTTGGCGAAGGTGCTCTGCAGCGCCTGACGCACAATCTTCTGAATTTCTTCGTGAGGCAGAGGCAGGTTGGAAAGGCCCTGGCTGATCTGCTGCTGCAGGTTTTCAAAAAGTTTGGCGTTGATCATGGGGACATGTCCTGTCGTTAAGCGTGGCTGACACTATACCTCTATCGTCCACGGGATTTGAAGCCAAGGCGTAATCGCTCTTTGTGGCGTATTCCGCCAGTCAGGTGTTTCAGTCTGAGCGGCAACAGAGCTGGTTGTGCGCCGCCACAGGTCAGCCGACCTGAAAATGAACCAGTGAGTCCGTTTTGGTGCGTTTTTGGGCAGGGGTAAGCATCAGTCTTGTGCATTCTTGGTGCGCATTTCGGTGAAAACTATGCAAAGACTTGAATATTCACGCCATTTTTACGCTTTTGCGGTGTAACTAACTGAATTTATTTGAATTAACAAAACTGGCACAAGGTCTGCTTAGTCAAGAAGCCAAGGCTACAGCCTGCGCCATTGGTGCACGAATTTAACGAGGGAACATCTATGAAACTAGTTACGGCGGTGATCAAGCCATTCAAGCTGGACGACGTAAGGGAAGCTCTCTCCGATATCGGAGTCCAGGGTATCACGGTGACAGAAGTCAAAGGTTTTGGACGTCAGAAAGGCCATACCGAGTTGTATCGCGGTGCTGAGTACGTCGTGGACTTCCTGCCCAAAGTCAAAATTGAAGTGGCCGTGGCCGACACGCTTGTGGATCAGGTCATCGACGTTGTCACCAAGGCAGCTCACACCGGCAAGATTGGTGACGGCAAGATCTTTGTTTCCGAACTGGAACAGGTCATCCGTATTCGCACCGGCGAAACCGGTGAAGAAGCGCTCTGATTTCATTGAATTCACTGTCTGATGGTTGCCTGAGGAGGATCATCCTGTGGAAGAACTCTTAAAAACAACGGCGGGGGATCTCGCCCAGCTGAAGTATGCACTGGACACCTTTTACTTCCTGGTATGTGGTGCGCTGGTAATGTGGATGGCAGCAGGCTTTGCCATGCTGGAGGCCGGTCTGGTCCGTGCCAAGAACACCACTGAAATCCTGACCAAAAACGTCGTTCTGTACGCCATTGCCTGTACCATGTACTTGCTGTGTGGCTACTACATCATGTATTCCAGCGAGTCTGGCGGCTGGATGCCAAGCTTTGGTGGCCTGATCGGTGCGGATCACACTGCGGCTGAAGTCATGGCCGGTGGCGATGATGCCCCTTATTACTCTTTGCAGTCTGACTTCTTCTTCCAGGTTGTGTTCGTTGCAACCGCGATGTCTATCGTTTCCGGTGCCGTTGCCGAGCGTATGAAGCTATGGGCTTTCCTGGCATTTGCTGTCGTCATGACCGGCTTCATCTATCCCGTTGAAGGTTACTGGAAATGGGGCGGTGGCTTCCTGAACGAAGCAGGCTTCCAGGATTTTGCAGGCTCTGGCGTTGTTCACATGGCAGGTGCTTCTGCAGCACTGGCCGGTGTTCTGCTGCTGGGCGCTCGTAAAGGCAAATACGGTTCCAACGGTCAGGTGAATGCAATTCCTGGTTCCAACCTGCCTTTGGCAACTCTGGGCACACTGATCCTGTGGCTGGGCTGGTTCGGCTTCAACGGTGGCTCCGAGCTGAAAGTCTCTGACGTTGGCGAAGCAAACTCTGTTGCCTCTGTGTTTGTTAACACTAACGCCGCTGCGGCCGGTGGTGTGATCGGTGCGCTGATTCTTGCCCGCCTGTGGTTCAAGAAAGCTGACCTGACCATGGCTCTGAACGGTGCGCTGGCTGGTCTGGTTGCCATTACTGCAGAGCCTCTGGCGCCTTCTGCTCTGGCAGCGACTCTGATCGGTGCTGTGGGTGGTGTGATCGTGGTCTTCTCCATTGTCTTCCTCGACAAACTGAAGATTGATGATCCTGTCGGTGCTATCTCTGTTCACGGTGTGTGTGGTCTGTGGGGTCTGTTGGCAGTACCTCTGACCAACCCTGATGCCACCATCGGTGCTCAGCTGCTGGGTGCGGTTTCCATCTTCGCCTGGGTCTTCATCACCAGTCTGATTGTCTGGGCTATTCTGAAAGCGGTCATGGGTATCCGTGTTACCGAGGAAGAAGAGTACGAAGGCGTCGATATCCACGAATGTGGTATGGAAGCTTACCCAGAGTTCAAAACTTCCAAGTAAGTCAGTGATGCACTGAACTTGCCTGACACGAAAAACGGCTTCCTCGGAAGCCGTTTTTTTATGCCTGAACCTTCACGGAAGCTTCACAGACGGATGGGATGGTCTGTCGAAAACAATGGGGTATATACTAGCGCCCAATAAAACAAAACATGCCTTCAAAAAAGGGAGACCTGTCATGAAACTCGTGACTGCCGTAATCAAGCCATTCAAGCTCGATGATGTCCGTGAAGCCTTGTCAGATATTGGCATCCAGGGAATTACCGTCACCGAAGTAAAAGGTTTCGGTCGTCAGAAAGGTCACACGGAGCTGTATCGCGGCGCCGAATACGTGGTGGATTTTCTGCCCAAGGTCAAAGTGGAAGTGGCAGTGGAAGACGGTGTGGTTGAAGGCGCGATTGAAGCGATTTCCAAAGCAGCGCATACCGGTAAGATTGGTGATGGCAAAATCTTTATCTCCCCGGTGGAGCAGGTCATTCGTATTCGTACCGGTGAAACCGGAAACGATGCGCTGTAAGGCTCATTAAATGAGCACTCCAATGCCCCCTTGTGGGGCATTGTTGTTTATACCCAGATATCAGGCATAAGCATTTCGCCGGGCTGCTTCCATTGGTAACATCTGTTGCCGAAGCACAGGTCGCAATTCTGAACAAATCGGTTACCGCAAGAAAAGATTTTCTTGGTAAAGCCCTTTTTGGGGCTTGCACTGGCTTTTTTTTGCCCATTTATTGGACGAAAAAAGCTGGCCCGTAATTTGCTTTAATTAATGCGATTAATAAATCGAGGTGTTCGGCTGGTGACGCGCACAACCAGCACTAGCAACCGGACGCTGATACACTTGTCAAACCTGAGGTTTACAATGAAAAAACTTCTGATGTCCCTTGGACTTGCCGTTGGACTGGCGTCCGCTACTCAAGCCGCGATGGCCGAGAGCACTGTCGATAAAGTAGTTTCTGCAGGTGAACTGCGTGTTTGTTTCGAAGCTGGCTACATGCCTTTCGAAATGAAGAACAAGAAAGGTGACTTCGTCGGTTTTGACATCGACATGGGTAAACTGATGGCCAAAGAAATGGGCGTCAAGTTCACTCCTGTTAACACTGCATGGGACGGTATCATCCCTGCTCTGCTGACTGACAAGTGTGACATCATCATGGGCGGCATGACCATCACTGCAGCTCGTAACCTGAAAGTTAACTTTGCTGATCCCTACATCATCGTAGGTCAGTCCATCCTGATCAAACCTTCCCTGAAAGGCACGATCAAATCCTACAAGGACCTGAACGATCCTAAGTACACCGTAGTGACCAAACTGGGTACTACCGGTGATGCAGCGACCAAAAAATACCTTGGTAAAGCCAACATCCGTCTGTTCGACACCGAAGCGGATGGTGCTCTGGAAGTGGCTAACGGCAAGGCAGACGCATTCGTCTATGACCTGCCATTCAACGCTATCTACTCCTCGCAGAACAAAGACAAGGTTGTTCACCTGGGAACCCCATTCACTTACGAGCCCCTGGGTTGGGCACTGCGTAAGAATGACCCTGATTTCCTGAACTTCCTGGACAACTTCCTGCGTCAGGCTAAGGGTGATGGCACCTACGACCGCCTTTACCACAAGTGGTTTGAAACCGATGAATGGCTGAGCTCCGTTCAGTAAGATTTCGTATCACCTGTTCTTTTATACACCGGTTTGCTAGCAAGCCGGTGTTTGCATTTGTGGAGTAACCAATGCGATCTGAAAACCGATTGCTGTGGCAAGGCGTCTATATCGCGATCATCGTTGCGTTTTGCACCGTGGTCTATATGTCCAGCAAACATATTGAATATACGTGGCGCTGGTCGCGAGTAACCCCTTACCTGATCAATACTGAGCCACAGTCGATCAGAGCGCCTTTTGACGGCACGGCGGAAGTCAGTGCTGACGGAAAGACCCTGACTCTGGTCCCTGACTCCGGGGCCGACTCTGTAGTTATCAAGAAATTTAATGAGCTGAGCGTCGATAACGGCGATCTGCTGTTCGAAGGTGATGTGGTCGCGACACGCAAAGACTGGCGGATCGGGCCTATCACTGAAGGTATGATCACCACGCTGGAAATCTCCGTCGTGTCGCTGGTCTTCGCGGTAATTCTGGGTCTCTTTATCGGCCTGGGTCGTATTTCCCGCAATCTGGCCATACGTCAGCTCTGTATCACTTATATCGAGATTATTCGTGGTACGCCGCTGCTGGTGCAGATTTTTATCTTCTACTTCTTTATCGGTACGGTACTTTCCCTCGACCGATTTACAGCGGGTGTTGCAGCGCTGGCAGTCTTCACCGCAGCTTACATCGCTGAAATCGTTCGTTCCGGTATTCAGTCCATCCCGCCTGGCCAGATGGAAGCCGCACGCTCACTGGGTATGACCTATGTGCAGGCGATGACCAACGTTATCCTGCCTCAGGCATTCAAGCGTACCCTGCCACCGATGGCGGGTCAGTTCATCAACCTGATCAAAGACTCCTCACTGGTCTCCGTCATCTCAATCACGGATCTGACCAAAGCGGGCCGTGAAGTGGTATCTGCCACCTTCGCTCCCTTTGAAGTCTGGTTTACCGTTGCACTGCTGTATCTGGTGATGACCGGTATCCTGTCATGGGCGATCCAGCGTCTGGAAAAACGCCTGTCTGCCAGCGATTGATGATCGGCTTAGGAGAAGAGAAAAATGCAAGTAGATAACGCCGACAACATCATTGTTGCCAAGGATATCGACAAGATCTATTCCAACGGCTGTCACGCGCTCAAGAAGGTAGGCACCAACATCAAGCGCGGTGAAGTTGTGGTTGTGATCGGACCTTCCGGTTCCGGTAAGTCGACTTTCCTGCGTACCCTGAACCAGCTGGAAACCATCTCCAGCGGTACCATCGTGATCGATAACATCGACATGTATGCCAGAGGCACCAACATCAACAAACTGCGTGAACACGTAGGTATGGTGTTCCAGAGCTTCAACCTGTTCCCGCACAAAAGTGCATTGGAGAACGTGATGATGGCTCCGCTCAAGGTCTCCAAACGCCCCAAGGCGGAAGTGACTGAGCACGCCAAGGCGCTGATGAAGAAAGTCGGCCTGAGCGAGCGTATGAACAACTACCCCAGCCAGCTTTCTGGTGGTCAGCAGCAGCGTGTCGCCATTGCCCGTGCTCTGTGCATGAAACCTAAAATCATGCTGTTTGATGAGCCAACCTCTGCCCTGGACCCTGAAATGGTCGGTGAGGTTCTGGACGTCATGAAGAGCCTGGCCAAAGAAGGGATGACCATGGTCGTGGTAACCCACGAAATGGGCTTTGCCCGTGAAGTGGCTGACCGTGTGCTGTTCATGGAAGACGGTGAGTTGCTGGTGGAAGATACCCCAGAGAATTTCTTTGGTAATCCTACCCATCCGCGTCTGCAGAAGTTCCTGTCACAGGTCCTTTAAGCGCGATCGCTGAGCCATCCGCTGCATAAAAAACGCCCGCATTTGCGGGCGTTTTTGTTGTTAACACTGCGTACTTACCACATCAGATCGTCCGGAATGGCCGGGTAATCTTCTTCCTCGGTCGCTGCCGCTTTATGAGGACGCAGGATTTTGTCCGGTGCGCGGGCCTCAATACGCTCAGCTTCTTTGGCAGGCACCAGTACATAGCCTTCGGGGCCGTCGCAGATCACCAGTTGTTCACGGGCGAGCTGTTCATACTGTTTGGGCAGCACATAGATTTTCTTGATCTTGGTGCCGTGCACGAACTGATAGGGCGTCTCAGCATCTGCCGGAGGCTTCACACCGTGTACTTCCGCCAGCTGACGCACTTCGGCCATCAGCGCACGGTGAGCCTTGTCGGCCTGATTATCCTGATTCAGCTGGCGGTCACGCTCAAGCTTGGCCTGGCGCTCCTGTTCGCGCTGCTGTTCAGCTTCAAGCTGGGCCTTGACCTGCTCCTGCTTGGAAACCTGCTTGCTTTGTTTGGAGGCTTTGCGCTTTTCAGTCGCTGCCTTCTGGGCCTGCTGTTTGGAGGCAAGGCCGGATTTGAGTAGTTGGTCTTTCAAGGATGCCATCGGCGTTCCTCCTGTCACTTCCCGGGCCGTTGGCGAAAGATACCGGCGCTTCTCCGGTACGCTGACTATGGCGGCACTCTACTGAACTTTCCTCCTCCTCGCCAGTCTCGGCTCATGGGCTGACCGGCAATAAACTCTTTCGGGCGCAGGATTGTCCAAGGCGTCTATAAAAGCGCAGAGCTATACTTGCGCCCTCGCCTCTGTCAGGACGGGTCCTGTGGAGCGTCACAATTCAATAAATCGGCGAGTCAATAAATAGGCGAATAATGATGTCTGAGCAGAATCAGGCCACGGCCAGCGGGCGCCTGCCTTATGTCCGTGCCGGCGTGATTGATACCCTGCCTCTGGTGCTGGCAGCGGTACCTTTCGGTATTTTGTATGGCGCGCTGGCCCAGTCACAGGGCCTGCCATTCTGGGCCATTATGATGATGTCGCTCTGTGTGTTTGCCGGTGCTGCCCAGTTTGTCACCATTGGTCTGCTGGCGGTGAATACGCCGCCCTCGGTGATTGCCATCACCATTTTCGTCCTGAACCTGCGACATCTGTTGTACGCCGTGAGCCTGATGCCGCAAGCCGCGCGCTTTCCTCAACGCTGGCGGATTCTCCTGGGGTTCTGGCTGACGGATGAAACCTTTGCCACGGTGAGTACCCGTCTTGGCCGCTACCGGCTCGACCCGGGTCTGCTCTGGTACTGGCTTGCCTCCGGCGGGTTCATGTACGGCTCGTGGAATCTTTGTTCGCTACTGGGAGCACGCCTGAGTCAGGACATGCCGGATCTGACCCATTGGGGGCTGGAAGTTGCCATGGTGGTGGCCTTTGTGGGAATGGTGGTGCCGTCCTTGAAGCGTCCAAGCCATGTCTGTTGTGCGCTGACAGCGGGTGTGATGATTTTGCTGACCTTCAACTGGCCGAATAACACAGGCTTACTGGTGACCACGCTGGTGGCGGTAGCGGTGGGACTGGGGATGGAATATTGCCAGAAACCTGAAGTGGAAGCGGAGGTGTCCTCATGAGTTCACTAACGCTATTCGGATTGCTGATTACCCTGAGCCTGCTGACCTTCTTGCCCCGTTATCTGCCGATGCTACTGGCGGATCGCTTCCAGCTGCCGCCACTGCTACAACGAGCGCTGGCCTATGTGCCGATTGCCGTCCTGACCGCTATCGTGGTGCAAACCTGTCTGATACAGCAGCACAGCATCAACACCCATCCGGCCAATCCCATGCTCTGGGCTGGCGTCGTGGCGGGGCTGCTGGCCTGGCGTCGGGTGAACCTGCTGGTGGTGGTGATTGTGGGCATGCTGGCTTACGTCGCGTTTCGTGCACTGTTGTAAGCCTTGCCGGGGATGTTAAAGACTACTGACGGCTCAGAGATCATCCGGGCCGTCATTGTCATAGCGGGGCAGCAAATCACCGAGGTGTAGCCACTGGGGTTTGCTGTCATGCCAGATATGATAGGCGGGCTTCACCTTATCGCTGTTATCGAGACTGCTTAAGGTCACATCAACCCGCTCGGCCCCGTCAGTACGAAACACCAGCTGGGTGCCGCAATAGGGGCAAAACTCACGCTGACTGCGGCTGGATGAGTGATAGACCCCAGGCTCACCTTTGGTGTAGCGAAACTGGTTATTGGCTATCGTCATCCAGGCAACCAGCGGAGCGCCACTGGCGCGCTGACACATGCGGCAGTGGCAATAACCTGCAGAGTGCGGCGCAGTATCCAGCTGATAGCGAATGGCGCCGCACAGGCAACCGCCTTTCAGCGCCGTGCTCAATGGCTGTCCTCGTCATCATCCTGATCTTCTTCGACCATCAGATGAAAAACGGTTTCTTCCAGATTCATTTCCAGCAAGCGCTGCTGCATGTACTGAAGTTCGGCATTCAGAGCCTCGTCCAGCTCCTCGAGCTTTTGCGGCTGTGCAATCAGTGCCGCCAGCGTCAACAACGCTTCCTTGGGATAAAACCACTGGGCGGAGTCGTTATCCCACGTCTCGCCAGGCTCTGCGTATTCGGCCTCTTCCAGCTCCCAGACCAGATCGGTTTCATCGGTAAAGGCCGACAGTGGCACCAGCCCAAGGGATTCGGCGGTCTTATCCAGCGTCTCAAGATGCTCAAGCGTGGCCGGTAAAATGTATTCGTCTTCCAGGCGTCCCTCGGCGGTACCGAACAACAGACGCAGGTGATAGCTGCTCATGTAAAGCTCCACGACGGTAACCATAACCGTCGGCTGAGTAATCGGGTGCGCGAGCTGACCGGCTGATCAGCGGCGGTGTTAGCGCTGGTAAAGTTCCAGCGGCAGATTATCCGGATCACTAAAGAATAAAAAGCGTTTTCCCGTGTGAGGGTCAATGCGGACAGGCTCGGCTTCGATGCCCGCCGTGGCCAGTGCCTGAGCGGCGGCCTCGATGTCCTCCACTGCAAAGGCCAGATGACGCAGCCCCTGGGCTTCCGGCCAGGAAGGGCGGTGCGGTGCTCCCGGAAAGGTAAAGAGTTCCAGCAGATACTGTCCATTCAGGGCCAGATCCAGCTTCCAGGAATTACGCTCCTCGCGGAACACCTCGGCGATCACCTCAAAGCCGAGAATCCCGGTATAAAAGGCCTTGGAGCGCTGATAGTCACTGCAGATCAGCGCCACATGGTGGATTCCTGCCAGTTGCAGCATCAGTCCGCCAATCCCGCATAGTGATCGGTCGCACGAATCAGCGCATCAAGAATCCCGGGTTCGTTATAGGCATGTCCGGCATCATCGATAATCTGGAAGTCGGCTTCTGGCCAGGCGCGATGAAGATCCCATGCCGTCTGAACCGGCGTGCAGACATCATAGCGGCCCTGAATGATGGTGCCGGGAATACCGCGAAGTTTGCCGGCATCGCGAATCAGCTGGCCTTCTTCCATGAAGCCTTCATGCACGAAGTAGTGGTTTTCAATGCGGGCAAAGGCCAGAGCGAAGTGGTCTTCCGAGAAATGCGCCGCGGTGCTGTGATCGGGCAGCAGACGAATGGTACTGCCTTCCCAGGTTGCCCAGGCTTTGGCAGCCACCTGCCGAACCTGAGCATCCTCACCCGTCAGACGACGGTGATAGGCGTGCAGCAGATCGTCGCGCTCTTTCATCGGGATAGGGGCCAGAAAATCTTCCCACAAGTCGGGATAGAGCTTGGACGCGCCTTCCTGGTAATACCAGTGAATCTCTTCCTTGCGCAGGGTGAAGATGCCGCGCAGTACCAGTTCCGTGACACGCTCCGGATGAGTCTCAGCGTAAGACAGCGCGAGAGTCGAGCCCCAGGAGCCGCCAAACACCTGCCAGCGCTCTACGCCCCAGGCTTCACGGAGCTTTTCCATGTCCTCGACCAGATGCCAGGTGGTGTTGTTTTCCAGGCTGGCGTGGGGCAGTGAGCGCCCGCAGCCACGCTGATCAAACAGCAGGATGTCATAGGCTTGCGGGTTAAACAGCTGTCGGTGGGCTGGTGCGCAGCCGCCACCGGGTCCGCCGTGCAAGAACACCACAGGCTTGGCTCCCGGCGTCCCGCAGCGCTCCCAATACACCTGATGACCGTCACCGGTATCCAGCATGCCGTGGGCGTAGGGGGTGATTTCGGGATAAAGCTGACGACGTGGCAGAGACATGAGGGGTTCCTTACACATTTCGCGGACGAAGCCCTCAAGCTACGCCCTTGCGCTGCTTCGGGCAAGGCCGACGACGGGCTGATTACCATTGGAAACAGGTCGTTGTCGTTGCTGGTGGAACGTCAGCAAAGCGCCCGGATTCAGGTGTCTGAATTTCCAACTGTTGCAAAGCAAATGGGTCTGTTTTCGTCCTCTTGGGCTGGCGGAAGATCACCCCAAAATCCTAGATATAGTGATTTCCGGAGCTGATATGACTACGCGAGTGAAAAACCTGCGGACTACGGACAGACCTCAGCCCATGCTCTCCAAGGATTCAATGTTAACTGCAGGCAAGGTGCCTTCTCAGCACAGCAACACCCGACAGCCGGAGCAAAGCCTGTTTGCGGTGGTGGCCGTGATTGCGCTGGTGGCGGTGGCTGCGACGGCCAAGCAGGCCTCTTATGATGGTCATTGGCAATCGCTGACCTGGCTGCATGACTTTACCGGTCTTATGTTGCTGTTAATGGCGCTCTTCAAACTATTGAATCACAAGGGTTTTGTGGAGAACTTTCAGCACTTTGACCTGCTTGCCCGCCATGTGCCCTTGTACGCCTATCTCTACCCGCTATTGGAAATTGTGCTGGCGACAGCCCTGCTGGCGCATCTTTATCCGGTCGAGAGTTATCTGGCGCTGGTATTGCTGATGAGCCTCAGTGCGCTGGGTGTCAGTGATGCGTTGATTCGTGGTCTGGATATGAGCTGTCCAAACATGGGCAACCTACTGGGTGTGCCGCTGAATCTGGTGACGTTAGTAGAGTATGCGGTAATGGCCTTGTTGGGTCTGGCGATGCTGTGTCTGTACCTGCCAGATCATCCACTGCTTGGATAGTGCGCTTGTCCTCATGATGTATTGCTGGCACAGCCTGACGGCTCTCAGCGTAAAGAGCCACTTGATGGCGAAAAGTTACTGATAAGGAGTCCGTTTCACGGATGAAAGATTCACTGCCCGACCTTCAGCCATCCTCCTCTGGCGCCTCCATGGCCAAGCCCAGCTCCTCTCTGGGTGCGGCGTTACTGTCCGGGCTGATCCTGCTCGCCATCGTGATGCTCTATTTTCTGGTGCCCGGTATTCATGACCGCGTGAATGAAGGCTTTCAGATTCTGACCAGTAACGATAACCAGCGCATTCAGGCCTGGGTGCAGGACTTTGGCCTCTGGGGGCCATTACTGATCATTCTGGCGATGGTGGTGCAGATGTTCCTGATTGTGCTGCCATCCCTGATGCTAATGGTGGTGGCCGTGCTGGCCTATGGCCCGGTGCTCGGCAGTCTGATTTCAACGGTGGCAGTGTTAGTGGCTTCCCTGGTGGGTTACGCCATTGGCCGACGGGCTAATCAGGCGCTGCAGCGGCGGGTGATCAGTCCGGCAACCCAGCAGCGTTTGCAGGATTACATGGATGCCTACGGCCTCTGGGCGGTGATTATCTTTCGGGTATGTCCGTTTCTGTCCAATGATGCGATCAGTCTGGTGGCGGGAGTTGTCGGTATGGGGCTCTGGCGTTTCAGCGCAGCGACCCTGATCGGTATTTTGCCGCTGGTGATCCTGATCGGTATTTTTGGTGAGGATACCGAAAGTCTTGAGCGAGGCCTGTTGTGGATGACGGCGCTGAGCGTGGTGATCTTTGGGGTCTATATGCTGCTGCGGCGTAGGCTAAAGCGCCAGCAGCACAATGAAAACGCGCCAGCCTGAGGGCCAGCGCGTTGATTGATCGCAGTTAGCGAACAGATTCCTTCAGCGAAAAGCGAGTCAGTGGCCGGCTACCGGACGTGGGCGGTAGCAGGACTCCAGCAGTCTTACCTCATTCTCGCTCAGGTGAATTTCCATGGCGGCCAGTGCGTCATCAAGATGATGGGGTTTGCTCGCTCCCACAATAGGGCTGGTGACGCCGGGACGTGAGGCGACCCATGACAGCGCCACTTGCGCAGGCGGAACACCACGCTCGGCGGCTACCCGTTCCACCGCCGCGACAATATGCTCCTCATCTTCATGCTGGTCATACCAGCGCAGTGCCGGCTCATCGGTGCGGGCGCGCAGGGTGTCGTGCTTGCGCGAACCTGCCAGTAAGCCCCTTGCCAACGGTGACCAGGGCGTGACGCCGATCCCCAGCTCCTGACACAGTGGCAGCATTTCCCGCTCTTCCTCACGGTAGATCAGGTTGTAGTGATTCTGCATGGAGACAAAGCGAGCCAGCCCGTGCTGTTCCTGCATACCGAGCATGCGCATGAATTGCCAGCTCGCCATGGATGAGGCGCCGATGTAACGGGCTTTACCGGAGCGCACCACTGTATCCAGCGCTTCCAGAGTTTCCATCAGCGGCGTTTCCGGGTCGAAACGGTGAATGATGTAGAGATCGACATAGTCGGTTTTCAGGCGGCGTAGCGAACCATCAATGGCATCCAGTATATGCTTGCGCGACAGACCACGGTCGTTAGGCTTGTCGCTCATGGGGTTGTAGACCTTGGTGGCCAGCACGACATCCTCACGACGGGCATCCTGCAGCAAGGTGCGGCTGAGCACTTCTTCACTGCCGCCTAATGAGTACATGTCCGCGGTATCAAAAAAGTTGATGCCGGCATCCAGCGCCTTGCGGATAAAAGGACGGCTGGCATCTTCTTCCAGTACCCAGTCACGCCATTGGCTGCTGCCGTAAGTCATGCAGCCCAGACACAGGCGGGAAACTTTAAGACCACTGGAACCGAGACGGGTGTATTGCATCCTGAACCTCCATGGACAGTACTGTGCTGAGCGCGACTCACCGCGCAGTCAGCATAAATCCGGTGAATGAAGGAGTTGCTTGGACGCCGGGCAGGCGCATTTCAAGCGTAATGGGGGTAAAGTTCATCATGATGAACGAACGGTGTCGGGAGAAGGATCAGAGGGTTGAGCCTCGCCCGCAGGCCGTCAGAAGCCGCAATGCACGGAGAATCAGCGATGGCATCCCTGTATTTCTACTATTCGGCCATGAATGCCGGTAAAACCACGACCTTGCTGCAGGCCGCCTATAACTATGAAGAGCGGGGGATGCGGCCATTGTTGCTGGCCCCAAGTCTGGATACCCGGTTTGCTGCGACCAGTGAGGCGGATGCCTGGATTGCCTCGCGTATTGGTTTGCAGCGTTCGGCCTTGTCGATTAATGGCCATACGGACCTGTTCCAGCTGGTAGAGCAGCAACATCATCTGGATGCGCTGGCCTGTGTCTTGGTCGATGAGGCTCAGTTTTTACAGGCTGAGCAGGTCTGGCAGCTCTCGGATGTGGTTGATCAGCTGGGGATTCCGGTGCTTTGTTACGGACTGAGAACTGATGCCTTTGGACAGGCTTTCCCCGGCAGCGCAACGCTGCTGGGCCTGGCCGATCATCTGGAAGAAATTAAGACCGTCTGCCACTGCGGGCGCAAAGCCACGATGGTGGTACGTCTGGATGAAGAAGGACGGGTGATGACGGCTGGTGATCAGGTAGCGGTCGGCGGTAACGACCGTTATCTGTCCCTGTGTCGCCGACATTACAAGATGGCCAAGTCCGAAGGACGCGTGCAGTTCTTCCAGATACCTCAGGAGCGAAGCGAGCGTCTGGCGGATAATACCGAGTAACCCCGCACCAGCAGGCGCTTGAGTTTACGCTGGCGGCGCCTGATGGTGGCTCGCCAGGCCGGATAGCGGGCTGTTTCTGCCAGATATTGCCACTCCCGGTGCGCCTGTTCATCAATCCGCACTTTCTCAGGATGCAGATAAAAGCCCTGGGTATCTGCCTGCTCGATACGACCCTGCTCCAGCCACTCAGGCACCAGTGAGGCCAGGACCTTCACGTCCGTCAGCACTTTGGAAAGGCCGCGACCTGTCGCGGGAGAGACGCTTTGGTATTCATCACCAATAATCACCATGCCCGGACGGGCTGGAGCCTTGAGGCGATAATAGCGCGTTGGAAACGCCGCCATGGGTGTGCAAGGTTCACTCTCCCCCAGCGCCTGATAAAACTCGGGAAGATGACGCGCCAGATAGCTCATTGGCTGCTTACGAAAAGCTGCAATACGGGCATCCTTGCGTGGCCACTGGGTAAAGAGATTGACGCGCTGACGCTGGCCAATAGGAAAAAGAGTAATCAGATCCATGCCGGTTTGCCGTGAGGGAGCAAAGCTCGTCAGGGCTGCCAGCGGCTGCCTGGACGCCAGCTCAAAGGCAAAGGATAGAGAGGTCAGGTGCGGGTCTTCCTGCTGGTGAATCCCCAGCGCTTGCAGCAAAGGGTTGCTGCGATTACCGCCAGTGGCAACCACAAGTAAGCGTCCACTTACTCTCTTGCCATCCTTCATAATGACTGAAGGTGTGCGACTGTCAGGGTGCAATGACTGTACTTTCTGATACAGCCACAGCAAGTCCGTGGGAAGTGTGGAGCGCAGCTGATTCACCGTCGGGCCATAATCCATGCCGTACTGTTCGATCACACTTTCCTCTGTACTTACGCCCTGACGCTGACACTGAATATGCGTCAAGGCCGGACGGCAGGGGCGGCGATGATCCAGCAGGTTTAATTCCCGCAGCAGCTCGGCCTGATCCGCTTCGATTTTCTCTGCACGAAAGGCATCCGGATATCGCCGCTGGGGATCAATCAGAGCAATCGCCAGTTCCGGTAAACGCTGACGCAGGGCGTGCGCCAGGGCTGAGCCGGCAAAGCCCACTCCCACGATAATGACGTCTACCATCAGTTCGGCGCTGCGGTTATTCGGCGCCTGTGCGTTCATGGAGTTCAGTGCCATCAGGCAGTCTCCCCATTTGAAACGGACGCCTTGCTATCCGCTGCAACGCGCTTTGCCTGCTTGCGTGCCTTGAGCCAGCGCCAGCCCCGATAGAGACCGGCGGCGGCCACGCCACGCCAGCGCATGGTATAGAGACTCCAGCGTTCGTGGCGCTGTTGGCCCGTCATGCGCTCATGCAGCTGATGACTGGACTCAAGACTGACACGCGAGGCATCAAGCACCTGCCAGCCAGCATCAAGCCCCCAGTCAAACCAGGCTTGCAGGAGCAAGCGTCCACTGCCGAGTTCACCATAGGCCGGTAAAAACGCCAGGTTGTAGTCATAAAGTCGGCCCTGAGTCAGAAACCCCAGCCGGTAACTGATGATCTGGCCATTCAGCTCATGGGTGACCACGCAGAGCAGCCCTTGATCGGCCAATCCGGCGAGGCCATTGCGCATCCACGCCAGGCGTTGTTCTCCGCTGAAGACGCCAACGCCCTGATCGCCTTTCCAGCTGGCGGCTTCAACCTCGGCAATACGGGCCATTAGCGCAGGCCACTGATCCGCACCCGGCTGGTAGCGGTTAAGGCTCACACCTGCGGCATGACAGCGTTTGCTGGCGCGGCGCAGCTTGTAGCGCACATTGCCTTTGACTTCTTCACGATCATCCTCGCAAAGGAGATGTTCAGGCGGTGTACAGATCAGGCGTTGCTCACGCAGACAAATGCCTTTTTGCCACTGCGCGAGCCAGCCCGTTGCCAGCGTGTCCCGGGCATCCAGTTCATGGAGTTGAATCAGGTCCGGTTGGCAGTGAGCCAGAATAGCTGCGCCGATGGCGGGTAACAGCGCTTCGCAAGCAGGCGTCAGCAGCAGGCACAGTCGGTCTGCCAGGGGGTGCCCGAGAAAACGCAGCACCCGCAGTGGCAGTCCGGCCTGGGTTTCACGCTCCAGCTGAAATGCCAGGCAGCCGAGCAATTCGCCTGCGGCGGACTCCACCAGCAAGAGATGAACTTCAGCCTCAGGCGGTAATGCGGCGGCAGCGGCTCTTAGCCACGCCAGTTCCTGAAAGGGCGTTGCCAGCGGATGGTTTATCCACAGCTGCCTGTAGGCCTCTGCATTCAGGCTCCCGGGGCTATCCAGCCAGCGAAGATGTGCACTCATGCCGCGCTCTCACCTTTGTAGCGGCGAAGATGGCTAAGCAGGGGCGGTTCGTAGCTAAGCGCCTGTGCCCGGGTAAAAGCCCCGAAATAGCGGCTGACTTGTAGCATTGTGCCGCGCTCGTTAAAGCCGGTTGCCAGTGCCAGTGCCAGTGAGGGTTGGTTGGTATCGGCAATGACGGCGCTGATGCGCTCCACTCCCCGGCCCCGCAGATCGGCAAAGATACGGGTAATGACGCTGGCCGTGCCGCGGCGGCGCAGGGAGGGCAGCAGCTCAACGTTGATCACAAAGGCAGACTTCTCCGGCACGGTGAAGTGATAGTGATAAAACTGCCGGTCGTAATAATCCCGCAGGCTGAACCAGATATAGCCGACCACCGTTTCCTCGCGGAACAACAGATAGCCCGGCGTTTGCTCATGCAGCAGCTCCGGTGCCAGGTGGGCAAAGGCAGGAAAGTACTGCTTGAGACTCTGTACCCCGGCACTGTCGGCACGGCGCCATTGCAGCCCCGGATACAGGGGCCGAAGGTTCAGTGGCATGTCCAGCTCACGTTCCATCCACAGCAGGTGCCAGCGGGTAAACAGCAGCCGCTCGCGCATAATACCCAGACAACGCATCACCCCTTTTTCACGCAGGCGATGGAGGGCATATTTCAGTTTCATGGATTGGCCTCCCAACCCAGGGCAAAGAGCTGGTAGGGGGCAATAGTGAGCTGGACGTGTCCTGCGACGCATTGCAGTGCCTGAGTCGTGACCGGTGTTGCGCTGGCGAGAGTCATATCCTGCTGGCTTGGTGCCAGTGCACTCAGGGTGACAGCGGTGCCATCGTTACAGGCAGGCAGGCTGAGGTTCAGGTGCTGGGTGCGATTGGCTTTATTGGCTCCCAATACGCTGAAACGCTGGCCATCGTCGCTGCGCATCGGCAGCACATCCACTTCAAAGGCGGGATTATCCACAAACAGTGCTTGTTCAAGCCAATGGTTGTGGATAAAGACCTGAGCTGCGCCCACGGGTTTCAGGGTGGAAGTGCCATCCGTGTGAGGCGTCAGCATGCCCTTGGGATAACCTTCCTCATCGGCGGCGAGGAACCAGTTAAGACCACCCAGCAGACCATCCCGGGAGGCATTGATGACGACGGAAGTCCACCACAGGGCAGCAAAGTAAGAATTCTGCTCATAAGGGCTCAGGGTGGAGCCACTGCCGATGTTGGTCTGATCCAGCAGCAGGGTTTTTGCCGGTTGCCCACGGCTGTCGCGGCCTACCAGATCCGCAGCGGAATTGACCTGCTGGCGGTAGCGCCGGGTATCCAGTGGATCGCGAATCATCCAGCTGTGCCAGGCCACGGCATCAATCTCACGACCATGCTCGGCCAGTAAGCGTTGTGCCCAGTCGATGCCACGACGCTGGGCGGCATTATCGCTCAGCGGGCCATTGATCCAGCGCGAACTGGCCGGAGCAATCAGCCGAACGCCAGCCGCGCGGGCATCGTCATCGACCATGGCAGCCAGTGTGGTGAAGTAACGGGCAAAGGTCTCGTATTCGGGATAATTCAGGTTGGGTTCATCGGCCAGACCGAGATAGTGCAGACCGTCTTTAGGCAGCCGCTTGGTGGCCTCCAGCCAGGCATGCAGGGCGCGTTGAGTGGTGCTGTCAGCTTGCAGATACGCCTGCCGACGGCTACCGGCCAGCAGGGTCACGGAGTTCTCCATGCCCAGCTGCTGCATTTGCTGGCGCATGGCATCTTCACGACGAGGGTTCTCTGCCATCAGATCCACAAAGGAATACAGCCCGGCCAGCCGTGGGCCGGTCTCACGAATCTGTTGATAACTCGCTGCGGGTAACTGGTGATAAGGCATCCCCAGGCCGAGTAAAGGTAATTTACCGGTGACCTGGGCGCTGACGTTGATGGTGGCGGCACCGGGTTGGGATTCCGGTACAAACAGCGCCTGTGGATTATTGGCAAAACGATTGGCGGCGCCATCCAGCCAGAATCCTGCCTTGCCATTACCCTCAAACGTTAGCTGCCAGAGGGTCTCTTTATTGCTGGCAGGCAGCGTCAGGCTGTCGGAATCGCTGTAGCGGGTATGCTGTTGCAAGCGCAGCTGCTGGCTGGCCTGATTGCCAAGACTCTTTACCTGAAAGCCCGTCACACCTTGCTGATACTTACCCCCAAGACGTACAGGCACTCCGGCAGGCTGACGGAAGTAAAGGCTTTCCCCATCACGAGCATAGAGACTGACATGCAGTTTCGCCGGTTCGAACTGGAGCTGGCCGCTTTTGGTGGCCACCTGATAGCTGCGAAAGCTGTAACCGGGAATCACCAGTGTATAGGGGCTGTCTTTAGCGGGCAGCGCAACGATGCGGTTGCCCTGAACGGAGGAGGCGGGAATCACCAGCTCCTGCATCAGCTGACCCTGATTCCCGAGGACATAGAGATGCTCCTCATTGGCATCGGCCTGCCAGGCCGGTGACCAGGAAAGATGCAGCTGATCATCCTGGCTGACCTGAATCAGCATATGTCCTTCGCGCAGCCGCTGCCATTGCAGGGGAGCCGCATCTGCAATACTCATCCACAGGCTGATCGTCATGGCGAGGGCCAGACTGACGCCGGTGTGAGACCACCGTTGCAGGGCGTTCATGTTGTCGGTTCCGAATGCTTGTCTGAGGGGTTATCTGACGATCCTGTCAGATGCTTAAGGGTTGCCCAGTCACTCCGGCGCGGCCAGAGGGTGTGATGCAAGGGCGTGCCACTGAGCTGACAGTACCAGCGTAGCAGCAGTGTACACACCAGCAAGCTGGCAAGGGAGTTAGCCAGTGCGGCGCCTTCAATTCCGAAGGTTGGAATCAAAATCAGGTTAAGGATAACGCTGGCGGCTGCTCCCATACCGGCGCGGATCGAGAGACCGCCGGGTTTGCCTTTGCCGAGCAGATCCAGGCGCAGAATGCTGGAGTAACAGTTAAACAGCATGCCCGGCAGCAGGATGAGCAGTGCCGAGTAGGCGGGCTCATAGGCATCCCCAAACAGGGTGACGATCAGCCAGTCGCCGACCAGCGCCATGGCGGCGCAGGCCAGCAGCATCGTCAGTGCCGTCATGCGCAAGGCAAACGGGGTGATGGCCTGCATATCGGATTCCTGCCGCAGCAGGCGCTTCATTAACGGCGTGGTGACTGCTTCCGGCACGATGGAGAGCAGTTCTGCTGCGGCACTGGCCATGGCGTAATAACCCAGCTGTTCACTGCCGATCAGCAGGCCAATCAGCACGTAATCCGCCCGCGCCATCAGCTGCTGGAAGAGTACACCGGGATGGCTTTTCTTGCTGTAGCTCAGCAATTCCTGATTGGCCGGTTTATCCCATTCCAGAGCGAAAGGCTGCAGGCGCTTCATCCAGCACCAGCCAATCACTGCGGAGGTTGTCAGTCCGATCAGCCAGCTGCTGATAGCGGCCAGCAGGGCATGATCTCCCCAGAGCATGAACAGGCACAAAAACGCCAGCAGCGGAATCAGGGACTCCAGCAAGCGCATCAGGTTGTACTGGCTGACATGACCGCTGGCGTTATGCAGTGTCAGCAGACTGGCCTTGAGGACGACCAGCGGCACGGCAATCAGCAGTAGCCAGATCAACTGGCCGAGCTCCTGAGTGACATCCAGTGCCTGACCAAAATTGACCATGCCTGAGACGCCCAGCAGCGTGGCGCCGGTCGCTAACAGGCAGCCAAAGAACAGGGCCTGCACCAGCAGGATACCCATCCGCCGATGCTGGGCCGCTTCAAAGCCAAGAGCAGTATTCAGACCGCCGCTGGTGATGGCGGCGATCAGTTCAGGCAGCGCACTTAGGAGGGCAAAGAGCCCGCGCTCACCCGGCCCGAGAATACGGGCAAGTAACACATTACGCAGGAGTCGCAGTACCGTCATGGCGATACGGGTACCGAGACTGAGCAGGAGGTGACGACGATAACCCTTAAACTTCATGGATTTCTTCCAGCTTTGGCCCCCATGCGGATACGCCAGCCCAGTAATCCGGGACGGGCGGCCGCTCGCTGGCTCAGGCAGATGCGCGGAATCCCCAAAGGGTCGGCAGTGCCTGTCACCAGTCCGGGTCGGGTGCTGAGCGCCCAGGGGATGTGCCGCTGTCGCAGCGCCGCCTGAACCTCAGCGTTGTAATTGCCATTGGGATAGCAATAGATCGGCAAGGGCTGGCGAACTTCACGTGCCAGCGCTGCCAGACTGTGATCCAGCTCCCGCGAAAGCTCCTGCGGTGAGAGCCGATCCAGCAGGGCATGGCTGGCGCCATGGGCACCAAAGCGGAAGTGACCGCTTTGTTCAAGCTGACGGATCGCTGGCCAGTCCATGGCCTGAGGCTGGCCGCTGGCGGCAAGGGCTGCCAGCGAAATCAGGGTGTCATCGCTCAGGGTTTTAAGGCTGGCGAGGTAATGCTGTAAGTGAAAACTGCGCTGCTGCGGGCAGAGCCCCGCGCGTCGCACACCTTCGGGCACCGGCATACCGGCATCGGCTAAAGCCTGCAGGAGTACGGGGTCCTGAGTTGGGCAGTTAAGGTTGAACAGTCGCTCGCCAATACTTTCCCACCAGAAGGTGGTGGAATTGCCGGGAAAGTCCGTGGTGACAAACACACTCGCTGTGAGCTGATGCTTTTGCAGCAGTGGCAGGGCAAGCCGGGCGTTATCTTCCCAGCCATCATCGAAGGTGAGGGCGACTCGCGGTTGCTTCCCGCCCGCGGGCTGCTCCAGCAGATCCGTCAGTGCTACACAGTCAAATTCGCTGGCGAGCCAACCGAGAAAGCGATCAAAGGTCGAGGCCGCCACACAGAGCTCATTGCGATGGGGCAGCGCCGCTTCGTCTTCATCCTCGACGATCCGATGCAGCATCAGCACCAGACCATTGGTCAGCAGCTGTTGCCGGGCCGCCTGACTGCGCAGCCAGCGCTGGCCGCGCCACTCTTTGAGCTTGAGGGTCAGTGTCGCTTTTAACATCCGTGTCTCTAACGATTCTGTTGTGGGTTCCAGGCACCGAGGCGCTGTCCGGTCAGGTAATAACAAACGGCAAGGGCCATCCCGGCCAGACTTACCAGTAGGAAACTTGCCAGACGCAGGGGCTTGGGCAAGCGCCAGCGCAGACCGAGCAGCAGGGCCACAAGGCCCGTGCCATACCCGGCTAATTGTAGCCAGAGCAGCGTATTCATCCAGGCGGATGTCGATGCCAGTGCCGCGGTACTGAGCAGTAATGGCAGCAAGAACAAGGGGGCCAGTCGGCGCAGCAGTTTATGACTCAGCAGTGCCAGTGCATAGCGACCATGACGTAACGGGTTCAGTAGGGATGCCCGCCGTGTCAGGCTGTGCAGGCCGCCGAGAGTGACACGAATACGGCGACGAAACTGCTTGCCGGTGTCATCGACTCCCTGATCCAGCACGATGGCGCGTTCAGCATAGGCAATGCGCTTGCCCGCTGCCGGGGCGCAGGTGCTGAGGTGAAAGTCATCATTGCAGTCGCCGGGCACGCTGGTGAACAGCTCACGGCGCATAGCCATCAACGCACCGTCAGTCGCGACCATACAGCCGCAGCGGCTTTCAGCATTGCGCAGCCAGCTTTCGAAACGGCGATAGGTGCTGTCGCCCTGACTTAAATGGTCACCCGTTTTGTCGATCTGCATATTGCCGCCGACCACCCCTACGTCATGGTCATTCAGCGGTGCCAGCAGGTGTTCGAGGGTTTCCGGCAGCCAGCGGTTATCGGCATCGGTAAAGACCAGAATATCGCCCGTAGACTGCGCGAAGGCCGCGTTCAATGTGGCTTGCTTACCCTGACGCGGCAAGTCCAGCCGCTGGATGCGAGGATCGTTAATGCTGGCGGCTTCTTCAAGGGTGTTATCGGTGGAGCCATCAGAGGCGAGCAGAATCTCCAGCGATTCGGCCTGATAGGTCTGCTCCAGCAGGCTTTGCAGCTTTTGCGCAATGTGCCGGGCCTCGTTATGGGCGGCAATAATAATGCTGACACGATAGGCCCTGGCCTGTCCCGTCGTCGGTGCTTTCGAAAGGCGTGCAAGCACCGCCACCATCAACGGGTATCCCAAAAACGCCCACAACGGCAGGGCCAGGCTCAGGATGAAAATCCACTCAGCCACGCGATGGCCTCCTGCTGTGTTGATTGAGTACATTCAGTGCCAGCGCCCAGGCCGCCAGATGCAGCCGCACCCAATGCAGCAGCCACAGCGGCAAGAGTAAGCCCGGTCGTCTGACCTTCAGGCACTGGCGCGCTGCCAGTATGCCGCCGGCGCTCAGGCTGGCCAGCGCCAGTAGCAGGGCCGCCCAGCCAAAGGGGTTGGGTTGATTCATCTGGATTGCCCAGAGCAGATAACTGCCCAGACTCAGCAGGCTGATCAGCGCCACAGCAAAGGCCAGTAACGGAAAGCGCAGGGCACGAAAGCCCAGTTGCTGCTCCTGACAGAGGCGAAAGTGATTGTTCTGACGCCAGAGCTCTTTGCCGCACCATTCGCTGAAGCTGCGCTCGTAGCCGTAGTTCACCGCCACCGGGGAGGAAAGCCGCTGCTGCTGATAGCCCAGCGCGTGAAGATGCAGGCCAAAGGCTTTGTCTTCACCGGTGCGCAGGCGCGATGAGAAGCCACCGCTTCGCTGGAAGGCCTCACGGGTAAGCCAGAGATTGGTGGAAGGAATCCAGTTCAGTCGTTGTTTAGGACGGTGAAAGCCGTGCTGGCGCGCCTGCCACACCTGGGCATACCAGGGCGCATGAGCCGGGGCTTTCATCGCCAACGCGATCAGGGCACTGCCATCCTCGTTATGGGTTGCTTCGCACTGGCTCAGCCATTGCGCGGGCATTTCGATGTCGGCATCGATAAAGGCCAGATAGTCAGACTCCGTCAGCGAGGCGCCGAGGTTGCGCATCGCTCCAATGGTTAGGCCGCGACCATCAATCACCCGCACGCCGAGGCTTTCTGCCAGCTGCGGGCCGTTGTCACTGGAGCCGTTATCGATCACCAGCACCTCGCTGCTCCCCTGCCACTGTTGACAGGCGGCACGCACGGCCTTGAGGGTGCGCAGAATCTGGCCTTCCTCGTTATACATAGGAATGATGATGGCGACCGAACTCATGAACTGGCCTCCACCGGCCGGCTGCGTTTGGCGCGCTGGTAAAGCACGGAGCTCAGGGCCAGCAGCATCCACAGATACTTGTGATTCGGAATACTGAGGAACATCAGAAACAGCGCCATGCCCAGCATGCTCAGACCATAGTGAGCGGCGAGGTCGGCATTTTCCTGTTGCTGGTGCAGCAGAAAACGTCGGCGTGCCTTAAGGCAGCACAGCAGCGCTGCACCGACCAGCGCGGCAAAGAGTCCGCCGCCCGGAATGCCTGTTTCAGCCAGCAGCTGCATATAGGTGTTATGCGCCGGGCGGAACAGGTCCGAGCGGTCTGGCTCGAAGGAAAAGGCGGCGGCATAGTTGCTCTGGGCGTAGTGCACCGGGAAGGTTCCGGGGCCTGTGCCAAGCCAGGGGTGTGATTTCACCAGCTCAGAGCCCACCACCAGATAGGACGTGCGGCGGCCAAGGGATGGGTCCTGCACTGCATCCACCCCTTTTTTTAACAGCATCAGCGTCTGGATATGCTTGAGATAGTCATCAGGCAGCGCCTTGTAGGCCACCGGCAGCATGATAAGAATGCCCAACAGGACAAAACCTGCATGCCGGGGTTTGAAGCTGACCAGTCGGCGTCGGTGGTGCCAGAGGCCCATGAGCGTCGACATCAGCGTCACCATCAGTGCCGAACGGGAGCCGGACTGCACCAGGCCTGCCAGCAGAATGACCATCACCACGCCCCAGCCCAGTCGCCACCAGAGTTCCGTGCGTTGCAGCCACGTCAGCATACCCAGTGGCAGGGCGACCACGACCAGCAGGGCGAAATAGTTCGGGTCGGACAGCAGGCCGATCGCACGTCCTTCCACCTGATGATCCTTGGTGGCAAAGGCAATGACGCAGGTCGCGGCGACTGACAGTGCGATACCCTGACCAAAATGGCGAAAGGACATGCGCGGGGCAAAAATCAGCGTGCTGACAAAGAGGATCAGGCCAACCAGCAGGTCTTTGAGGGTGGAAATGGACAGCAGGCGCAGGTCAGATTTCCATAGACTGAGCAGGTACCAGGTCATAAAGGCGATGAGGATGGGCCAGAGCGGGCTTTGCCAGTCCTCATTGGGAATCTGGCGCAGTACAAAACGCAAAGCCAGAATGACAATCAACGCCAGCCCCACGAGCTTGGCGCCGGTGACCTGACCGGTAAAGAGACCCTCAAAGGGCACCAGCGCCCCCATCATCAGCAGTGCCAGCGCCGGCCAGCGATAGAGCACGGCCATGCCTCCGGCGCCGACAATCACGCCGGGAGCCATCATCGGTTTGACCAGCAAAAGCGCCAGCGCGGCCAGTGCCAGCGGCAGGCCAATCAGCGTCAGCGCAATCATGGCAGCTGCGCCTTAAGCGTGCTTGAAAGCCCCGCAACGTCTGCATAAAGCTGTTGCCAGCGCGGGCCCTGCACACTCAGGCAGTAATGCTGCTGTTGGCGTGCCTGCGCTTTCAGGGCTTTTTGCTGGCGGGCTGCATCGTCCGTCAGCGCGCTAATGAGTGCTGCGCCCAACGCCTGCACATCTTCGGCGGGCACCAGCCAGCCGCTGTCTTGATTCAGTACATCGGGAATCCCGCCGACGGCAAAGGCCACGACAGGACAGCCGGCCTGCATGGCTTCCAGCAAAATCATGGGCGTGCCTTCCGTGCGAGAGGGCATGACCAGCAGATCCAGCCCCAGAAGCCAGTCGGCAATGTTCTCCTGATAGCCACTCAGCGTGACGCGATTGCCCCACTGAAGCTGGCTCAGTTCTTCTTCCAGTGTCGCCCGCAAAGGGCCATCGCCCACGAGATCAACCTGTAGCTGAGGAAAGCGCAGCATGAGCTGCGGCAGCGCCTGTAAAAGCAGATCAGGGCCTTTTTCATGACTGAGACGACCGGCATAACCCAGGCGAAGTGAGCCTCTGCTAACGCTACTTACCCCATGCTTACTTGATTGCGGCTCTGAGGCGGGCAGGGCATTGGTCATCACATGGAGTTTGCTGGCCGCAATTCGCCACTGACGATGCTGCTTTGCCAGCAGGGAGGATACGCAGGCAACAGCCCGAACCTGTGGCCAGTGGCATAGCGCCAGACTCAGGCGCCGGTACAGACGTTGCTTGCTGCTGGTCGGGGTGAAGCCGTGCTGAGTCACGATCAGCGGCAAACGTAGCAGAGTGGCGGCTGCAGTACCGAGCATTTGTGCTTTGAAGTTATGGCTGACCAGCACCAGTGGCCGGCTCTGCTGCTTAAGCTGACGAAGCTGCTGCAATAGCGCCGGCAAGCCCTGGCAATGGTGCTGTTCGATACCGCCATCGCGAAAACGCGCCTGAAGCGGCGCGGTGGTATCCAGAAAGATCACCCGGTGGTCAGCCGGCACGTGGCGGCAATGGTCATAGAGCACCCGCTCTGCGCCATAAAAGCCGCCACTGCTGATCAGATGCACCACCTGCATCCTCTTTACTCCGTCAGCCACTGACGCCACCAGGCTTTGCTGCCCCGGCGGTGTCGGGCCGTGGGCTCAGTAGCGGTCTCATTGATGACCATGAGCACCGGCAAATCCAGCTGGCTGGCGATTTGCGCCGGATGCTTGAAGCGGTGATCAAAGAACTCACGAATATAGCCCGCGGCCAGTGCCAGCAGTAAGCCTGTGATGGCGCCGAAGATAATCACACTGATGAGGCTCGGGGTGGAAGGCTTGGTCGGTGGATAAGGACGACTCAGGATGCGGGCGTTGGAGGCGCCGCGTGTATCCTGCTGCTGGGTTTTGCTTTCCTCAAAACGCTGGGTGTAGCTGGAGTAAGCCGCCTGGAGGGCATTGATCTGGGTATCCAGCTGGCGCAGCCCGGATTCCACTTGTTGCAACTGTTCCACCCGCTTGCGCTCGCGCTGGATACGCACATCTTTCTGGTCGATCAGGGCCTCGGTGATGGCAAGCTCGTTCTGACGTTCACTGATTCGCTGAGCGATCACTTTGGCCAGCTGCTGGCGGGTGCGTTCAATTTCGGCACGTGCCTGCTTCTCAGGGATGCTGCCGGACTGATAAGTGGCCGCCACGGTACCGTAACGGGCAATCTGTTCATTCAGCATGGTGCTGAGCTGGGTCAGCTCGGCATCGGCCGGGTTGGCATTATCGCCATTACCTGCCACCGCCAGTGGGAAAGAAGAGGCCGTGACGGCGGCTTTCTTGCTCGCCTTGAGGGCGCGATTGAGAAATTCCAGGCGATGACGCTGTTGCAGACTGAGATCCCTGGCTTGATCCAGTGCCTGCTGCTCACTGTTAACGGTCGTCAGTGCCAGAGCGATTTCCTGCGAGGGATCAGCGGCCTGATGGGAACGCAGCAATGCCAGACGCTGATCTTCCAGATCTCGCAGGCGGTGTTCGTATTGCTCACGCTTCTGACCAAAAAAGCTGGTGGGGAGTTCGCTTGACTGCAGGTTCTGGCGCTGCAGCAGGTACTGATCCAGCAGGGCATTGACCACTCTGACACCCAAGGCGGTGTCCTTGGTCTGGTAATGAATACCGATAACGTTGGAGCCCGGTATCGGCGTGATGTCGAGGGCATCCAGTGTCTGATCCGTCAGGCTGGCGAGCGGGTCGCTTGGCTCTACACCCAACAGATCTTTGATGGGCTGAATCACATACTGGCTCAACAGGCCGGGTTCAGCGCTAAACACACCTTGCTGTACCAAAGGCTCCAGGGTGGCGCGGATCAGGGAAGGCGAGCGCAGAATGGCGCTTTCCGTTTCCATGTCGGCCAGTGTGGGCGGCACGAACTTGTCGGTATCCGAGGTCAGCGCCGCGCTTGGGTCAAGCTGGGACAGTTTTTTAGACTGTACCACCACCTCGGCGCCAACATCGTAATGGGTCGGCATCAGTAATGCGGCAACGCAGGTCAGGGCAAAAAAGCCGAGAAAGACCCGCTTGATCAGTCGCTGGTTGGCGAAAAAGATCCGCAGGAACTCATGCAAATAGTTTTCCGAACTGGTCATGACAGGCTCTAGTTAACGGTATTTTTATTATCAACACGGTACGACAGGCCGAAGTTGACGCCCTGGAACAGGATCACGTCGGCCATCTGGCGCGCCAGTTCCCCAGCCTTGGTCAGGTGGGATTTCGGAACATAAATCAGGTCATCGGGCTGCAGGTACAGCATCGCCATGGCCTTGCCATCAAGAGCATCCTCCACGTCATACACGCGGGCTTGCACCTGATTGCCCTGGCGGCGCATTAGCACCACTGAATCCAGGCTGGCACCAATGTTGGTGCCTCGTGCCATGGACAGCGCTTCAAGAATCGAGATCGGGTGTGTCACCGGATAAGCGCCTGGCTGCTGGACTTCACCCAGCAGGTACACCTGTTTGGCGGCGCTGGCCTGCAGCAGCACATCAACGCTGACCTGTGGCTGGTTTTCGGCATAACGCTGGTTAAGCGTTTGTTGCAGCTGGCTCAGGCTCAGGCCCTGAGTGGGTAAACTGCCGATCAGCGGGAAGCTGGCAAAACCATCAGAAGCGATAGTGACCTGATGGCTCAGGCCGGTGTTGGGATTGGTCAGGGATTCGCGCAGGCTGTCGAGCGAGGTCTGGGAGCGGGAAATCGACAGGGTTACCTGCGGGTTATTCAGCACCCGCCCATAAGCCAGATTCACCGCTTCACGGGCTTTTTCAACCGTAAGACCGGCGACCAGTAGCGAGCCCACATAGGTCAGAGGGATGGTGCCGTCCGGCAATACTAGACGCGAGCCACTCAGCTCGGGTGCTGTCAGAAAGCTCAGTTCCAGCTGGTCGCCCGCTTCAATGTGATAGCTGCCGGTGGTCTGGTTGGAGAGGTGATAAATCACTTCCAGCTGATCTTCCGGACGCAGGAGGGATTCAACCGGCAGAGACTCGCTCAGCACCGGGGTGATATCGCCCACGGTCGTGCTGACGGGCATCCGTGCCTTGTCCTGAACGCCACAACCTGCCAGCGGCAGAAGGCAAATAAGCGCCGTAAGAGCGCGTCTGCCGATGGCATTAAAGCTGATCATAAAGCCACCTTGGCATGTAGTATTTGCGGCGATTGAAGATAGTGCCGAGCAATTTGGCGCCACTTTGACGCAGGCGCTGAACCGTCGCCTGTGCGACTTCCCAGCGGGTGTTTTCACCCGCCACCACAAGAATGACGCCATCCACCAGCGCGCTCAGCATCAGGGTATCCGCGGAGGTATAGACTGCATCCGAGTCGATGATGATAAAGCGGTAGCGGCTTCGCAGCTCATTCAGCAGCGGGCGAAGTTGACGGTGATACAGTCCATCCTGCCAGAACTGACGACGGCCCAGTGGCAGCACATCAAAGCTCACATAATGGGAAGAGGTGACCGCGCTGCTGATCGCTTGTTGCTGCAGGGCTTCAATCAGCCCTGGCGCTTCAGCGAGCCCGGCCTCGCGGGTCAGGCTTTGATCAGACAGGCTGGTATCGATCAGCAGAATACGACCCATGGCACTTCGGGCAAGCTGCTCTGCCAGCTGCCTTGCTGCTGTCGTGGTCCCGGTTTGCGGGCCGGGAGCGGTCATCAGGAATACCTGCTGTTCGGGGTCTTCCAACAGCGAGACTAGGTTAACTTCACTGGCCTGCTGAGGACGCGGGGATACGTGCGACATGCTTAACCTGCTCCGTCGCCGCTGATGACCTTGATGGGGGTTTTCAGCAGAATTTTAAGATCCAGCCAGAAACTCTGCTGGAGGATATAACGGCGATCGAGCTGGACGCGCTCGTCGAAGTCGATATTGCTGCGACCGGAAATCTGCCAGAGGCCGGTAATGCCGGGATAGGCATTCAGGCGGTCCAGATGATGATCCAGATAGGTGCGGGCATCAAAGGAGGTCGGGCGTGGGCCCACCAGACGCATATCGCCGCGCAGTACATTAATCAGGTTGGGCAGTTCATCCAGACTGGTGCCTCGAAGCCAGCGACCAATCCAGGTAATACGCGGATCACGTTTGATCTTGAAGTCGACTGAGTCCGGGCCATGATGATTCAGATGGCGCAGCTGAGCTTTCAGCTCTTCGGCATTAACCACCATGGTGCGGAATTTGAACATACCAAAGCGGCGGCCACGGTAGCCTGTCCGTTGTTGTACAAAGAACACCGGCCCTCGGCTGGTGAGTTTGATTAACAGAGCAATGATCAGCAGAACAGGAGAGAGCGCCAGTAACGCAGTACCTGCCACCAGGGCATCCAGATAGCGCTTGGTAGCGGAAACTCCCCAGGTGCGACCGGAAAGACGTTTTTCCAGTTCCCTGATTGAGAGTTCGATTTTTCCCCGGAGTTGTTGATTAGAGCGTTTGTTATTTTGGGCTGTCAGTGATGACGTCAGCACCAGCTTGTCCATAACGCTGGAGACCCTTTTCAATAGGTGGCTAGGAGCACGGGATACTCAGGCTGGTACAAGACGCGCGCGACCGCGCCCTGCACAAAGCAGCAGCCGCGCATGGTAATGAAAAGATAGGTGAGGTTATGTAAATTTTTATTTAAAAAAGTTTCAGGAAAGAGGGTTTTTTGTGCTTTTTGCTTTTTGAATGTGCAAGAAAAAAGAAATGGCAGCCATTGACTGCCATCCTTTAGTTGAATTGCGGGGAGATAATGCTGCTATTTTCCCTCGGGATTTCGGGCGTTTAGGTAGGCTTGCTCCGACACCTGGTGCCATTGCACCGCTTCATCACGGAAAGCCTTAAAAGAGTCATAAACTTTCTGGGTGATTGCGTCCTGCTTGGCTTCTTCTGCCACTACCTCATCTGAAAGACGCTTCAGCTCGGACAGAACATCTTCAGGGAAACGGCGCAACTGGACATTGTGCTTCTCGACCAGCTCTTTGAGTGCCGAGTTATTTTTCGCTGTCAGTTCTGCCAGCATGTCCTGGTTGGCAATGCGACAGGCATTGAGTACCAGGGTCTGCAGGTTTTCAGGCAGTTCTTCCAGCGCTTTCTGGTTGATAAAGCACTCAAGGGTGGTACCTGGCTCATGCCAGCCTGGGTAGTAGTAAAATTTCGCCGCTTTATGCAGACCAAAGGCCAGATCGTTGTAAGGACCTACCCACTCGGTTGCATCAATAGCGCCGGATTGCAGTGATGGGAAAATCTCGCCGCCGGGCAACAGTACCGGCGTACCGCCTGCGCGCTTGATCACTTCACCGCCAAGGCCGGGAATACGCATCTTCAGACCTTTCAGGTCATCCACGCTGTTGATTTCCTTATTGAACCAGCCGCCCATCTGCACGCCGGTATTACCCGCAGCGGTGGGAACCAGCCCGAAAGGCGCATAAACTTCTTTCCACAGCTCCATACCGCCGCCGTGGTAAAGCCAGGAGTTCATTTCCTGTGCGTTCAGGCCGAAAGGCACGGCGGCAAAAAACTGGGCTGCTGCACTTTTACCTTTCCAGTAATAACCGGCGCCGTGGCCCATTTCAGCGGTACCGCGGGAGACGGCATCGAACACTTCCAGCGCGCCTACCAGCTCATTGGCGCCGTAGACTTTGACCTGAACCTGGCCGTTGGTCAGCTTGCCGACCATCTCTGCCAGGAAGTTGGCACCTGTTCCCAGCCCTGGAAAGTTCTTGGGCCAAGTCGTTACCATCTTCCACTTATAAACTTTGTTCTCATCGGCTTTAGCGGCAGTGGTGGTTGCCATGGCGCCCGCTGCAGCGCCAACACCCAGCGCCTTGATAAGTTCGCGACGTTTCACAGGATTTCCCTCTTGGTCCAGTTTTTATCATTGTTACCGATGCGATCGTGCGGCCCGGTGGCCGGAGAAGGAATCACGCATCAGTTCGGACGAAATTAGTCACAAAGTGTGTCTCAGCAAAAAACCTAGCATGGGGTCAAGAAGCCTGCAATCGAACCTTAGGTGAGGTTTATCTGCCTGCGGGGCGCGCTTTAGGCCGGGCGCCGCTATAATGGCAGACCCAGTGAAGCGGAAGCGCTGATCCTCAGGATTCTTGCCCATCCATGGAAACTTCGCTGGCAATTGCCTGCCGCTGGTGAAAAACTGGAGGCTTGTGGGATAACCGGACGGGATCACGTCTTTGCTACAGCCAAACCTTCTTAAGCATATCGCCGAATGCCGGGCGCAAATGCGCAAGTCCGAGCAGAAAGTTGCGGACCTCGTATTGGCGCAGCCGCAGGGTGTGATTCATATGCGTATTGTGGATTTGGCCGCTAAGGCAAAGGTCAGCGAGCCGACGGTGGTGCGCTTCTGCCGTGCCTTGAATTTCGATGGCTTTCAGGACTTTAAGCTCTGTCTGGCACAGGTGCTCGCCAGTAATGCCAATTTCGAGCAGTTCTCCCTCAACAATCAGGACACGGTGCAGGAGTTCAAGCACAAGATCTTTGAATCGACCGTGGGAAACCTGATGAATGTCCGTGATTCACTGGATTCGGACACCCTTGAGCAGGCCATTGATGTGCTGTCGCAGGCGCGACGGGTCGAGTTCTGGGGCTTTGGCGCTTCCGCTGCGGTGGCCGCTGATGCCCAGCACAAGTTTTATCGTTTGATGATTTCCTCAACGGCATTGTCTGATCCGCACATGCAGGCGATTTCAGCCCTGACACTGGGTGAGCAGGATGTCGTCGTCGCCATCTCCCAGACGGGCCGTACCAAAGATCTGCTGCATTCCATTCGACTGGTTCATGATGCCGGTGCCCAGGTGATTACCCTGTGTCCGGGTCAGACGCCGCTGTCAGAGCTGGCCGATATCGCCATTCACATTGATCTTGCCGAAGACAAGGACCTCAATACCCTGATGACCTCTCGCGTTGCGCATCTGGTGGTCATGGACATTCTCGCTGTCGGTGTTGCCATGCGTCATGGTCCGACCCTGATTGATCATCTCAAAACCATTCGCCGTGGTTTGCGCTCACTTCGCCTCAACGAACGCCGTCCGCTCAAAAAAGACTGAGACCTTTGTCGTAGTTCGTTGTTCAGTAATTGACCTTCCCCATCCAGCTGGTTTAAAACAAAGTTCACGTTGTGCAATTTGTAATCTGGCTGACATCTTGCATAACTACTCTCATGGTATCTGCAGTGCAGATATCCGGGTGAAAACAACCCAGTGACCCATCAGGGAGTCGATGGTTTGGCAGGACGTATTCCCATTGTCCTACCAGGGGTAGCGGTCAGGTGCTCAGACCGAAAGCGAGTTTTTCGGGCTCAGTACGGGATCATGGGAATGTGGTCGTGCCAGCGCGGCTCCTGAATGTCCAAGGTCTTGCGACCTGACAAAGGAGAGCACTCTATGCACACATCTGAGCGTTTGGTGGAAGTTCAAGCGGAACTCTACAATATCAATGCGTCATTGGAGCGGGAATCGCGGCAGACTAAGCAGCGTTTTATGACCAAGAAGTCACTGGAAGCAAGGCGTACTATTGAACGCCTTCGCGAAGAGAAAGACCTGGAGAAAGCCGCTGCCATGCACTGGTTTGATGAGTAATCACTGACCTGCATGACTGGTTGTTTCCAAGAGCCCGTTCAGCGGGCTCTTTATCGTTTTAAGCCCCCAGCCCATTCATTGCTCCTGCCTGTCTGACACCTTCCTGCCTCTTGAAAGTCTTGTGTGTTTGGCTCTTCTATCTCTTTGATAAATAATTACTTTTTGATGTGAAACGATTCTGATTTCACAAGTCTGATAGCGCCGCAGCGGAAATTCCTGCGCTGATCTCTTACACTTAGCGCTTTCCTTGTCGGCATGGGCCGGCACCCTGTCTTTTTTGCTGCTCACTGGAGAATGGCATGAGCCTGTTTGTCGCCACTTGGGTGAAGTTCTTCTTTCTTTACGCCCCGTTCTTTGTGGTATCGATGTTTTTGTCTCTGACCCGCGGCGAAGATGAACCGTCGCGACGCAAGGTGGCAAACCGGGCGCTGGTGGCGGCGTTGATCATCAGTGTGGTGCTGATGTTCTTTGGTAGCCCGCTGTTCGATATTTTGGGAATCACGCTGGATTCCTTTCGCATCGGCTCCGGCATTCTGCTGTTCCTGTCGGCGATTTCCCTGGTGCGTGATGGTGTGCGCACCCACGCGACCGGCATGCCCAATGAAAACCGTGATGATATTGCCGTGGTGCCTCTGGCGATTCCGACCATTATCGGGCCAGCTACTATCGGTGCGATCCTGGTCTACGGTGCGGAAATGAAAGGCTGGGACATGCTGATCGGCTTGCTGGGAATGCTGGCCGCACTGGGTTGTCTGGCGATTATTCTGCACCTAAGTAGTGCATTTGAGCGTCTGTTGGGCCGCACCGGTCTGAATATTCTGAGTAAAATCACCGGCTTGATTCTGGCGGCCATGGCCGCGCAGATTGTTCTGGCAGGTGTCCGCAGTTTTATGGAGTCGCTCTGAGGCGATGCCCTTCAGTGATTGGCGTAGCGCCACTTTCTAAAAAAATCAGGTCACACTTGCTGGCGACCTGATTTTTTATCTTCCGTGAAAACGTCCGGTATTTGCTGCTGCGAGGGTTTCACGCATCAATCCGCATCATCGTGCAGCGGCATTACATCCACCTCGACGGTCAGTTCATGCTGGCCACCGCCACTCATCAGACCTTTTAGCGGGACGACATCAGCATAGTCGCGACCGAAGGCCAGAGTGATATGGCGTTCATCAGGGATCAGGTCATTGGTCGGGTCAAAGTCGACCCAGCCTTGCTGCGGATCAAAAACGCTGAACCAGGCGTGGGAGGCATCCGCACCGACCAGACGCTCTTGTCCGGGTGGCGGAAGGGTTTCCAGATAGCCGCTGACATAGCGTGCAGGGATGCCCATGGAGCGCAGGGCACTAATGGCGAGCTGGGCGAAGTCCTGACAGACGCCACGTTTTTGCTGCAGCACTGTATGCACCGGCGTGGCCAGTGTGGTGAAGCCCGGATCGTAGGTAAACTCGGAATTTATCAGATGAGACAGACGTTGAGCCCCTTCCAGAATCGGCATGTCCGGCTCGAATACGGTTTCGGCAAAGGCACGAAACAGCGGATCAATCGGCGTCATTTTGGTTGCGGTACGCAGCAGACGTGCATGCAGGGACTGGGCATCGGTGGACTCGCCCAGATGCTGAATCACCTGTTCCCACGGCATCGAAGCTTCGATATCAATCTGTGCGGCACGGGGCAGCACTTCCACCAGCGAGCTGATCTTGACTTCAAGCTCGCTGTGCAGGGTATTCACGTGGAAAAACGTATGGCGGTTGCCAAAGAAATCCAGATGATCGTACAGGCTGCTGGGTGACGGATTCACTTCCAGGCGTGTGCGGCGAGTCTTCTGATAAGCCAGTTTGCGCGGCGACAGACAGCTCAGGTTGTAGCAGTTGGCCACTTCCTGCTGGTAGCGATAACGGGTCAGATGGCTGATCTGGTATTTCATGAATGTGTTCTCATCACAGTACTCATCGTCTCCGGCCTAGATCCGCACAATCGGCTTGGGAATGTCGGCATGGTTGAAGTAAGCCAGAGTGATGGCGTCCGAGAGTTGGATCAGCAGCGTCTGGATACGCTCCAGTAATTCGCCCAGTTGTTCGGAAGGTTCGCCGGTTTCGGTCATCAGGGCATCCAGATCGACCAGTTGCAACAGGGCGACAAGCTCGACCATCAGCCGCTGTTCGGCATTGAGGCCGGGCAGGGTCGAATCACGATCCGGCAACAGATTCACCTGGCGTTTCAGGCGGGCGCATTGATAGCCCACGGAACGGGGTGTGCCTTCATCGAGTAATAGCAGGTCGATAATCGCCACCGGATGCAGCTCGGTGCGGTAGCGGCGGCGATAGGTCATCAGGGTATCGGCTTTGCGCAGCACCGCTTCCATCAGGGTGGCGGTGGGCATCGGGTTCTTCACAAACACGCTTTCAAGCAGTGAAGTCGTCTGCATGGCACGTTCGATATGCTGGCCAATATCCATGAAGCGCAGGGTTTGGGTACGGCTCATGGTTTCATTGTTAAGGCCATAAATCGCCGATTGCAGCAGAATCACATCATCCAGCGCGCGCACCATGCGCGAGGTCGAGCCCTGCGCCGGGAAGGTATTCAGCGCATTCTGCAGGCGCTCAAGCACGTGCCAGGTATCTTCACTGAAGAACTCGCGCACGGATTGGGCATTCATGATCAGCGACTGCATAACCGTCAGCAGGCCATCCATACGATCGCGGGCGAAGAGTGAACTGAGCTGGCCGGTGAGTTCATCCGCTGATTCGGTCGGGGTGAAGGTGCCGCCGTTAATGGTGCAGGCGAACTCAACCAGCGGTGTCAGGGTTTCGATCTGCTCTTCACGGGCCACCGTGCTGACCAGCGGCAGGGTGGCTCGCAAGGCACGACAGGCGAGGTTGAGGCGCTCGCTGTAACGGCCCATCCAGAACAGGTGATCAGCCACACGGCTGGGCAACAGGCCGGAGCGGCGAGAGAGGCGCACACTGGTAATGGCACTGTGCAGCAGGCTGATGTGCTGACTGGAGCGGCTGTGCAGCCAGACTTCCTTGGCCACGAAGATGGACTCAAGCCCGGTTTGCAGCGCCAGAGGCTGTTCATGACAACGGGCCAGACCACCGGGAAGTACGCAGTCTTCATCATTCTGGCGATGCAGTACGAAGTTACGCAGTACGACACTTCGCGGTGCCAGCGCATTATGCTGCCAGACAGGAACGGTGCTCAGTGGCAGGGCCTTCTGTGCCATATAGCGTGCCGGGTCCTGCTGAATCCGCTGGATAAAGGCTTCGCGCTCATTACGGGTGATGCTGGCCAGCGCGATCAGTTCGCCGGGGCGCTCAAGATCTCGAATGATCAGGCTTTCAGCCTCATCCAGCAGCGCTGGCAGCGTCTCGGCATTGCCGCACCAGTGTGCCTCAACCGAGGGCAGCAGCAGCGGCTCTTCCAGCAGAAATTCACAGAGGGTATCCATGTACGGCAGCAGGCAACCACTGTCGACCAGCGAAGTGCCCGGCGGGTTACAGCACAGGAGGTTGCCCTGACGGATACACTGCAGCAGACCGGGAGTGCCCGCGATACCGGCATCCAGCTCCAGCGGGTCACTGACATTGTCTGGCATGTAGCGCATCAGGCCATCGAGTGGCTGCAGGCCACTCAGGGTTTTCAGCCAGAGGCGGCCTTCCTTGTACATCAGGTCGGCGCCGTGGACGAGGGCGATGTTCAGATAGTTGGCGAGGAAGGCGTGCTCAAAATATTGCTGGTCACGGTAATTGCGCGTCATGAGGCCAATCAGCGGCTCATTGTTGTACGGCATGTGCGCGACCATGGATTTTTGCAGGTCTTTGAAGAAGGAGGCCAGCTGACGCTTGCGGAAACGGCGGGCCAGCTCGGGCACGACCTGATTAAAGGCCACGCGGTTTTCCAGCACGTAACCCAAGCCGCCGGGGGCCTGTGAGCTGTCCTGAAAGGCACAGAAACGCCCTTGTGCATCACGGCCAACATCACTGCTCATAAGCATCAGCCATTCGCCTTCATCGGGCAGCAGGTGATGGCAGGGCAGCAGGAAGCTGGCATTACGGTAAATCAGCTCAGGCGGCAGAATGCCGAGCTTGAGCAAATCCTGTGGGCCATAGAGATCTTTCAGAACGGCGCTGAGCAAACGACGACGCTGGCGCAAGCCGGCTTCCAGTTGCTGCCATTCCTGAGCATCAATCAGCCAGGGAAGAATATCGAGGGTGCGGTTTTGCTGACGCTGGGGGTCAAAGGTCGCGCCGTGCTCGCGCAACTGGTGCTGCAAGTCGGTGCTTAAGCCTGCCAGGGTCTCGCTGCCCTGATCGGCAAACCAGCCATAGACGTCCTGCCAGGCACTTTGCTGGACGTGGGGAAGCCATTCATCCCGCACTTTAGCCAGTGGGCGGTAGGCCTCAATCAGGCTGGCCAGGGAGGCGTTTTCAAGCTGGGTCATCAGCAAACCTTTCTCAGGGAAAACCCGGCAGACGGGCTGCCGGGGAACTGATCTACACGAAGCGACTCACCCGAGTCATTACTCCGGAGTGGTCAGTGAGTCCGAGATCAGGGCCGTATGGATATCAATCAAACCGGCTTGCAGATCATCAATCAGCCTATGCAGATCATGGGTAGAAAGTTGACTCATTGGTTGAGATTCCAATTCTTCCCGTAATTTTGCAATAGTCTTGAGCACGCTGTCAGCACGTGGCAGGAGTTTGGCTTCATTTTGCATCTTATCGAGGCAATAGACGATGGAGCGGGGGAACGCCTGATAGCTGAGCAGGAAGCTCACCACATCGGCCTCGTCACCATCTTCCTGGGCAAAATAGCGCTGATAGGACTCAATACCACCCAAGGCGTTCAGTACGGATTTCCACTTGAAGGTGCGGCGACCTTTCAGGCCCGCAGCAGGAGTGAGCTGCTGCAGAATCAGTACGTCCATGATGCGGGTCGTCATGTCGGCACGCTCAAGGTAGCGACCGATGTTGAACAGGCGGTAGGTGTCATCACGCAGCATGGTGCCGTCCATGACGCCGATCACCATCTGGCAGCGGCGAATCACCTCCACCATCAGGTTGTAGCGGGTACGTCGGCTGGAGGCCTGAACACATTCAGCCTGCATAAACTGGTTGAGGGAGTTCACCTCTTCCCAGATATCGCGCGGAATCACTTCACGAACGCAACGGGCGTTGTGACGCACCTGGGTACAGGAATAACGGATAGATGCCGGGCTGTCAGAGGCGGCGATGAGATAATTCATCACGGCGCGCTCACTGGAGCCTGACTCGCTGATAAAGCGGCGGTTATCCTCGCCCAGGACGTTGATCAGGACCGGCCAGCTGAACAGGCTTTCCTTGTGGGTGTCGATCAACATATTGGTGGTGGCGTTGATCAGTCGTGCGGTGTCGTCGATACGCTCGAGGTAGCGACCCATCCAGTATACGTTTTCGGCTACTCTTGCCAGCATGGTTCAGCCCTCGTCGCTCACAATCCAGGTATCCTTACTGCCACCTCCCTGAGAGGAGTTGACCACCAGCGAACCCTTGCGCAGGGCTACACGGCTCAAGCCACCGGTGGTGCAGTAAAGCTCTTCGCCTTGCAGAATGAAGGGCCGAAGGTCCAGGTGACGGGGTTCAAGCACGCCGTCGCACAGAGTCGGTGCGGTCGAGAGTGCCAGCGTGGGCTGGGCGATGAAGTTACGTGGATTGCTGCGGATGGCATCGGCCATCTTGGCGCGCTCCTCATCACTGGCGCGCGGGCCAATCATGATGCCGTAACCGCCGGATTCGTTGGCCGGTTTGACCACCAGCTTGTCGAGATTGGCGAGCACGTATTCACGTTCCTTGTCATCCATGCAGAGATAGGTTTCAACGTTGTCGATCAGCGGTTTTTCACCGAGGTAGTACTCAATCAGCTTGGGTACATAGGCATAGACCACCTTGTCATCGGCAACCCCTGAGCCCGGTGCGTTGGCCAGACCCACATTGCCGGCTTTCCAGGCGCGGATTAGCCCTTTGATACCCAGTACCGAATCTTTGCGGAAGACTTCCGGGTCAATAAAGATGTCGTCGATACGGCGGTAGATCACATCCACCTGCAGCGGCCCACGCAGGGTGCGCAGATAGACTTTGTCGTCACTGCCGACATACAGATCGGAATTCTCAGCCAGGTAACAGCCCATCTGCTGAGCCAGGAAGCTGTGCTCGAAGTAGGCCGAGTTATAGATACCGGGTGTCAGCAGCACGACGACCGGCGTGACATCCTTGCGCGGCGACAACGACGCCAGGGTGCGCCACAGCTGATAGGGGTAGTCATCCACCGGCAGAATGGTGCTTTCCGCGAAAAGCTCAGGGAAGACGCGCTTCATGACCGTACGGTTTTCCAGCATGTAGGACACACCGGAAGGCACTCTCAGATTATCCTCCAGTACCAGGAAGGTGCCGTTTTCATCGCGGACCAGATCCGTTCCGCAAATGTGTGCCCATACGCCATGAGGCGGCTGGATACCCTTGCAGGGGGCGAGAAAGTTTTTGGAGTTAAGGATCAGATCCGCCGGGACGATACCGTCCTTCAGCACTTTCTGATCGTTGTAGAGATCGTTGATAAAGAGATTAAGTGCGCGAAGACGCTGCTTAAGCCCGGCACTGGTGCGTTGCCATTCACTGCTGGAGATGGTGCGGGGGATCACATCCAGCGGCCAGGAGCGGTCAATATTCTGGCTGTCGGAATAGACGGTGAAGGACACGCCCATGGCGCGGATGGTGGCATCCAGCTGTTGCTGGCGGCGCTGTAATTCTTCTTCGCCCTTGTTAACGATAAATCGTGTAACCGGAGCGCCCTCCGGACGGGGTTGGCCATTCGATTCGACCAGTTCATCAAAACACCCGGGTGTAAGCTGATACTGACCGAGTGCGTAAGCGTCTGACATGGATGCACACTCCCTAGTTTTTGTAATTCCATTGATACATCGTTGTCGCCTGAGCCGTTAATGCCTTAAAACAGGGACCTGCATTCACCAGTAGTCAAAGCAAGGCAGGTGCCATGTACGTGAAAAAAAGACCACGGCACTAACGTTCGAACAGGGGCAGTGCAATGTTTCTGTGATCCGGAACGCTTCCGGCTCACCGCCGCGGCGCCTCATGCACCTACAGCCATAAAATCAACATAGTAGACCTGTGCCAAAATGGGAATCCTGTCTGCACAAAAGCGTGCATAACGCGTCATTTTGGTGCCCTGTCGTCCGCACAGAAGTGTCTTGCCTGACTAGCCGTAGAATGCTTTAGTGTGGACGGCTCAAACCTGCCCGCTTTGACGGGCAAAACCTGAGCACGGTCCGCGTCGTCGGCAACAGCTATTTTCAGGATCACTACCATGATTAATGTGAACGAATATTTCGAAGGCAAGGTGAAGTCGCTGGGATTTCAGGAAGAAGATGGTCGCGCCAGCGTGGGCGTCATGGCTGCCGGCGAATACACTTTCGGCACGGGCCAGCCTGAAGAAATGACGGTGGTGAGTGGTGCACTGACGGTGCTGCTGCCTGAAGCCGATGAGTGGGAAACCTTTGAAGAGGGCGAGAGCTTCTTTGTCCCTGGTGACAGCAGCTTTGATCTCAAGGTGGCGGTCAATACCGCTTACCTCTGCCGGTACCTGTAAGTTTCTGCATCAGTTAACCTGATCACGGCAAGATGGTTACCCAGTGGTGCCATCTTGCGCATTTTAGGCTGACTTTCATGACATTTTCTCGGCGTTCATCCCATCAATAGCGAATAATCCTGCCATATACCTCGTCTTCTAGGTCATTCTGACCGCCTCTTGAACTGTCAGATTGACGCTTTACATTGCCGGTTTCACACTCCGAGGCTCTCACTTTTTAGCTGAAAGCCCGGAAGCGCCTTATGTCTCAACGTCCCGCTAAGTTAAAACCACTATTGGCAGGCTTTAGTTCCATCATGATTGTGCTGCTGCTGATCATGGCTGGAGTGACTTACATGAGCCTTCATCACATCCTGAACGATAACCAGTATGAGCACCGTATTGTCGGTGGTCTGGGTAAGAATGCAGCGGATGCACGTTTTCACATCGTGCAGATCCAGCAGTTTCTGACGGATGCCAGTGCGACAGGTGATCGTGCCGGGTTTGATGATGCAGCCGAGCAGTATGCCGAGCTTCTTAAAAACTTCGACAAGATCATCGCGACGGATGAGCGCCTGACCGACAACATCAACAAAGCCCGTGATCTGGCGGCGACCTACTATGAGGTCGGGCAGAAGATGGCGGAGACTTATATCACCCAGGGTCAGGCAGCGGGTAATGCCATTATGAAAGCCCCCGGTACCGGTTTTGATGACCGTGCCGAGGCACTGGCCGAACAGATGGCGGTTATGCTGAAGCAGGTGGATGGCCTGATCGCGGATATCAGCGAAGAGACGGTGGATGACCTGCAGTTGCTGCGCAGCGTGATTGTCGGTCTGGCGCTGCTGATGGCGGTGCTGGTAGGTCTTGGTGGCTGGGTTCAGTATCGCCGCATCTTCGGCATGCTGGGCGGTGAGCCGGCGACAGCGGTGACGCTGGCCAATGAAATTGCGAAGGGTAATCTGACGCAGAAGATTGACGGCCGTGAAGGCAGTTTAATGGCGGCACTGTCACAGATGCAGCAGCAGCTGAAAAATGTGACCAGCCACATCCGTCAGCTGTCACTGGAAGTCAAAGAGAACGCCAGCCGTCTGAATGATGATGCGCAAGGCATGCAGAAAAGCGTCCATACTCAGAATGACTCAACCCGCGCCATGTCGGTTACCGCTGAAGAGCTGTTCCAGGGTATTGAGCAGCTGAGCCGCGAAATTTCGGTGGTCGGACGCCAGACGGAAGAAGCTCAGGGCACCATCAACGAGTGCGAAAATGTGATTCAGCACTCGGCCAACGATATTCGCTCTATCGCTGATTACATCAGTAATGCCTCAGAGAAAGTGGACAACCTTAACCGCCAGACCGAGGAAATCGCCTCCATTACCCGTACAATCCATGATATTGCCGACCAGACCAACCTGCTGGCGCTTAATGCGGCGATTGAAGCAGCCCGTGCCGGAGAAAGCGGTCGCGGTTTTGCGGTGGTGGCCGATGAAGTGCGAAATCTGGCGGCGCGTACCGGTTCGGCAACGGTGGAAATCACCTCTCAGATTGAAAGTATTCGTCAGGGTATGGACGAAGTGGTGAAAGTCATGGGGCAGAGTGTTGATGCCTCGACCCGTGGTGTCGGTCAGGCGGCAGAAACCAGCACGGCGATTCGCGGGATTCGTAACAATACCGTGCAGATCAACGAATACGTGCAAGGCATGGTGGTTGCGCTGCAGCAGCAACAGGCGGCGATGGGTGACATGGCTCAGCGTATTGAGACTATCGCCACGATGACGGATACCAATCAGGGTGCGGTTGACCGTACCGTCAGCTCGTCCACGGCCCTGGAAGGTCACGCACAGGAGCTGGCGAACGCTGTCAGCATCTTCAAAGGCTGATCGTCGACGACGTAGCCAACGTTGACAAAAAAGCCCGCGAATATTGGCTCGCGGGCTTTTTTCTATCTGATGTCAGGTGATCAGTGGCAGTTCACGCTGATCACTGACTGGCGCTGACCTTGCGGTGTCAGCTGGTAGCTGGCTTCGCATACGGAGTCGTGCTCCGGCAAGGACTGATACAGCACCGCTGAGGTGTCCAGATAACGACAGCCCAGCAGATATTCCTGCTCGCCATTACCGACCAGCTCCCAGCGATCGGTTTGGGTTGTGCCCTCAGTCGTGGTTGCATCCGGCACCTGCACGCTGGGCTCTTCCAAAGGCCCGACAACTATCTCCACGCGATCCAGTCGACGTGCGGCCTGCTCGGTTTTTATCACCCAGGGAGCCGCTGTTGCCTGCACCTGAGGTTGCTCGGTAATACTCGCCGGGCAATGCAGGGTGTCGGCCAGACAAGGAGCACAGAGGAGGAATACCAGAGGTAAAGAGAGAACGCCTGCTGTGTGTTTCATCAATTACTCCACCACGTAGAAGGTATCGGCGTCGTTACTGCGTTTGGTGCCTTTGGGTCGATTAAAGCGAATTGCGCGTTCTTTCACTTCCCCTTGAGCATTCCATTGATCCAGCACGAGAATCCGTTGCGCATTGTGCTCCAGATAAATGGCGGCATGCTTGCCAAACTCATCGACAGGGTATTTGCCATTACTGTCAAACGTCGCAATGACGGTGCCTCTGGAGATCTCTCCCGCACGACAGTCACTGACTTTTTTACCGCGCTTCCATAATGGTGTCTGAGGTGCGGTCGTGGTTTGTCTGACGAACTCGACACACTCGGTATGACCACGACTGTTCTGATATTTACCTTTACCAAAAACATCGGACTCAGGGACTGCCAGCACGTAGCTCATGCAATTTCCTTTTGCAGTAATGAAAAACTACTCAAACTCTGTGCGCATCATAGGTGAGTCCTTAAGTATAAAAAAGCCCGGGCAGCGGGGCTGTCCGGGCTTTTATCAGTGCGGCGTTTTGGCGCCCGCTACGGTATTAGCGCAGATCGAAACGGTCTGCGTTCATCACCTTGGTCCAGGCCGCGACGAAGTCTTTAACGAACTTCTCGTGGTTGTCGTCCTGTGCGTACACCTCAGCGTAGGAGCGCAGGATGGAGTTGGAGCCAAACACCAGATCCACGCGAGTCGCGGTGTATTTGGTGTCCTGCGTCTTACGGTCGACAATGGCGTACAGGTTCTTGCCTTTAGGAACCCACTGGTAGCGCATGTCCGTCAGGGTGCTGAAGAAGTCGGTGCTCAGCACACCGACGCGGTCAGTGAAGACGCCGTGTTTGGAGTCACCGTAGTTGGTGCCCAGCACGCGCATGCCACCCATCAGTACCGTCATTTCCGGTGCCGTCAGCCCCATCAGCTGGGTGCGATCAAGCAGCAGCTCTTCCGGGGTCACGATGAAGTCTTTCTGCTGATAGTTACGGTAGCCGTCCGCTTTGGGCTCGAGCACATCGAAGCCTTCGACTTCCGTCATCTCCAGCGTGGCATCACCACGGCCGGGGGCGAAAGGCACATCGATATTGAAGCCTGCAGCCTTGATGCCCTGCTCAACGCCGACATTACCGGCCAGTACGATGGTATCGGCGATGCTGATGCCGAATTCCTGAGCGATGGGCTCCAGCACGGACAGCACTTTCTTAAGACGCGCAGGTTCGTTACCTTCCCAGTCTTTCTGTGGTGCCAGACGAATACGCGCACCGTTGGCACCGCCACGACGGTCAGAGCCACGGAAAGTCCGGGCGCTGTCCCAGGCGGTATTGATCATCTCGCTCTGGCTCAAACCAGACGCGGCGATCCTGGCTTTCACGGCGGCAACGTCGTAGTCGCTTTTGCCTGCGGGCACCGGGTCCTGCCAGGGCAGGTCTTCGGCAGGAACGTCCGGGCCGAAGTAGACAGACTTTGGCCCCATATCGCGGTGCGTCAGCTTGAACCAGGCGCGGGCGAAGGCATCGGAGAAGGCCGCGAAGTCGTTTTTGTAACGCAGGGCAATCTCGCGGTATGCAGGGTCAACCTTCATCGCCATATCGGCGTCCGTCATCATCGGGTTGTAGCGGATGGAGTCATCTTCGACGTCCACCGGCTTGTCTTCTTCCTTGATGTCGACAGGCTTGTACTGCCAGGCACCTGCGGGCGATTTGCACAGCTCCCACTCGTGGTTAAACAGCATCTCAAAATAGCCATTGTCCCACTGCGTCGGATGCGTGGTCCAGGCGCCTTCCGGTCCGCTGACCATCTGGTCGCGGCCAATACTGCGACCTTTGGTGTTGAACCAGCCAAGGCCCTGATACTCGGGACCGGCTTCTTCGGGATCGGGGCTCAGGTCGGCAGGGTTACCGTTACCGTGACATTTACCGATGGTGTGGCCACCAGCGGTCAGGGCGACGGTTTCTTCATCGTTCATTCCCATACGGGCGAAGGTTTCACGGATCTGTGCGGCGGTTGCCAGCGGATCAGGGTTACCGTTCACCCCTTCAGGGTTGACGTAGATCAGACCCATCTGCACGGCGGCCAGTGGGTTCTCCAGCGTGTCAGGCTTGGCGACTTCGCCGTAGCGGCCATCGGAAGGGGCCAGCCATTCTTTTTCATCACCCCAGTAAGTGTCTTTTTCGGGATGCCAGATATCTTCGCGGCCAAAGGCAAAGCCGTAGAGTTTCAGGCCCGCTTCTTCATAGGCCATGGAGCCCGCCAGTGCGATCAGATCCGCCCAGCTCAGCTTGTTGCCGTATTTCTTTTTGATGGGCCACAGGATGCGGCGGCCTTTATCGGTGTTGACGTTGTCGGGCCAGGAGTTCAGCGGGGCAAAGCGCTGGTTACCGGTGTTGTTACCACCACGGCCATCACTGGTGCGGTAGGAGCCTGCGGCGTGCCAGGTCACACGAGCCATCATGCCCACATAGCTGCCCCAGTCGGCAGGCCACCATTCCTGGCTATCGGTCATAAGCGCACGCAGGTCGGCTTTCAGTGCGTCTACATCCAGCTTTTTGAGTTCTTCACGATAGTTGAAGTCCTGACCCAGCGGGTTGGTCTTGGTATCGTGCTGATGAAGAATGTCGAGGTTCAGGGCATTGGGCCACCAATCCATCACGGACTTGCCGGTGCTGGTCATGCCGCCGTGCATAAAGGGGCATTTGCCTACACCTGAATTGTTATCGTTGGAATTCATTACATCTCTCCGAGGAAGTTTCAGGAACTCAGCTACGAAAAAGATACTAGTAGCCGGACGGGGGGATTCCAAATTGACTCCCTCAATATGTTTCATAGCAGGGAGCTATATATCCGATCTATCTAATTGGTATTTTTTATAGAAATAGCAATGCCCGGCGCAGTCTCTTAACAGGCCGGGTAGCGAGAAAAGCGAGGAAAAGGTGAAGGACGCTCAGAGGACGCGGCGGGCTATTTCTGTCGGGGAGGGGCGTAGCTCAGGTATTTGCTGGTGCCTAACCCAAGGCTGACCAGTGACTCCACCCACTTAAGTGCCACCTGCACGCCATCAATCACCGGGACATTCAGGTCTTTCTGCAGGGCTTTGGCCCATTTGGCCATACCCGCGCAACCCATCACCAGGCATTCGCTCTGGTCCTTTTCCAGCAGCGCCAGACCCAGGGTGCGCAAAGTACTGTAACTCTCTGGATCAGATTCCAGTGAAAGCACAGGAATATTGGCCGCGTGGATCCCGGCACAGCGGCGATCGACGCCATAGCTGCGGGCATTGCGCTCAAGAATATGGATTGAGCGCGGCAGGGTGGTCAGTACCGAATAACGCGCGCTTAACATGCTGGCGGCATGCATCGCCGCTTCCCCAATACCGAGCACCGGGCCGCTCGCCAGCTCCCGCGCCGCTTCAAGGCCGGTGTCATCAAAGCAGGCGATGACGTAGCCATCGACCCCCTGAGCCTCACCACGGCGAATTGCCTGCATCAGATGAAAGGCTGCCACAGCCCCATCGCTACTGCCTTCAATACTGGCCACAGAATCCGGCAGACAAATGACTTCAAGTTCGGTGCCGGGCGCACACAGCGGGCGACACTCGGCCTCCAGCATCGCGGTCATGCTGACGGAGGCGTTGGGATTAATCACTTGCAGTTTCATGAACTCAGGCTCCGCTCAGTGTGAATGCTGACGCTTGCGGGTCAGGCTCATCAGCAGCACGACCAGAGCAATGATGGTGAAGGAGAAAATCGTCGTCAGGGTGCCAAGGGCATAGAGCACCGGGGTGGTGACGTTGGTGGTCATGCCGAACAGCTCAAGGGGCAGGGTATTAAAGCTACCGGCGACCATCAGGGTGCGGGCAAACTCATCGTAGGACAGGGTCAGGCCAAAGAGCGCCACGCCAAGCAGGCTTGGGGCGATCAGCGGAATGACGATCAGCCGCACCGTTTGCCAATGGGAGGCGCCCAGATCCCGCGCGGCGGCTTCATAGGCCGGGTTAAAGCGGTTAAAGACGGCGAACATGATCAGCAGGCCAAAGGGCAGCGTCCAGGTCAGATGCGCGCCGAACGCCGACGAAAACCAGTTCGGCGAGATACCCAGACGATCAAACATCAGACCGATACCAAGGCTGATCAGAATGGAAGGAATGATCAGACTGGTCAGGGTCAGGTAGAACAGCACCGTGGAACCCGCAAAGCGTCGGCGGTAGGCAAAGCCTGCCATCAGGGAGAACACCAGCGTGCAGACCATCACCATCAGGCCGAGCAGCAATGAGCGCAGAAAAGAGCCGCCGAAGTCGCCGACCTGCTGCTCGGTAAAGAGGTTCTTGAACCAGTGCAGGGAGACGCCGTTCATCGGGAAAGTCAGGCCGCCGTCCGGTCCCTGAAAAGACAGAATGCCAATGGTCAGGGTCGGGCCGTAAAGGAACAGCATAAAGAGCGCAAAGACGATGCTCAGAATATAAAAGCTCAGGGGGCGTGAAGAGGTCATGCTCACAGCTCCTTGCGAATATCGACGAGTTTGAACAGCACCGTCAGCATGATCAGTACTGTCAGCAGCAGGACGATGGCGCTGGCCGCCGCCGCCGGATACTGCAGCAGGGAAATCTCGTTAAAGATGATGACGCCCACCGAAGCGCGAAGACCGCCGCCCATCAGCCGCACAGTGACGAAATCCCCCATCACCATGGTGATCACGAAAATACTGCCGATCAGAATGCCGGACTTGGAAAGAGGCAGAACGATGTGCAGCAGAATCTGCCAGGGTTTGGCGCCCGCATCGCGGGCCGCTTCGATGAGTCGGCGGTCGATGCGCATCATGGTGTTGAAGATCGGCGTCACCATAAACAGGGTGTACAGGTGCACATAGGCCAGCACGATGGAGAAATCGCTGTAGAGCAAAAAGGTCAGCGGTTCATCAATCAGCCCCATGCCCTGCAGGCCCTGATTCACCAGGCCATTACGCCCGAGCAGGGGAATCCAGGAAATCATGCGGATGATGTTCGAGGTAAAAAACGGGATGGTGCAGAGCAGGAAAAGCACCGTCTGGGCTTTGGTGGAGCGAATGTGAAACGCCAGATAATAGGCGATGGTAAAACCCAGGCCGAAGGTGATCAGCCAGGTCAGAAAGGCATACTGGAAGGTGTTGAGATAGGCCTTCCAGGTCACCGGTGAGGTGAGCAGATCCTGATAGTTGGTGAGGATAAAGTCCGGGATCAGCAGGAAAGAGTCGTAGTCCCAAAAGCTGACGACCAGAATCACCAGAATCGGGAAAACCAGAAAACCCATCAGTACGGCGGCCAAAGGCAATGACTGCAAGTGACTGACAGAAAGTACACCGCGACTCATGAAGACCTCCGTGACAAGGGCCGGCGGCAGAGCGCACCGGAAAGTGAACGCATTGAGAGTGAAAAAACGCTGACCAGAAGGGACAGTGCGCGGCAGCGTGGAAGCCACCGCGCACAGGTTCAGCGTCCGGGGACGCCAGTCTGATCAGGAAACGATGAACTCGTTCCACTTGCGGATCATGTACTTGTTCTCGTCCATGACGGAGTTCCAGCAGGCGACATGGCCCATGCGCTCCTCGTAGGAGCCGCCATCACGCACGGCGCCGGCGGTTTCCATGACCTTGCCTTCAGGGCTCAGAATATCGCCCTGCGCCGGTTTGCCTTCCATCCAGTAACCCCACTCATCGGCGGACATGAATTTCTGCGCGGTGCTGGGGGCTGCACTGTAATAACCCTGACGGTTCAGGTAAGCGCCAACCCAGCCGGACAGATACCAGTCGATGTATTCGTAAGCGGCATCCAGCTCAAGCCCGCTGAGATGCTTGGCCAGACCCAGACCGCCACCCCAGGCGCGGTAGCCTTCTTTCAGCGGCTGGTATTTACAGGCAATACCACGGCTGCGCACGGCGGCAACGGCGGGTGACCACATGGACTGAATCACCACTTCGCCCGAGGCCATCAGGTTGACGGACTCATCGAAGGACTTCCAGAAGGCGCGGAACTGGCCGTTTTTCTTGGCTTCCATCAGCATGGCGATGGTCTGGTCGATTTCATCGCGGGTCATGTTGCCCTTGTCGCCGTACTTAATCTTGCCGGATGCCTCGGCGATCATCGCCGCATCCATGATGCCGATGGCAGGAATATTCAGAATCGAGGCACGGCCTTTGAACGCAGGGTCCATGATGTCAGCCCAGCTGGTGATTTCACGGCCGACCAGATCCGGACGGATACCCAGTGTGTCAGCGTTATAAATGGTGGGGATCAGGGTCATCCACTGGGTGGGGCTTTTGGCAAAGGTTTTGGAATCCTGACTTTCCACGAAACCAACGGTATGGGGAGCCGTACCCTGCGCGATCTGGCTGTCCGGGGTCAGCTTGCCGGTGATAAACAGCGGGGAAATCTTGTCGAAATTCTTCAGGCGCTGCACATCCATCGGCTGCATGACACCGGCAGGAAAGACTTTCTTGCAGATCCAGTATTCGATATCCGCGATGTCGTAAGAGTTCGGCTGAGTCACCGCACGCTGTGCCACCGCATCGGAATCCAGCGCGGTCAGCTGCAGATTGATGCCGAGGTCTTCCTTGGCTTTCTTGGCAATATCGTTGAGGTTGGAGACGCCGGTCCCGAACTGACGCAGGGTGACGTTCTTGATGTTTTGTGCCCAGATCATCGGGAAGCCGGTGATCGCACCTGAGCCCACAGCAGCGGCAGAAGCGGCGCCCGCGGCTTTGATCAGGCCGCGACGGCTAAGGACCGGGCCGGATGAGGTGGACGTGGCCTCGGCAGAAGCCGGAGTTGAAGCCTGGGATGAGGGTTCGTCGTACTGCTGCGTCATGGTGCGATCTCCAAGGTTGATTTAGGCGAGGTGCTGCTGAAACAGGTTGATGTGCTCGGCCTTCCAGCCCAGCACCACGGCATCGCCGCATTGCAGTGGCCACTGGCCACAGTCCCGTTCGGGAAGGTATGCCATCAGGCTTTCGCCGCTGGCGGTGGTGCATTCCACATAGAGAAACGCACCTTGAAACTCGATATCCCTGATAGTCGCTGGCAGGCTGAACTCGTGTTCCAGCGCATCGCCGGGCAGCGCCAAAGCAAGGTGGTCGCAACGGACCGAGAATGACAGTGCATCGCCGGGCTGGATGTCGCTGCTGACCTGGTTGTCGGTAATCCAGCCGCCGGTGTTGTCATCCAGTTCCAGACGAATTCGTCCCGCCTGAGACTGGCCAAGGCGACCCTGCAGCAGATTATGACCACCAATAAACTGGGCCACGAAAGGCGTTGCCGGGCGTTCAAACAGGGTGCGTGGCGGGGCAATCTGGCGGATCTTTCCGCCTTCCATCACCACTGCAATGTCCGCCAGTGCGAAGGCTTCTTCCTGCGAATGGGTCACGTGAACAAAGGTCAGCCCGAGCTTCTGCTGAATGGCCTTGAGCTCTTTGCGCATCTTGATGCGAAGAAAGGGGTCGAGGGCCGAAAGTGGCTCATCCAGCAGGACCACATCGGGTTCGGTAATGAGTGCGCGTGCCAGGGCGACACGTTGCTGCTGGCCGCCGGAAAGCTGCTCGGGAAAGCTCTCGGCGAAGTCCTGCATGTTCACCAGTGCCAGCAGTTCGCGGGCACGATCCTGACGCTCGCTCTTTTTCATCCCGGCGATACGCAGGCCAAAGGCGACATTATCGAGACAGTTCATGTGGGGAAAAAGCGCGTAGCTCTGGAACATCATCGCTGTGCCGCGCTGAGTCGGGGAGAAGTCGGTGACGTTGCGGTTATCCATCAGGATATCGCCCTCGCTCACAGACTCATGACCAGCCAGCATGCGCAAGGTGGTGCTCTTGCCACAGCCACTTGGCCCCAGCAGACACACATAGGCACCGCTGGGGATGCGAAGGTTCACATCCATGACGGCGGGGCGGTTTCCGTAGTTCTTATGCACCGAGACCAGCTCGACCTGACCTTTTCCTGGCATGACGGCTTTCCAGATTGCTAACAATATGAAAACGATTGTTAGCAACGCCTGTGCCACTTATTCAGTGAAATGGCCATGCGGCTTCTATTGAAAATAAACCTTATGGTTTGAAAATAGTCCTAAACACCGGAGTTTACTGGTTTTGTTTGAAACAAAAGTTTCTCACCAAGGCTGCCATACTCGGCTGATTTTGGCGTGAAAGTGAGTTTTTTACTGGTTTGCGTTGTTCTTATGAGGGAAAAACAGCCAGACTCTCTTGAAACTGAAACGCAAAGTGAACAAAAAAAGCGCAACCTGCAGACGTGGGTGCACGATATCGTGCAAGGTGTTTCCATGCTGGCAACGCTGTGATGGGTTTGCTAGATTGTTAACAATTTTTCGTCTCTGGAGAGTTCAGCATGAGCCGTGCCGCCGATGAAGTGCAACGTCTCTACAGCGCGTTATATGACGCGATTGTTGAGCAGCGTTTGCCGCCAGGTACGCGGCTGACGGAACTTAATCTGGTTGAGGTGTTCAAGGCGAATCGCAATCATGTGCGTGCGGCACTGCGGGATCTGGCGCATCTGAAACTGGTGCGCATCGAAATGAACCGCGGCGCTTTTGTGGAAGAACCCTCACCTGAGCAGGCCAAGGATGTATTTGCGGCGCGGCGGGTGGTGGAAAAAGCCATTATTGAGCAGGCCGTCGCGCGTCTGAGTGCACGTGATAAAAAAGCCATTCAGGCCCACATCAGCAAAGAAGATGCGCTGGGACATGATCCCGCCAAGCCCGAATTCATCCGTTTATCCGGGGAGTTTCATCGCATGCTGGCGCGTATTGCCGGGAATCAGGTGCTGGCGGACATGCTCGACAGCCTGATTGCCCGCAGCTCTCTGATCATCGCCCTGTATGAAGTGCGAAGCGGCGTGCAGTGCTCACATGATGAGCACCACATTCTGGCTCAGGCGATCCTTCAGCAGGATGCACCGACTGCGATTCAGGCGATGGAGCAGCACCTTATCGCGATCGAGCAACGCCTGAAGCTGGGGCCGAGAGAGGAAAGTCAGGTGGATCTGTTTGAAGTCTTCGGCGACATGGGCAGCCGCTAGCTTGCCGTTTTCACGCCGCCTGAAAAACCAAAGCGATAGCCCGATTAACAGGCCGGTCAGCACGGCCACCATTAAAAAGCCGATAACGGCCAAACGATAGGCGATGGACGCCTGTTTACATTCCTTGTCAGTCATCTTCCCAGATTCCTTTCATTACGTGATGGGGCATGATTAGTGCGAACTAGGTGCGCTGGGCTTTTCCCGCGAACGCTGCATAACTGATCCCGGCGATAGCGCCGGCAATATGAGACTCAAAGGATACGCCGCTCTGCGGAACGAAACCGATAATCCAACCGCCGTACAGAAACAGCGTGACCGCTGCGAGCAACCAATCCTTCAGGCTGCGCCGATACCACGCCCGGCCCAGCAATAAGCCCCACAAGCCAAACAACCAGCCACTGGCGCCGATATGAATCGCCGAACGACCAAAAAGCCACACCAAGGCGCCTTCCACCAGAATGATCCAGATACTGGCCCGAATAAACTCCCGCCGCGAGTCCAGCACCACCAGCGAACCCAGCACAGCAAAGCCGCCGAGATTCCCCAGACAATGCTGCCAACTGCCATGTAACCAAGGCGAAAACAAAATACCGGGAATACCACTCAAGGTACGAGGAACCAATCCCCACTGGTTAAGGGAGTAATGGGTCAGGGTATTGACCAGTTGAAGAGCCAGCATAATAAGCAGCGTGCTGGTTAGGAGTTTTAGGTTGTTCACTGTTAGAGATTACTCATTGCAATATTTATAATTTTCGGCGCTAATCTTGATGCTGTAGTTTTCGTTAAAAAATATGCTGGGAAGTGATTGTATAGACTGTTAGGAGGATATGAAACTTAGTTATTTCTATTGATGGTTATTTTTATTTTAAATAAAACGCCCTTATATATTAGGTTAGAAAACTATAAGGCGTATGCATCATCCCGCTAAAGGCAAAAACCTGTCATAATAAGTATCCGCCCATAATAGAAAAGGAATGTAATCCGGTGTTGACTGGATTATTCGCCTGCCACCATTACCATTATATGAAAGATTAAGAATAAAGCCTTACTATTGATAAAAGCAGTATCGAACCATCGGCTATGTAAGTGCCTGGAATTTAGACATCCTGAAGTAGTGTTCAAGGAATGCCTTCAGGGTATTGAGGCGAGTGTCGTAATTCAGATTTGAGTTCGCAGCTTGAATTAAGCATCGATGATGTTTAGCGCCTTTACAATAGTCTCTTTCTGTAGCGCAACCCAGTATTCATCTTGATTTTCAATAACAATGCCATCTAAATGGTTCATTCTGGCTATCATTCTGAAAACTTTCTCACCATTCATTCCTGCATAAGGCTTGTTAAGTTTGCTATTTTCTTTCTCTGTATAAAATAGAGCTAGCTTTAAATTATCTTTATTTTTTACATATGGTAGAACTGTCTGTCCATCTTCTGTTTTCCCTACATTAAAGAAAACTTCCGACTTCATGAATTTGCTAATTACTTCAATGTAGTTTTCGTTTTTATTTTCTTTAGAGGTTAACTCAATAAGATTTTTTAAATTGCTCATTAGTAATTTCCATATCGATGGATAAATTTTATTGATTTATTGTCTATTACTCCATCTACAGGCTTTGTTGTAAAAAACGAAACAGGTTCACGTACTACAAAATGAAGGCATGAATAAGCATGCTTCCCGAAGTACAAAATAATGAATTGGAAGTCCTACAACACGCGCGCTCAAAGCGCGCGTGTCATGGATGATCTGGCTGAACCGAGAAATGACCCGGCACTGAACGCCACGCGGTCAGCGTGAACGCACACAGCTCTTCAGCGATGCGACCATTCAGTTCTGTCTAACTGTCTAACTGTCTAACTGTCTAACTGTCTAACTGTCTAACTGTCAAAGGCGAAGCGTGCCGTATTAAAAGCCCCTCGGTTCTCATCACCCAGTCAACCACTGATCCACCCTACTGAAAGGCTCCCATGCAATGCCAGAGGTTCTTTGAAGGTGTAATTACCAATGAGGCGGTATCGTCATCATGGAACGGGCAGCACATAACGTAATCACTACCGTGGGGTTTCAGGGTAAAGCCCTTAGCTTCCACCAGATTAACCAGCGATACCTCTTGCTTGATCCTGTCGATTAATTGATCAGATAGTCTCGTCATACCTTGTTTCCCCCTGAACCCCGTCAAGTATCTTGTATTGTTAATTTTGACACACTATACTGTACCTTTATCAACAGTCAACGATACCCAAGGGGTACACTTATGGGCACCAACATTATCTGGCTGCTCCCATGGAATTTGTAAAACGACTGATAGAGCTACGCAAACAGCGTGGATTGACCCAGCAGGCATTGGCCGATGCTATTGAACTACACGTCAATCAGATTAAACGGTACGAGGCAGGTACAGCACAGCCTACCCTGGAAACACTGGTGCGACTGGCTAAAGAGCTGCATACAACACTGGATGATTTGGTGTTTGGTGAGGATCAGCGCGGCCCTATCGACGACCTGCGCTTGCAGTTTGAGGCCTTAAGCCAGTTTGATGATGAGGAACGCAAGGTCGCCAAGGCGGTATTGGAAAGCCTTATCCTTAAGCACAACGCCAAACGAGCTTTTGCGGATCAGATGCAGGGGGCTAAGTAATGGCTTCCTCCAAGCAACTCAATAAAACCAGCAAGTTTTTAAGTTTTGTTTTACGCCATAAACCCGAGTCTATCGGTCTAGAACTGGATGCCAACGGCTGGGCTAACCTTGATGAACTGGTTGATAAAGCGAACACTTCTGGGGAAGTGAGCAATCTGGATCGCGCCTTGATTCAGGAAGTGGTCGATACCAGTGATAAGAAGCGATTTATTATTTCCGATGACGAGCAACGTATTCGTGCGAACCAAGGGCACTCGGTCGATGTGGATTTGCAGCTAAAGCCAGCAACACCACCCGAGTTTTTATACCACGGTACAGCGACACGGTTTCTCAATAGCATCTTGCAGGAAGGATTAAAGCCGCAACAGCGGCAGTACGTGCATCTGTCAACAGATATTGAAACAGCCACTGCTGTCGGGCAGCGCTACGGCAAGCCAGTAATTCTAAAAATAAAAGCCCTGCTCATGCATGAACAGGGCTTTGTATTTTATCAGTCTGAGAATGGGGTTTGGCTTACTGAATCAGTACCTAGTACCTACTTAATAAGCCAGAGTTAATCCCAATCTTTTGCTAACTCTTTGGCTTCCTGCAGCCAAATATCGAAGCTCTCTAACTCCTCCCTTTCCTCCCATCCGGAAGATGCAAAATCATGAATAATTTTCACTTTCAGTACGGAGGAATTTTCTGAGACATCAAAACAAGCTACATCATCATCGTCTAAACGCCTAGCAAATGGAACCAAGTCCAAATTTGGGTAGCGCTCTTTTAATCCTGCATGACGGACATTAAGCCACTTTCCATGCAATAACTGCCAAGGGCCAAAGTCGATTTCATCATCTTCAAGCAGGCATAAAAGATTTTTGGGGTACTCAAACCATTCAGGTAAAAGCTCCCTACTCAATAGTTCGTACATCAATATTTTTTCCCGTATGAAATAAATGGAGAGCCTTCAGGGTACGGATTTCTAAACAAAGAGCTTTGATTGCTTATCCTGTTTTTAACAGCCTCACCCCAATTAGTTGGCACCTCTCCTTTTCTACCAATAAAGCGAGAAATAAACTGCTCATCATTAGGCAATAAGTCATCGAAATTATGGACTCTTGCTTGAATTTTCACTCCTGCAAGGTCCGCCGCAACTATCCGAGTATTATCCAGAGAGGTTAAGCCACCATCCGGCATACGAACAATATCTATTAGCTTATCTGGTTCAACCTGAAACCCATTTTTCTGCATGCTTTCGGTTAAAGCACGCAATGTAGCGCCTTGCTGCTTCGTAGTTGTTTGTGTAGTGCGGATAAATCGAGGATCAAGTTCAGTCAATCCATCAATCACGTTTTTGTTTGTAACTTTTCCCGCTGCGGATGTCACCCAATTATAGCCAGTTTCAACTTTATTCCCTAAGTAAACGACACCTTCTTCAGCCGCTGTCAGTACTTTAGATACGCCGGTAATCGTCTTACCTCCGGCCCATATTACGGCCTGTTCCGCCGCTCCGAATTCTGCGCCTACTGGGCCTAATGCATCCAAAGTATTTAAAAGACCATCATTAAAGCTTCTTAGCGAGCTTTTAACGTGTGTCCAAGTCGTGACGTCTGTCGGGGGGGAATAGCTCACGCATTCTGGTAAAGGGATGCCATCTACTGTAGGCATTTCACAAAATTCAGGAATCGTTTCTTTACAAGGTTTTGGAGTGTTGGCACTCAACCCTAACGGATCCACCCAGTTAATCGGGTTCGGGGTGTAGCGATAGGGGTTGAGTCCACCCAGCAGGCCAATCGGGTCCTGGCTGATATAGCGCCCTGTCTGTGGGTCGTAGTAGCGGTAGCGGTTGTAGTGCAGGCCGCTTTCGGCATCGAAGTACTGACCCTGAAAGCGTAAGGGGTTGCTGACTTCCTCAAGGCTGATATGAGCTTCACCAAAGGCGCTGTAGCTGGCGAGCCAGACAGTGCGGCCTGTCAGATCGCACAGGCGTTGGGGCGTGCCGAGTTGATCCAGCTGATAGGTATAGACCTGGCCCTGATCGACCAGCGCCAGCGGGCGGAAGGTCTTGGGTTCGTATAGGTACCAGCGGTACTGGTCATCGGTGACCTCACCGATCAGGCGCTGATCATCCCAGAAGAATACCGTGGTTGCCCGGTCAATACGGGTCACCCAGGCGTCGTCATCTTCCTCATCGTAGCCGTCTTCCCGCACCAGCTGTCGCGTTTCGACCTGCTTGGCGATTCGACGGCCCAGGCTGTCGTAGAAGTAGCGCACGCGAATATCGCCGGTGCTTAAGCTGCTGAGCTGATTGAGGGCATCAAACTCACGGGTTTGCAGCGGAGTATCGCTGTCCGCCTGACGTACGGCAGTTTGGTTACCGTAGACATCGTAGCGGTAGCGCAGGGCACCAAAGTGGGTGAGGCGGTCGAAGGTCGACTCGGCATCGCGGTGCAGCGGGTTGCCCTGACTGTCAAAGGCGAAGCGGGCAGTATTAAAAGCCCCTTTGGGGGCATCGACCAGCGCCTGATGATGCTCTACCAGCTGCGCAAGGGCATCGTACTGATAGCGTTGGTCGCCGAGTTCGGAGTCTTCGACGCTGGTGAGCTGTTGATCGGCTCCGTAGTAGTAACGGCGGCTCTGCTGCTTCTCGCCACTCTAGCGGTGCTGCTCCTTCAGGTGGCCATGTAGCTATTCTTTCTTACAACTCAGTCCAGTGAATGCGTCAAGTATTAAAATATCTATTTTGTTTTATAGTAAATAGAAATATTGCTAATATTTTCTTTTCTTAAGAAAATCTTATTGCTCCTCGAATATAAAACTTCTATTTCTTGATCGTTTTTCCATATCACTTTTGGTGTATCTAAGCTTTCTATTGTGAAAAACTCTTTATCATCTTTCGAGTTTTCAGAAGAGATAGATAAAGAAATTGAGTCTTTTGTTGTTGCGCCACACATGATTTTATTAATATTAACGGAAGAGTTTCCAGTGGGTGAAAAGATTTTTTCAATAGGTGAAATTTCACAATCGCCAACAACTCCTCCAGTATTAAAAAAGATAAATGCTAGTAAGGTAAAAGAAAAAATAATAAATAAAATTATTCCAAAAAAATATTTTATGTATTTATTCATTTTCATGATGCCATCTTTCCGGATGCTCATAATAATCAATGCCTTGTTTAATCCAGTATTGGTCATTAGGATCATCCTTGTAGGGTGGTTCTCCTAGAAAAGGAAGATGTAGCGTGCCACTTTTACCCCAGTCCGGCTGAGATGTGCCTGCTGCCTCTTGAGCTAATCCTGCCTCATTTAGAAGAATTGAGCTAGGGAATCCAAATGCGGCTCCTGTCGCACCATAATTAAAATTCCCAAAATCTTCGTATTTCGAACCTTGTTGTTTATAGTCCCAAGGACCCTTGTTTTTTACTTGATTCCTAAACCAAAAAGGCGACCAGTGGCTTTTTGCTTCGTCAATATTTTGATCAATATGTGCATTAGGTGGAGATAAAGGGGGCCATTTCTTTTCATCATCAAATTCGCTTGCAAGGTCGGGAACTGTCGTTGTTGACATTAATTTTTTATAAAAATAATGTGTTGAATCTGATATTTCTTCATATAAGCCCTCTTTACACGATAACCCCAACGGATCCACCCAGTTAATCGGGTTTGGGGTGTAGCGGTATGGGTTAAGTCCACCCAGCAGGCCAATCGGGTCCTGGCTGATGTAGCGCCCTGTCTGTGGGTCGTAGTAGCGGTAGCGGTTGTAGTGTAGGCCGCTTTCGGCATCGAAGTACTGACCCTGGAAGCGTAGGGGGTTGCTGACTTCCTCAAGGCTGATATGAGCTTCACCAAAGGCACTATAGCTGGCGAGCCAGACAGTGCGGCCTGCCAGATCACACAGGCGTTGGGGCGTACCGAGTTGATCCAGCTGATAGGTATAGACCTGGCCCTGATCGACCAGCGCCAGCGGGCGGAAGGTCTTGGGTTCGTAGAGATACCAGCGGTACTGGTCATCGGTGACCTCACCGATCAGGCGCTGATCATCCCAAAAGAACACCGTGGTTGCCCGGTCAATACGGGTCACCCAGGCGTCGTCATCCTCCTCATCGTAACCGTCTTCCCGCACCAGCTGACGCGTTTCGACCTGCTTGGCGATTCGACGGCCCAGGCTGTCGTAGAAATAGCGCACGCGAATATCGCCGGTGCTTAAGCTGCTGAGCTGATTAAGGGCATCAAACTCACGGGTTTGCAGCGGAGTATCGCTGTCCGCCTGACGTACGGTAGTTTGGTTACCGTAGGCATCGTAGCTGTAGCGCAGGGCACCAAAGTGCGTGAGGCGGTCGAAGGTCGACTCAGCATCGCGGTGCAGCGGGTTGCCCTGACTGTCAAAGGCGAAGCGGGCGGTATTAAAAGCCCCTTTGGGGGCGTCGACCAGCGCCTGATGATGTTCTACCAGCTGCGCAAGGGCATCGTACTGATAGCGTTGGTCGCCGAGTTCGGAGTCTTCGACGCTGGTGAGCTGTTGATCTGCACCGTAGTAGTAACGGCGGCTCTGCTGCTTCTCGCCGATCTGGCGCTGTTGTTCCTTCAGGCGTCCCTGCGCATCGTAGAACGAGGTCAGGCTCAGCTCGCCACACTGGCGTTTAACTTCACGCAGTTGCTCATCCAGCGAGCGTTCGAGAATGGTTTTTGGCTCCAGCGCACCGGCAGCCTGCCATTGCACGCTGGCCAGCTGATGAGATTCATAGCTGAAGTTCCAGCGCGAGCCGTCAGGCAGCTGCTGGCTGATGATCTGGCCTTGCGCGTTAAACTCCTGCTCAAAACGCTGGGCTTCACTGAGGAAAGGCGAGGTCAGGGTGGCGTTACGCAGCTGACCGGCAGGGCTGTAGCTGTAGTTCCAGCGCGCATGAGGGTTTTCCAGTTGTGAGGAACCCTGACGCAGGCGTGGGGTAAAGTGGTCTTCCTGCTGCTGATCATTCAGCGTCGCGATACGACGAGTGACTTTTCCGGCCAGATCGCGCTCCAGTGTAATCCGGCGCTCCTGCTCACTTAACGCCAGTAGCTGGCCTGCGGCATCGTAACGGTAGTGTTGCTCGCGGCCATCGAAGCCCTGAGTGCGGCTGATGCGCTCCTCGCCATCGTAGTCGAGCAGGTAGCGGCTGCCGTCATTGCGCTGAATCGCGGTGAGGTTACGCTCCTGATCATATTCCAGGGTTAAACGGCTGCCGTCCGGTAGCTGCTGAGCCACTGGCTGCGACAGGCCGTCGTATTCCATCTGGGTGATCTTGCCATCAGGATCGGTCTGGCGGGTCAGCTGCCCTGCCTCGTTGTACTCATAGCGAGTGACCAGGCGCTCATCCGGTGTGGCCTGGGGAAACTCGGCCCGCTCAACCACCAGACCCCGCTCATAGCGCAAGGTGGTGATGCGCTGATCCGGGTTCAGAATCGCATTGATATGGCCTTGTTCATCGTAGCCGTAGCGCCACTGGGCCTCGCCAATGCGTACCGCTGCCAGACGATCAGGCTGCTGCTTTTCATAGAGGTAGGTCAGCGTCGGTTGGTGATCGCTCTCGACCTGATAAAGACGGCCGCGCTCATCGTAGAGGTAATCGGTGCGCAGGCCATCGGCATTTTCTTCCCACAGCAGTTTGCCGAGGCTATTGAACTCGCGCTTGATACGCAGGCCTTCGCTGTCCTGATGGGCGACCAGCTGACCACGCTCGTTGTAATCAAAGAGCTCGCTGTGGCCATCGGCATGACGGGTTTCCAGCAACAGGCCTTGCGGGCTGTAACGGTGCAGGGTCTGACGGCCGAGCGGGTCAATCTCGCGGATAACGCGCAGCTGCTCGTCATAGTCTTTAAGAGTGACGGCCCCTGAAGGCGTCTCGATGCGCACCGGCATCCACTGCTCATTATGGGTGTAGATAAAGCGGCCGCCGCGGCTGTCCGTCATTGTGGTGATGCGGTTCGCGCGGTCGTACTCGAAGTGGTAGTGGTAAATATCCCGGTCACCCCACTGCTCTACGCAGCGTGCGGCCACCGGATTGGCGCCGTCATAATCCCAGCGGAAAAAGTGGCTGAAGCCCGATGCACGGCGGCGCTGAATCAGCAGGCCCTGCTCATAGCGATAGTTTTCAGTGCGCTCAAAGGCATCCGTCGCGGTCAGCAGGTCGCCCCGGTCAGAGTAGCTGTAACGCGCCAATACCTGATGGTGCTCGGCAATCTGGTGGCTACTCATGCGTACCGCTTGCAGCGCCGTGATCCGGTTGTGCTCGTCGTACTGGACTTCCACGGCTTTGCCATAGGTGTAGTCGAGCAGATGCAGACGGAACTGATCATCGTAGCGGCAGTAGAGCATGTGGCCCTGGGGTGAGCAGAGACGGGTCAGCAGGAAGCGGTCGCTACCGTCTTCCAGACAGGTAAAGTCCCAGCTTTGGCCATTGGGCAGGAAGAGGCGGAAATAGGAGCGCTCTTCGCTGTCGTCATACAGGTGCTCCAGTGCCAGTCCCGCCGCCTGCTGGTAGCTGATGCCGCCTGCACCCACCCAGCCAAACAGATGTTGTCGGCCATCGTGATCGACAAAGACCAGCTGGCGAGAATCGCTATCGCCCTGAATAAGCTGTACATATTGATGGAAGGGGGTCAGCCAGCCTTTACCCAGGCCAATATCCTGAGTGCAAAGGGCAGTACGGTAGGTGCGTTTCCACTCCAGCGGGAAAAGACCAGGGAGGTTGAAGTCCGTCAGAGACAGAATTTCTTCACCGGTAACGAGGGAAACCGGGTCGCCCGCCAGCGTCATTGCACCGACTGGAAGGGCGGTGGCGGAGTCAGTGCCTGCGACAGACGCTACATTTTTGAACACGGCACTGCTGGGGCCGGTCTGCATGGGATTGGATGAAACACCCCAGCAGCCGCCCTGCTTGTCGCTACTTACGACGTAGCTGGTGTAATCAACCGGATCAAAGGAGATCGAGGCATAACCTGCGCCGCGGTTTTTCTCCTGATTACTCTTCTCGACGTAATTCTTGAAGGTATTTTTATCGTCAGGGAAAAAGCTCATACCCGTGCCTCCTTCACCTGCTCAGCGCCAGTGACGCAAGTACAGAAGCGGTGCTTGTCAGCACCGAAAAACGGGCGAAAGAGCGAGGTGCAGGCGGGCGTCCTCAGCATGGGCGATCTTCCTTGAGTGTGAGGTGGTATCGAGACTTTCGAGGCCACAAGCGCGATTCGTGGCGGTGGTCAGGCGTCCGGCCGGACCCTCAAAAGGAGCTGCAGAATAGATAGCTCAGGGAAGTGTGTCAAATTTTGTATCCGAAAGTTCCCTTCTGTAATTCCTTTTTTACGCACCGCGACGAATCAGTCGCAGACTCATTACAGAGACGACGCCTGTTCGGATAATGAAGAACACCCAGTAGGCCAGCCAAAGGCCACTGTTTTCATAGGATTGGGTGCAATACCAACAGAGGATGAAGCCCGCGCTGGCGAGCAGAATGGAGTCGCGCATCAACCGGAACTGACTGGTGCCGATCAGTAAGCCATCAAAGAGATAGCTCCACACCGCGACCAATGGCATCAGGATCAGCCAGGGCAGGTAGGTATCAATAAGCGCCAGTACTTCCGGCACGCTGGTCAGTAAATGGGCCAGCGGCAAACCCGCGACGGCGAAGAGTAATGTCCAGCCAAGGGCGGTGAGGCCGGAGAGCCAGGCTGCGGCCTTGATGACGCGGGTGAGGCGCTCACGGTTTTGCTGGCCCCACGCTGCACCGGTCAGGGCTTCAACGGCCTGGGCAAAACCGTCCAGCACATACGAGGTCAGGCTCATGCCCTGCAGCAGAATGGCATTGGCGGCGAGGACGTTGGCGCCGAGCAGGCTGCCTTGTCGGGTCATCCAGGTCAGTACGCCGAGCAGGCAAAGGGTGCGAATAAACAGATCCCGATGGCTTTTAAACAGCCGACGCCAGGGGCTTTGCTGCAGCGCCTGACGTGTCGGCCATGCGCCGGGCAAGCGTTTGAGCTGACCCATGACCAGCCAGAGGCCACAAAGGCTGCCGACATATTCGGCGATCACCGAAGCGGCCGCCACACCAGCGCTGTTCCAGCCAAGGCCGAGGCCCAGCCAGGCATCCAGCACGATATTGGTGAGATTGACGCTCAGCATCATCAGCACCGGTGCGCGTGCCTGTTGCAGCGCGAGGAGGCTGCCGAGCAGCACATAGTTGAGCAAGGTCGCGGGTGCTGACCAGATGCGGATATGCAGATAGGTATCGACGGTACCGGCGATGGACTCGCCCGGCGCGTAGATCAGCTTTAGCAGCGCCATTAAGGGCAGCTGCAGAAGGATCATCAGCAGGCCCAGACACAGTGCCGTAACGATGGCCTGCGCCAGACCAAGACGAAGTTCTGTGCCGTCACGTCGGCCAAAGGCCTGGGACAGGGTGGCGGTGGTGCCCATCCGTAAAAAGCCGAAGGCCCAGAACAGCAGGCTGAAGGCGGAGGCGCCGAGGGCCACCGCAGCCAGGTGACGGCTGTCATCCAGATGGCCGACCACAGCGGTATCCACCAGCCCGAGTAAAGGCACACTGGCGTTACTGAGCATGATCGGCCAGGACAATTGCCACAGGCGTTTAGCCGGTGCCTGATCCTCCAGCGCTGTTGAATTGTCCGCCTGCATTTAACTGGCGCGGCTCAGGCGTTGGGGTGCCAGATTACTGATAAGGAACAGCAGGAAAGCGCAAACCACCACCGACGGCCCGGCGGGCGTGTCGTGGTAATAGGAGAGGGCCAGCCCCAGGCAGACGGCCAGCATGCCGATAATGCTGGAGAAAATGGCCATTTGCTCAGGGGTGTGGGCAAAGCGCCGTGCTGTCGCCGCCGGAATAATCATCAGTGACGTGATCAGCAGCACGCCGACAATCTTCATCGCCACGGCGATGACCATCGCGACCAGCAGCATCAGTGCCAAACGCACGCGCTCAACGGGAACCCCTTCGACTTTGGCAAGATCTTCATTCACGGTGATGGCAAGGAGCGGTGTCCAGAGCCAGGACAGCAGCGCCAGCACCACGGCGCCGCCACCGTAAATCCAGTAAAGATCGACTGCTTGCACGGCGAGGAGATCGCCAAACAGGTAGCTCATCAAATCGATACGCACATTATCCAGCAGAGACACCGCCACCAGACCCAGGGACAAACTGGTATGGGCGAGAATGCCGAGCAGGGTGTCGGTGGCGATCCAGCGCTTGTGTTGCAGGCTGACCAGCACCAGAGCGAGGCCGATACAGCACAGCACCACGGCCAGATTGAGATTGATGCTGAAGAGAAACCCCAGCGCCACACCCAGTAAGGCCGAGTGGGCGAGGGTGTCACCGAAGTAAGCCATGCGCCGCCACACCACGAATGAGCCCAATGGCCCCGCTACCAGCGCAACGCCAAGACCGCCCAGCAGGGCCAGCAGTAAAAATGTATCCACCTGGGTATTCTCCTCATACGGCAGGCGAGGGCATCACGCGGTCACGCAGCGGATGCCAGAACGGATCGGAATTGCGGTTACTTCTGACTCAGCGTCAGTGATGGTGATGTTCGTGCCCCTCGACATGGCAGCATTCCGGATGATCGACAATCACGTTGCCATGATCATCATGCTGGTGGTCGTGATGGTGGTTATACAGCGCCAGCGTGTCGGCGGCACGACGACCAAAGAGATCAATAAAGGAAGGATCATTGCTGACCTGCGCTGGCGAACCAGAGCAGCAGACGTGCCGGTTAAGGCAAATCACCTGATCCGTCTCCGCCATCACCAGATGCAGATCGTGAGATACCATCAATACCGCGACGCCGGTTTCACGGCGCAGCTGGCCAATCAGGGCGTAAAGCTCCACCTGCCCGTTCACATCGACACCCTGTACCGGCTCATCCAGTACGAGCAGGTTTGGCTGTTGCAGCAGAGCGCGGGCCAGCAGCACGCGCTGGGTTTCGCCGCCGGATAAGCCGTGCATGGGCTTATTGAGCAGATGGGCTGCGCCGACGCGTTCCAGAATCGCGGTGAGATCCTGCTTGCGTGATGCTTTCGACAGGCGCAAAAAGCGCGTCACCGTCAGGGGCAGGGTGTTATCCAGATGCAGTTTCTGCGGCATATAGCCTATGCGCAGGCCGGCGCTGCACTCGCGTTTGCCCTGAGTGGGGTTTAACAGACCGAGCACCACTCTCACGAGGGTGGTTTTACCGGCGCCATTCGGGCCAATCAGGGTAGTGATTTCACCGGGATGGACGGTCAGGCTGATATTTTCCAGCACCGCATCCTCGCCATAGCGAACGGCAATGCCTTCCAGTGAAAGTAAGGGGTTTGTCATGGCTAACGACTCAGGCCGAGGGGCTGGCTGCTTTCTGGCAGGCAGGGCAAAGACCCACCACTTCCAGTGTCTGGTGTTCTACCTTAAACGACTGTTTGTCAGCCTGCTGCTGAATAGCCGTTTCGATCACATCACTGGCAATCTCCAGCGCGGCGCCGCAGTTGGAGCAGAGAAAGAAATAGCCGGTGTGCTGATGGGCAGGGGAGTTACAGCCAATAAAGGCATTCAGCGAGGCAATACGGTGAACCAGGCCTTGCTCCTGCAGGAAGTCCAGCGCGCGGTAGACCGTCGGTGGTGCAGAGTTAAAACCATCGGCAGCCAGCTGGGGCAGAAGTTCATAGGCACCCAGTGGTTTGTGGCTCTGCCAGATCAGCTCCAGGACGCGTTCACGAATGGGGGTAAAGCGCACGCCGCGATCATGGCATAACTGTTTCGCCGTATTCAGCGCACCATCAATGCAGCGCTGATGATTATGCGGCGTAAAACAGGGTGTTGTTGCAGCCATGACCAAATACCTCTTGCAATAATGCAATATTATAACATTAAATATGGACCGTCGATTCGCTCTCTATGTTATTACATTGCACCCTGGAGTTCACATGAAGATCCCCGCCGGAATGGCACTTGCTGCGCTTTTGGCTGCCAGTGGCAGTGCTCACGCCGATGCGCCACAGGTTCTCACTACCCTGAAACCCCTTCAGCTGATTGCTGCGGCCATTACCGATGGCGTCTCCGCGCCGGAATTGCTGGTTGCGCCCGGTGCATCGCCTCACGATTACGCCCTTAAGCCTTCCGATAGCCGCAAGCTGGCGTCTGCCGATTTGCTGGTGTGGGTGGGGCCGGATATGGAGGCCTTTGTTGCTCGCAGTGCCGAGCAGAAAAAACCTGAGCAGCTGCTGACACTGGCCGAGGTGCTGAACCTCAAAGAGCGTGGCAAAGAGGAAGACCATGACGAGCATCACGATGAGCATGCGGATCATGAAGACCACGACCATGACGAACACGCCGATCATGATGGGCACGATGACCATGAGGAAGAGGCTGAAGAAGGCCATCATCACCATCATGGCGGCTACAATCCGCACATGTGGACCAGTCCGGAATTCGCCGTAGAGGCGGCACATGCACTGGCCGATCGTCTGCGTGAGCTCGACCCTGAGCACGCCGAACGCTATGTCGAGAACTATAAAACCTTCGAAGAAGCGGTAAATGCCGAAGATGCCAAGATCAAGGCTGAGCTGGCGCCGGTCAAGAGCACGGGCTACTTCGTCTTCCACGACGCTTATCACTACTTTGAAGAGCACTACGCCCTGAATCATCTGGGTGAGTTTACGGTCAACCCTGAGCGCCAGCCCGGCGCCAAGCATCTGGCGGAAATTCGTCATGAGCTGGAAGAAGGTAAAGCGCGTTGTGTCTTCACCGAGCCGCAATTTGTGCCTGCGGTGGTGGAGTCCATCACCCACGGGCTGAATGTTAAACAGGCGGCGCTGGACCCGCTGGCGACCGATATTCCTGTCAGCGCGCAGGGTTATGTGCATTTCCTGGATGACATCGCCGGTCGCTTCAAAAGCTGCCTGCAGTAAGTCCGAGTCAGCTCAAAACTAAAAAAGCCCGCTGAGGTTCACACTTCAGCGGGCTTTTTTATGGCGGTTGCTAGCGTACGCCGGGCGCCGGTTCAGGGCCGCGCTTCAGAATCTCCCGCACCCGCGTGAGCCCAAGCTCCAGCTCTGCCAGCGTGGCCGGGTGGCTCAGTGACAAACGTACCCCCTGATGCACGATCTGCCTGCCGGCAGAGAAGTGCTCGCTACCAAACAGCTGCACCTTGGCGGCATCGGCGGCTTGGACAAAGTGGTGGCTAAGCCAGGGCTCCGGCAGATTAATCCAGCCGTGGTTACTGATCGGGGCGCACTCAAACAGCTCGGTGCCGAGAATCGAGCGGGCCAGATCGCAGCGATGCGTCAGTGCATCGCGTTGCCTTTCCAGCAGGCGCGCGGCTTCACCGCTGACTATCCACTCCCCGACAATCGCCGTGAGAAAGGGGCTGGTCACCCAGCAGACACTGCGAATGGCTTCATGCACGGCGTCGATCAGACTGAGCGGCGCCACCAGCCCGGCAACACGAATCCCGCCCGAGAGTGCCTTGGAAATCCCGCTGATGTGCAACACCTGTTCTGGCGCCAGCGCGGCCATTGGCACGGGGCGCTCTCTGGGTGTCCAGCCGTTGATGTCATCCTCGATCACCCACAGGCCGTGACGCTGGCAGACTTCCAACAGCGCTTCGCGGCGCTTCAGGCTGAAAATGCGCGAGGTCGGGTTTTGCAGGGTTGGGGTGCAGTAGAACGCCTTCGGACGACGTTCCCGACAGATGAGCTCCAGACTTTCCGGCAGGGGCCCGTCCTCATCCATCGCCACCGGCAGTACTTTGAGGTTCAGCTTGCGCGCGGTCAGCAGCAGGCCCGGATAGGCCAGCGCCTCGCAGGCCAGCGTATCACCCGGATTTAAGGTGCTGAGCAGGGACAGCAGAATGCCCTGTTGGCCGCCTGCGGTCATCACCAGCTGCTCAACCGGCGGCTGCAGACCAATCATTGCCAGCCACTGACCGTATTGCTCGCGATGGGCGGGAATCCCGGCTTCCTGATTATGCTCCAGCAGAGGGTTCAGATTTTGCTGCAATACCCTGTCGAGGGCAGAGCGAAAGGAGGCTTCGCGGTCATCCGGCACGCAAACGGTCACGCCCAGGTTGGCCCAGTCATCCCTGTGCTCGATTTTCCAGGGACGCGAGACCAGCTGACCCTGCAGACGCACATAGGTGCCACTGCCGACACGGGCTTCCACCAGCCCGCGCCGTTCGGCTTCGGCGTAGGCTCGGGTAATGGTGCCGACCGTGACGCCGAGCTGATCGGCCAGCGCCCGGTGGGTTGGCAGGCGCTGATTCACTTCCAGCTCACCTTGCTCAATGGCCGCTGCCAGCGCATCAGCAATCGCCAGATAACGTGGCCCTTGAAAGACACTTAGGTCTGGATTCCAGATTGTCACCATGACAATAAAACCATTGACGGAAAATATCCGGCAATTATGCTGAATAAATCGAGACAATTAAAGTTTTTATTTAAATTGTATCGATGCATTGAGAGCGGTAACCCGGCGCCAGGTGTATCGCTCTCAACCTGAAACAAGGTAAGGAATCGATAACGTTGATGGAGCTGATAGCGCTCCCACAGGTAACCACCATGAGTACGAGTTTATTTTCACTGACACTGGGTTTGCAGTTATTGGGGCCAATGGTCGCCTTTGCCTTCCTGATGGCGGGCACACCCGGCCCTAACAACATGATGCTGACGGCATCGGGCGCGCGATTTGGCTGGCGCCGGACCTTGCCGCATATTCTGGGCATTTCGGTCGGCTCGGTGGTGATGATTGTGCTGGCTGGCATGGGGCTGGCGCAGCTCTTTATCGTCTTCCCGGCTTGCCGCTGGGTAATGAAAGCCATCGGCGGTGCCTATCTGCTGTGGCTGGCGTGGAAACTCTGGATGGCTGAACCCGGCAAAAGTGCCTTGCCCTTTCTGGATCGTCCCATGCGCTGGCATGAGGCAGTGCTGTTTCAGGGTGTGAATCCGAAAGCCTGGATGATGGCGACCACGCTGATCAGTCTGTTTGCACTGGCTCCCTCGCAGACGCTGCAGGTGACGCTGATGGGCTGCATCATCTTTGGTCTGGTGGCGCTCTGTACCGGCAGTGCCTGGACCTGGCTTGGGCAGAGTGTGAAGCGCTGGTTAAATCAGCCCGGCCGCGAGCGTGGATTTAACCGCCTGTTGAGCCTGTTACTGGTGGGTTGTGTTATCTGGTTTATGGCCTAGGCCTTTCGTATTCAGTATCGCGCGGGGCGGTAAAACACCGCTCTGCGCACCAATCAAGGAGTCAGGCAATGCGTACACTGGGAATTCTTGGAGGGATGAGCTGGGAGTCAACCCAGGTCTATTATCAGGATCTGAATGCAGGTGTTCGTCATGCTCGCGGTGGACTCAGCTCGGCACCGCTTCTGCTTCACAGCCTTGAGTTTAGTCAGTTGGCTGCCTGGCAGCACGCTGGTGACTGGGAGGCCATCGCCCAAACCCTGGCCGCTGCGGCGCAGGGATTGGAGCAAGCGGGTGCCAAGGCCATCATGATTGCCACCAATACCATGCACAAGGTGGCGGATCAGGTACAGGCGCGGATTGACGTGCCGCTGCTGCATATTCTGGAGGGAGTGGGTCAGCGTCTTGCCCAGGCAGGCATTACTCAGGCCGGGCTGTTAGGCACACTTTTCTCAATGGAAGATGGCTTTTATCAGCGTCATCTGGCCCAGGGTTTTGATATTGCTCTGCAGGTGCCTGAGGCGTCAGGTCGTCAGCAGGTGCATCGCATCATTTTTGAGGAGCTGTGTCAGGGCAAAGTGCTGGAACTCAGTCGCCAGCAACTGGCCGATGAGGCGCAAAAGCTGGCACAGTCTGGCTGTCAGGCGGTGATTCTGGGCTGCACCGAGCTGGGACTGGCGCTGCAGGGAGAGGTCGCAGGCACACCTTTACTGGATTCCACAGAGATTCATATTCAGCAGGGACTGGATTTTCTACTGGCGCAGTAGCTCGGAGTGGTTGTTCGTGTTGATAAGGAAAAAGGGCGCTCAGGCGCCCTTTTCTATCGCGGTGACGTAGGTATTACTGGTGATAAGTCTCGCCGTTGATCACCAGACTCTGACCGTTGTACTGACAGCTGGCTGAGGCATCCGGCATGGTGGTGGTCTGCATGACCTCGCCTGACGACACCAGCTTGTAGTGGGCGGGCTGGTACTTAAAGCTGATGGTGTCGGCCGTCGCTTTAAAGCTGAAACCCACCTCAAAACGATACTGGCCGGAGCCATCCAGCTGCACCAGAGTGCCGGAGCCGGCGCCCGGGTCTGTCAGTGTCAGGGTGCTAAGGCCGCCGTCTTTCACGAACTTGCCCACGGCGCGGGTGCAATTGATCTCACCGTTTTGACTGGCGCTGGTATCACCGATCAGTGAGGTGGTGCTCTCTTCCGGACTGCCGCCAGGGTTAGAGCTGTCGCCCACCGGCGGCATGCCTTCGGATTCCATGGCGACCTGATTCATCAGCGCGCGCTCATCCTGCAGACGCAGGTACTCGGTTTCAGAGTCGATGAGCTTGCCATCGAACATCATGCAGGTGGTGACCGTTCCGTCCGCGCTGGTACAGGGCAGTCGGCCTGTCATCGAAGGAATGGTGGAGGCATCGGAGACTTCCATCCACTGGCCGCTGTGCCAGGTTATCCGTCCGGAGCCATAGGGCACGCCATCGCGCAGTTTACCGCGCCATTTATCGTTGTTTTTGAAAGTGAATGTGCCTTCGGCTGGCGTTAGACCGTCATAGGTGCCGACAAACTGGCTGCCATCGGGCCAATGGGTAATGCTGCCTTCGGTCAGCTGCAGCTTGTTATCCAGCTGGCCTGTCACCGTGCGGCCATCTTCAAAGTCCATGGTGCCACGTGGGCCTGTACCCGCCAGCCAAAGTGCATTACGCAGGGTCAGTACGGTCTGGTCGTCTTTCTTAAAGATAAAGGTGGCACGGCCCGTGCGCAGACCATGATCCTGCGGGCCCTGATAAGTAATGTCGTAGCCGGACTGGCTTGGAAGTGTGAAGGCTTTGTAGGAGCTGTCGATCGGTTGCGTGACCGGCGGCTGATTGGCGGCTGTCATTGGGCCATGAACTTCAATGTCATCCGACAGCCAGCCGATGTCGACATAAAGCTCGGTCAGCTGACCTGCCTGCACATCGACCCAGCCGGAATAGCGCGTTTCATCCAGATGTTTCACGGTCACCCAGTAACGATCCGGCCAGAGGGGGTAACCCTGATTCTGGCCATTCTGCATTTGTGGTGTTGTGAAAGGCACAAAACCCTGATTGCTCTCGGCCTTGGAGACTTCCATCGTCCAGCCATAGTAGCTGCCTGAGCTGGCATTTTTTAAGCGCAGGGAAAGGGTGCCGGGCAGGGTGTTGGCCTGGGTGGCCTCTGCCATCGAGCCTGAGTTAGCGGTATTGCCGTAGCCTGACCCTGTCGTTGGCGCTGATCCACAGCCTGAAAGAAGCAGAAGGGCTGCCATCGGGGCAAGCAGGACAAGACGACGCATGAGACTCTCCTTAATCGCGAATGGAGAAACTTTAGCAGCACCGGCGCTGGCAGTGAAGAAAAAGGGGAAGGCGTGAGCGCGTTGCCTCGTGAAGCGCAGAGGATCGAGCCGGATAAGGGGTTATGGGATAAGGCAGAAAAAACTGAGGCTGACATGGGTCAGCCTCAGGAGAGTGAGCCGTTCTCGCTTAATGTCAGGCTGAGGTTGCCGCTGTCAGGTTGGCATTCTGACGACGGGTGGCGCTCAGGGTCAGCCCCAGCGCCATACCTAGTACACCCAAACCGGCAATATAGTACGTTGGTGCCAGGGGGTTTTCTTTCAGCAGCAGCGTGACCAGCATCGGCGTGGTGCCACCGAAAATGGCGTAGGCCAGATTGTAAGAGAAGGACAATCCGGTGAAGCGCACGGCGGCCGGGAAGGAGGAGACGGCAATGGCAGGAACGACGCCAGTCAGGCCGACAAAGAAGCCCACGACGATATACATCGCTACCAGATGGGTCGGATCAGTCAGTACGGTGGAATAGAACCACCAGTAGCTAATGCCCATGCCCGCACTGAAAATAAAGAGAACAGGACCGCTACCGAAACGGTCAGCCAGAGCGCCAGAGACCATGCAGCCCACGATCACCGCAATAATCGCCATACTGTTGGCAAACAACGTGGTTTGCGCAGGCAGGTGCGCCAGTTTCTGCAGTAGGGTTGGCGTCATCAAAATAGCGACGACGATGGCGCCGGTCAGAATCCAGGTCACCAGCATGGATACCACAATACCGCTGCGATGGTTACGCAGAATCGCTTTCAGGGGCATTTCCTCAGCCAGCTCTTTGCGCTGCTGCATCTCGGTAAATACCGGAGTCTCATGCAGCCAGCGGCGCAGGTACATGGTGATAAAGCCCAGAATGCCGCCCAGCAGGAAAGGCAGACGCCAGGCGTAATCATTCAGCTCTTCTGCCGAGAAGGTTGCATTAATAATGGTGGCAACGACAGAGCCCAGCAAAATGCCCGCGACCAGACCGGCCGACAATGTGCCACAGGCAAAGTTGGTGCGGTTGGCGGGCACGTGTTCGGTAACGAATACCCAGGCGCCGGGGGCTTCGCCACCAATCGCAGCACCCTGTAGCACACGCATCAGCAGCAGTGCCAGAGGCGCAAACAGACCCCAGGTTTCATAAGTAGGTAACAGGCCCATCAGCAGAGTGGGGCAGGCCATCAGCAAAATGGAGAACATGAACATACGCTTGCGGCCGATCAGATCGCCGAAGTGCGCCATGATGACGCCGCCCAGGGGGCGGGCAATGTAACCTGCGGCGAAAATACCAAAGGTCTGTACCTGACGTAGCCAGTCGGGCATGTCAGGTGGGAAGAACAGTTTACCGACGACTGCCGCGAAGAAGACGAAAATGACGAAGTCGTAGAATTCCAGGGCGCCGCCCAGGGCAGACAAAGACAGGGTTTTTGCATCCCCACGGCTGAGGGGACGATGCAGATCCGCGGCACTCAAGGCCCGGTTCTGGGAAGTGTTCATGGCATACTCTCGTTAGGTAGTGTTGTTATTCAGTCGTCTTTTCAGGTGGCCGCCGGCGATTATGATTCGCGGTCGGCAAGCACGGGGTGCTGCACCTGTTCACAGGGTGTGCCGGGACGTTGTCTTGTCGCCTGGCGTTTTCCGGTAGGACGCTATCCTGAAGGATCGCTTTTATTGTTGTGATGCGTGCCATGAACGCATGAACATGCAGGCACTGCGAGAGCAGAAGAAGTCACCGGACCCAACACTCTAGCAGAGAGGGTGGCGTCCGGTTATCACTAATTGTGTAAAAAGTATGTTTTTCTTAAGGAATGCTATAGAAAGTTACAGGCGTGGCAGTGTGCCGCTGTCTGTCAGCCGATGGCGCAGAATGTCGCGGAATTCATCCGGGTTTTTCATATAGGTACCATCCGGGTGAATCTGCTCAAGACGGGAAAGCCAAAAACGCATCGCGGCGGTTTGCAGCATCAGTGGCCAGTAATCATGCTCGGCATCCGTGAATGGGCGAACCTTGGCGTACGAGCTCAGCAGCGCTGCGAGATGCTCTTTACGCCAGCTGCCGTCCGGATTGATACACCAGTCGTTGGCCGTGATCGCCAGATCATAAAGCAGATAGCTGGTGCTGGCGTTGTAGATATCGATGATGGCGGTCAGCTCACCCTCATGGAAAAGGGCGTTGTCATGGAACAGGTCGCCATGGGTGACGCCTGTGGGCAGGCGAACAGTAGCCTTTTCTGCCTCCAAGAAACGGTCAAAACTGGTCACCGCCTGCTGCATGAGCAGCGCATCGGCCGGAGCCAGTTGCTGGGCACGAATCTGTGACTCGCGGCGCCACCAGAACACGCCGCGGTGGGCCTGGCGAGTCATGAAGAAATCATCACCCGCCTGATGAAAGCGCGCCAGATACTCGCCAATCACACCGCATTGAGCCACGGTGAGTTCATGGCGTGGCAAGTGAGCGCCCTTAAAACGCGGCAGTATCAGTGCCGGACGGCGGTTCAGGGTATGCAGGGCGATGCCGTTCTTATCCTGAAAAGGTGCGGGTACGGGAATACCTGCACGGGCAAGCCAGGTGGTGAGTTCAACAAAGAACGGCAGTTCGGCCTCAGGCAGGTCTTCAAACAGGGTCAGCACATACTCACTGTGCTGGCCATCGCGTTCGAGGGTAATAAAGAAGTTGGTGTTCTCGACGCCTCCATCAATGCCTTTAATGGACACCCCCCGGCCCAGATCAAACGACTCCAGAAAGGTATCCAGTTCAGACAACGTGACGGGGGTGAAAACAGCCATACTAGCTTCCGCTTACCATTGAAAAATGACCCACTTGGGAATTCGCAGCTGCGAGCGATCGCTCTCTCGCATGCCGCCATCTACGGGCACCAGATAATAGGGCTTGCCGTTCTTGGGCACCACCTTAATTTCAACCACCTCACCGTTGACGCGGTATTCATAGAAGGTTTTATCGGTCTTGTGAGTGATGATGATCTGTGGTTCGCCAAGATCATCATCGGCGGCATAACTGACGCCACTGAAAGCGGCGGTGGTGGCCAGCAGGCCAGCCAGTATCCATTTGCGCATGACTGTCTCCTTGTTTTGTCAGGTTGCAGGGTGGTCAGCGGAAAGGAAAACCTGTCCCGCTTCGCCTGCACCGGCCTTTTGTCACTGCCGGGGATTCTTTATCATGGCGGGCCTGCCCAAAAAGGAAACTCGCCATGTCTGCTTCAGCACCCCGCGCACCTTTGGTACTCGTGGATGGTTCATCCTATCTGTATCGCGCGTACCACGCGCTGCCGCCACTGAATAATGCCAAGGGCCAGCCCACCGGTGCCATCAAGGGCGTTCTCGGTATGCTGCGCTCACTGCGACAGGCGTATCCTGATTCTCTAACCGTGGTGGTGTTTGACGCCAAGGGCAAGACATTCCGCGATGATATGTACCCTGAATACAAGGCCAACCGTCCTTCCATGCCGGACGATCTGCGCTCGCAGATCGAACCTTTGCACGAAGCCATCCGTGCGCTGGGCTATCCGCTTCTGGCGGTTACCGGCGTTGAAGCGGACGATGTTATCGGCACTTTGGCGCAGCAAGCCTGGCAGGCCAGGCAGCCGACGGTGATCTCGACCGGCGACAAGGATATGGCACAGCTCGTCAATGAGCACGTGACCCTCGTCAACACCATGACCAATACCACCATGGATATTGAGGGCGTGAAGGAAAAGTTCGGCGTCGCGCCCGAGCGCATTATCGATTACCTCGCGCTGATTGGCGATAAGGTCGACAACGTCCCGGGCGTGCCCAGTTGCGGCCCGAAAACCGCAGTGAAGTGGCTGGAAGCCTATGGCTCGCTGGATGGCGTGCTGGAACATGCCGAAGAAGTAACAGGCAAGGTCGGTGAGAAACTGCGTGAATTTGCGCCTGAGCTGCCGTTGTCCCGCGATCTGGTGACCATCAAGTGTGATGTGGAACTGGAAGAACCCCTCGCCGCGCTGGCGATGAAAGCGCCCGATACCGATCTGCTTTTCACTCTGTACACCGAGCTTGAGTTCAAAGGCTGGCTGGCGGAGCTTAAGCGCGGCGGTCCGCTGGCGACGCCGGAGTCTGCAGAAGTCGCGGCTGATCAGGGTGAGCTCGCTGAAGCGATCAGCTTCCCGACCGACACGCGTTACGAAACGATCCTGACGCAGGAAGATTTTGATCGCTGGCTGGAGAAGCTGAACAAGGCGGAGATTTTCGCGCTGGATACCGAAACCACGTCGCTGGATTACATGGAGGCGCAGCTGGTGGGCATTTGTCTGGCGGTTGAGCCCGGCGAGGCGGCGTATATTCCTATGGCCCATGACTATCTTGGCGCCCCCGCTCAGCTCGATCGCAACAAGGTGATTGCCGCACTGAAGCCAATACTTGAAGACGAGAATAAGGCCAAGGTGGGGCAGCACCTCAAGTACGACATGAACGTGCTGGCCAGTTATGACGTTGAACTGAAAGGCATCGCGGATGACACCATGCTGGCGTCCTACGTGCTAAACAGCACGGCGACTCGCCATAACATGGATGATCTGGCCAAGTTTTATCTTGATCACACCACCATCAGTTTTGAGGATATTGCCGGTAAAGGCGCCAAGCAGCTGACCTTTAACCAGATCGAGCTGGAAAAGGCCGCGCCGTACGCCTGTGAAGATGCCGACATCACCCTGCGCCTGCATCAGGTGCTGCAAGCCAAACTGACAGCGGAGCCTAAGCTCAAAACCCTGCTGACGGATCTGGAACTGCCGCTGGCGCCGATTCTGTCGCGGATTGAGCGCACCGGTGCGCGTATTGATGCCGAACGTCTGCACCAGCAAAGCCAGCAGCTGGCCACGCGTATGCAGGAGCTGGAAGCCGAAGCCCATGAGCTGGCTGGTGAGGCCTTTAACCTTGGCTCAACTAAACAGCTGGGCGAGATTTTGTTTGAACGCCAGAAGTTGCCAGTACTGAAGAAAACCCCCAAGGGCGCCCCTTCGACCTCCGAAGAAGTGCTGGCGGAGCTGGCGCTGGATTATCCGCTGCCCAAGGTGATTCTGGAGTACCGCAGCCTCAGCAAACTGAAGTCGACCTATACCGACAAGTTGCCGGAGATGATCAAGCCGAAAACCGGTCGCGTACATACTTCTTATCATCAGGCGGTAACGGCCACTGGCCGTTTGTCTTCGACGGATCCGAACCTGCAGAACATCCCGGTGCGTAGCGAAGAAGGCCGCAAGATTCGTCAGGCGTTTGTGGCACCTGAGGGTTATGTGCTGATGGCGGCGGACTATTCGCAGATTGAGCTTCGCATCATGGCGCACCTTTCGGATGATCAGGGTCTGCTGACTGCCTTCTCCCACGGGGAAGATATCCACAAGGCGACGGCGGCAGAGGTTTTTGGTGTGTCGCTGGAAGGGGTCAGTGCGGACCAGCGTCGCAGTGCCAAGGCGATCAACTTTGGCCTGATTTATGGCATGTCGGCCTTTGGTCTGGCTAAGCAGCTCGGGATTAATCGTACCGATGCGCAAACCTACATCGACCGTTATTTCACCCGTTATCCCGGCGTGAAACGCTATATGGACAACACCCGTAGTGATGCAGGTGAAAAGGGCTTTGTCGAAACCCTGTTTGGTCGCCGTTTGTACCTGCCGGATATCAAATCCAGCAATGGCATGCGTCGTCAGGCGGCGGAACGTACGGCGATCAACGCGCCGATGCAGGGCACCGCGGCAGATATTATCAAGCGCGCCATGCTGGCGGTGGATGCGGCTTTGGGCGCCAGTGACCTGGATGCCCGCATGATCATGCAGGTACACGATGAACTGGTACTGGAAGTGAAGGCCGATCAGGTCGAGGCCGTTAAAGCGCTGATCACTAAGGCCATGAGCGAAGCGGCAGAACTTAAAGTGCCACTGCTGGTGGAAGTCGGTACGGGCTGCAGCTGGGAAGAGGCGCACTGAGTTAGCCTCAGCGACTTTTCAACAGCCCGTCACTGATCTGACACACGGGCGTTATCCACAATCAGGCCTGCTTCTGCGACTCTCGGAAGCAGGCTTTTTTATGGGCGCTTTAGTGGTTGTCGTGATGCAGCCGCTCAGCGAGCCAGATCCGCGCTGCCAAAGGCCACGGCATCATGGGCATGCAGGCTTTCCTGATGTTGCACCTTTACGGAGACCTGCGTGAAGCCCGCTTGCTGTAATCCCTGCAGCAGGATGCGGCTGGCATCTTCGACATACATCAACTGCGAGCCATTGCGCACCGCAAAGGCTTGTTCATCCGCCCGCTTGACCAGTGTCTGTACTGGCGTCTGCAAGAGATCTTCCGCAAGCGTAATCAGCTCAGGTAGCCCCCAGTGATGGGCATCGGCAGCAATGGGAAGCTGTAAGGTGGCGATACTGCGCTGGCTGTGGGGTGTCGCCATGCTGCCATGCGCTTGTAGCCAGTCGTAAACCCGGGCCAGCGTCAGTGTGTCGCTGGCGTTTTCCGCAAAGGCCTGCAGGAAGGCGTCCGCCAAGTATTGTCGACTTAGCGCGGCAGAGCAGGGGCAGGTTGAGGAGTAGTGAAGATCCACTTCGAGGCTGATCTGACTTTCACCCAGATGGGCATTGTGTTCACCCAGTATCCGCACAGGATAACGCTGCCAGCCACTGCGTTCAGCGGTCACCAGCGCCGGGCGGCTGAGATAGAAATCAAAATGCCATTCACTGCGTGCCAATAAGCTTTGGCATTCGTCATGGCTGGCAATCGCGCGTGCCAGTAACAAATCCAGAGCTACGGGAGTCAGTGGTTGCGTCGCCATTTCCTGTGCCAGTGCATAGAGCCGTGACATGTGAATCCCTTTGGGGCCATTACGCGAGCCGGGCAGGTCTACGCCGATGCTGACCTGCGCCTGAGAGTGGCGCATGCCATCAATCTCGTTCAGGCGAATGGGCAGAAAGATGGATTCCATGCCAACCCATTCCAGTGATGGCATGGCAGAGTTAAGGGGTTGGCGGGCTGTATCTGGAAGGGGTTGTGGGCTGTGCATCGGATCAGACTCACTAAGCTATAAAATGTTATATCATAACATTATACAGTTAAGAGGAAGTTCCGGGTCAAATCCAGCAGGCAAAGAGGCAAGTGAGAAGCCGCTCGGTTAGGGCAGCGGGTAAAAATAAGGTTACAGGAGATGACATGGAATAAGGGCGGGGATGGCTACACACGACCGGTATCAGTGATTCTATTCGGCGGTGTGTAGCGAACAAGTCGGACGTATTACTCGGTGGCGGTATCGTCTTCTGAGGTATCTTCGACGGCAGGGCCCAGCAGCCAGTCATCCAGACGGTGTGCCAGCTGTTCGACACCGGTTTTCTTCAGCGATGAAAAAAGCTGCACGCTGACCAGATCTCCCATGCGATCACGCAGCTCATTGCGCAGCTTCGCCATCGTGGAGGACGCTGGTCCCTTGTTAATTTTGTCGGCTTTGGTCAGCAGAATGTGCAGAGGCATTTTGGCATCAATGCACCACTCCACCAGAATTTCATCGAACTCGGTCATGGGATGGCGCACGTCCATCATCAGCACCAGCCCTTTAAGGCTTTGGCGATCAGCCAGGTAATCGCTGATGTGGGCTTGCCAGTCGAGTTTCATGGCGACGGGCACTTTGGCGTAGCCATAACCCGGCAGGTCGACCAGGTAAATCGGCGGGTTCTCAACCCCGTTAGGGACCTTGAGAGAGAAGTAGTTGATCAGCTGCGTGCGCCCTGGCGTTTTCGAGGTGCGCGCCAGTTTGCTTTGCTGAGTCAGCGCATTGATGGCACTGGATTTACCCGCATTGGAACGACCCGCGAAAGCGACCTCGCACGTTTCATCGGGCGGGCACTGGCTCACTTTGGCCGCACTGATGGCATAGCGGGCTGTGTGGTAATTGACGCGTGAGGTTAGCATGGTGATCGTGCTCTGGCTGACTCAGCAACGGATAAGCTCGTTTTTGAGTGCTGGGTGGTTCACTATAATGCCGATCAGATGCGGGCAACGGCATTGTCGATGTCTTGGTGCCCTATGATACTGAAAAAAACCAATAAATGATTGTGCCCGGCGGGCCAATCCGAACCAGGATAAGCAAATGACGCTGCGACTCTCATGCCTGTTGCTACTGCTGGCTGTTTTTTCCGTGAATGCGAATGCCGAGGGCGATCCTGCCAAAGGTAAAGCCAATATCGTTGTCTGTGCCGCCTGTCATGGCATGCAAGGTGTCTCACCCATGCCAACGTATCCCTCGCTTGCTGGCCAGCATGAGCGCTATCTCACCAAGGAGCTTCAGGATATCAAGTCGGGCAAGCGGTCGGTCCCGGTAATGAGTGGTATTCTTCTTAATCTGTCGGATGAGCAAATGAGCGACATGTCCGCCTATTTCGCCAGTCTGCCCATGCCTGCTGCCAAAGAGGGGTCAGGTGATAATGCTCTGGGAGAGACGATTTATACGCAAGGATTGCCTGACAAAGGCGTGCCTGCTTGTACGTCGTGTCACGCACCAGCAGGGATTGGCAACTCTCAGGCTGGTTTTCCCGCGTTGGCGGGCCAGCATGAGGCCTACCTTGAAGCTCAGCTCAAGGCTTATCGCGATGGCACACGCAGCGCAGATAAAACCAACATTATGGCAGGCGTCACCGCCAATATGACGGATGACGACATGGCTGCGGTCGCGAGCTATTTGCAGGGGCTGAGTGCGCATTAAATCATCCTTGATTGTATAAGGATGAAACATTTGCGGCGAGGCGAGACAGGAAAGCCTTTTGTATGATGGCTTTTTGGGTGTTGAACTTTATGTGCCTGTGTCGGTCACAATGAATGGATACTGGCACGAGGCAGGGCCTCATCCACGATTAACAGGATCGGAGAGCATTACATGTTGAAAGCAGTAAAAGTGTTGGTGTTGGGTCTGTGTTTGCTTCCTCTGGCAGGCATGGCTGATGAAACCTATGTTGAAGGCAAGGACTATCAGGTACTGAGCGAGCCTGTTCATACCCCCGATCCCAAGAAAATTCAGGTGATCGAATTCTTCAGTTACGCTTGCCCGCACTGTAATGCCTTTGATCCGGTCGTCACTCCCTGGGCGGCCAAACTGGGTGATGATGTGCAGTTTGATCACGTTCCAGTGGTCTTTCATCCAAGCTGGGAAGGTCTGGCGCGTACTTACTATGCGACCCATGAAGTGGGCGTAGAAGAGAAAATTCATGCGCCTCTGTTTGCCGCGATCCATCAGGACCACCGTAATCTTTCCACCAAGGAAAATCTGGTGGCCTTCATGAAAGAGCAGAATGTGGATGCAGAGCAGTTTGCCAAGGTCTATTCTTCTTTTGCGACGGATATGCGTCTGAAGAAAGGCGAAGGCTTGCTGGCGAGTTACGAAGTGACAGGCGTTCCCTCCATTACCATCAATGGTAAGTATGTGGTGGCGCCAGTGAACTCCGGAGAAGATACGTTCACTCACATGCTCAAAGTCGCAGACTATCTGATCGCAAAAGAACGCAAAGCCATGCAGTAACGGAGCACTGTATGGTGAGGGAATGGCTCTCTGGTGTCATTCCCTCCCACAAAGATGTCGTTGCCTGAGGTGAATCATCTTCTCTCAGGCAAAACATGTCAGTATCTGTCGAGCTCCATAGATTCTTCATTGGATGGCCCTGTGAGCAGTACAGATACGCAAGACTGGAAAAGTCGTTACTACGAACTTCTTTCTGAGCTGAACGAAGCTGAGCTGGATGCTGAAAACAAGTTAAAACTGTTTACAGCACTGGTTCGTAAGCTCGCTCAGCATTTAGCCCTGGACCAGCCCCATGTGCCACGCTGGGGGTCTCTGGTTAAAGCGCTGCAGAATGTCCCTGATGCTTCCATGCTCACCGCCTGGGTCGAGCAGGTGGATGCTCCCCTGCCCGCCGATCACGCAATCCAGACGCCGGAAGAACAAGACACCGCCGATACTCTCGTCCGCCGCATACGCCACTGGCTATTACGTCAGGTGCAGCCGGTGATGGGTGAGTTACAGCACCATCCTGACCTTCTTAATCTGATTGATGAACTGGAAGGGCAAGATAGCCCGGAAGTGGTCGAGCGCACCTTGCAAAGTTTACTGACAGTGCTGTTTTCGCAACTAGGTCAGCAAAACCGAGAGCTGGAAAACTACCTTCAGGAGATTTCACGTCATCTGCAGATGATGCAGCGTTATGTCGATACCGAGTTGCTGCAACAACGCTCAGCGCGTGCAGAAACTGCAACCTTTACCTCAGATTTGCAGCAGGATATGGGGGACTTGCGTCAGGAAGTGCGTGATGCCACCAACCTCTCAGTGTTGCAGTCACAGGTTGAGGAACGTCTTAAAGGCCTGACTGGTTATGTGGAAAGCTATCGTACGGCCCATGAAAAGCGGGCACAGCATTGGCAGCAGCGCCATAACGAGATGGAAAAGCGGTTGAAGTCCCTCGAAGTTGAGCACGAAAGGCTGCAGGGACAACTTGAAGATCAGCATCAGCGAATGCAGCAGGATGCGCTGACCGGTTTGCCCAACCGAATGGCCTACGATATGCGCCTGCGTCAGTTGTTTAGCGATTTCCAACAGCAGCAGCGGCCTTTTGCACTGTTAGTCGGCGATCTGGACTTCTTCAAGGCTATTAATGACCAATATGGTCATCTGGCCGGGGATAAAGTGCTGAAAATTATGGCAAAGACCCTGCGCCCGCTGTTACGAAAAGAAGATCTGCTGGCGCGCATTGGCGGCGAGGAGTTTGTTTTCCTGCTGCCGGGTCTGGGCCGAGATACAGCGCGGCAGTTTGCCGAGAAAGTTCGACTCACAGCCTCCGGTGTTGGCTTCCATTTTCGCGGAGTGCGGGTGTCTGTCTCTCTTTCCGTCGGAATTGCGATTTCCCGTCAGGGCGATGATGCCGCCAAGCTCTTTGAGCGTGCTGATCAGGCGCTCTATGAAGCGAAACGAAATGGCCGGAATCAGGTTTGTGTCGAGTCAGACACAGACAAGGCCACGCGCAAGCGTTAGAATCATCGGCTTCATGTGCAAGGCACAGGCTTTGGATGCTGTGTCTGATCTAAGGAAGCGGTTCTGGTGATTCGACTACTTCGTATTCTGACCATCATTCGTGTTATCGCCCAGTATCGCCTGGATGACATTATTCCCCTCAATGCAATGCCGTGGTTTATTCGGGCCTGTGTCTGGCTCCTGCCCTGGCGTTGGTATCGTAATGAGTTGCCTCGTGGAGAGCGTCTGCGCTGCGCTCTTGAAGAGCTTGGCCCGGTGTTCGTCAAGTTTGGACAGGTGCTGTCTACCCGTCGTGATTTGCTCCCGCCGGATATCGCCGATGAGCTAAAGCTCCTGCAGGATCGTGTTCCGCCCTTTCCCGGTGATCGTGCCATTAGCATTATTGAGCACTCTCTCGGAGTGCCCGTCTCTGAAGTCTTCAGCTCTATCAATCGTCAGCCTTTAGCCTCCGCCTCTATTGCTCAGGTCCATGAAGCCGTGCTTCACAGTGGCGAGCATGTGGTGGTGAAGGTTATTCGTCCGGGTATCAATAAAATCATTCGCAAGGACGTCGCTGTCATGCACGCTGTTGCCGGGATGATTACCCGCGTCTCTGCAGATGGACGGCGTCTTCGTCCGGTGGAAGTCGTCCGCGATTACGAACGTACGCTTTACGATGAGCTGGACCTGCAGCGCGAAGCTGCCAACGCGGCACAGATTCGCCGGAACTTTGATAAGTCCGTCATGCTCTATGTTCCTGAGGTTTACTGGGAATTTACCCGACGCCAGGTCATGGTAATGGAACGTATCGGCGGTATTCCTGTGGCGGATGTTGACAGCCTTCGCGCCGATGGTGTGGATCTGAAAGTGCTTGCCGAGCGAGGGGTGGAGATCTTCTTCACTCAGGTCTTTCGAGATAACTTCTTTCACGCAGATATGCACCCTGGCAACATCTTCGTGGATCGTGATGCGACTTCCAGCCCTCGCTATATCGCGATCGACTTCGGTATTGTCGGTTCGCTGACGCCCGAAGATCAGCAGTATCTGGCGCGCAATCTGCTGGCTTTTTTCAAGCGAGACTATCGCCAGGTTGCACAGTTGCATGTTGACTCCGGCTGGGTGCCGCCGGATACGCCAGTTCATGATTTTGAGGCCGCCATACGTACTGTCTGTGAGCCTATTTTCCAGAAGCCGCTGAAAGATATTTCTTTTGGTCATGTCTTGTTAGGCCTCTTCCAAACGGCCCGTCGCTTCAATATGGAAGTGCAGCCTCAACTGGTTTTGCTGCAAAAAACCCTGCTGAATATTGAAGGTTTGGGGCGTCAGCTCTATCCCGAACTTGATCTCTGGGCCACAGCGAAACCTTTTCTCGAAAACTGGATGAAAGAGCGCATGGGCGCGCGTGGTGTATGGCGGCGCATGAAGGCTCAGGTGCCGGATATCATGGATCAGCTACCGCAACTGCCGCAGCTGACCATGGATGCACTTCAGCAAGTGCGTCAGTTGGATCAGACGCTTAAGCAAATTCAGCAAACGACGGATGATCTTGAGCCTGCCAAGCACTGGATGGGTAAAGTGGGTCTGGTCGCTGTTGTGCTTGCTCTCATTACTTTCTGGCATGGCAGCTGGAACTGGATAAGTCAGACGCCCGTCTCTGCATGGATTGTCGCGGCGGTAGGGTTGGCTCTTTTATGGCGGCATCCCCGCCGCTGAGATGCGATAAGGTTTGAAAAACATGACAGAGAAGAACTGGCTGTCACAGGTCAAGTGGAATGCTGATGGGCTGGTACCAGCCATCGCCCAGGATGCAAAAACCGGACGGGTTCTGATGATGGCCTGGATGAATGCTGAAGCACTGGAGCTTACCCTGAAAGAGCAGCGCGCGATCTATTATTCGCGTTCACGCCAGAAACTCTGGCGCAAGGGTGAAGAGTCCGGACATGTTCAGCGGCTTTTTGACCTGCGTCTGGACTGTGACGGTGACTGCGTTCTCATGCAGGTGGAACAAATCGGTGGTATTGCTTGTCATACTGGGCGCGAACACTGTTTTTTCTATCAGCTGCAAAATGATGAGTGGACCCCGGTTGAGGAGGTTCGCAAGGACCCGGCGGCGATCTACCACAAAGAGGAAAAGTGAAGATGAGTGATGTGCTCAAGGCGCTGGATGCCGTATTGGAATCACGTAAGAATGCAGCTGCTGATAAGTCCTACGTCGCCTCTTTGCATCATAAAGGGCTAAACAAAATCCTCGAAAAAGTAGGTGAGGAGTGTACAGAAACCCTGCTTGCGGCTAAGGATGCCGAGCATAGCAAAGACCTGAGTGACGTCATTTATGAAACGGCAGATCTTTGGTTTCACTCACTGGTCATGCTGTCTCATCTGGGTGGTTCATCGCAGGCTGTGCTGGATGAATTAGCGCGTCGTTTCGATCTTTCCGGTCTGGAAGAAAAGGCGAATCGCGATAAAAACTGAGGTGTTTGTCACGCCCTTGTCACAGCTTTGTCGCATATTGCCAAGGACCGGTAGATCAGCGAAGATGGCCTAAACCACGCCTCGCTGGTCGATCACCAGCCTGTCTCAAGCCGAGTACAACTCAATCTCGGTAGTAAATTTTTAAGGAGCTCTGTAATGCTTGGCGGAATCAGTATTTGGCAACTAGTTATTGTCCTTGGCATCGTCGTGCTGCTTTTCGGAACCAAGAAACTGCGCAATATCGGTTCTGATCTGGGTAGTGCAGTCAAAGGCTTTAAAAGTGCCATGAATGATGATCAGAGCAAGAATGAAGCGAACAAGATCTCCCATGACGATGCTGACTTTGACAGCAAAAAGCAGGAAGACCTGAGTAAGAGCAAAGAATCCAAGGACGCCTGAGCGCATTCATGTTCGATATCGGATTTACCGAGCTGCTTGTTGTTGGGGTAGTGGCACTGCTGGTGCTTGGCCCTGAACGACTCCCCGTAGCGGCAAGAACGGCCGGGCTCTGGATTGGCAAACTCAAGCGTATGGTGCAAAACGTTCAGCACGAGATCAACGAAGAGCTGCGTGCTGACGAACTGCGTCGTCAGGCTGAGAAAAACCGCGAACATCTGGCCAAATTTCAGCAAGAGGTATCCGGCTTCAGTAAAGCAGCTGAAGATACCTTCCAAGGTAAGCCAGCTGAAACTTCCGCGGAAAGCCAGAAACCTGCCGAAGTTGCCGATTCTCTTCATCACCTGGCGCGCGAAGGACGAGATAGCGAAAGCGTCGAAGAGCGTGCCAGTGTAGCCGAGTCCTCAAAACAGCATGAGCGAACCTGATAATCACCAGCAGGCAGAGATGCCGCTGATTTCTCATCTGCTTGAATTACGAAATCGCCTGCTCAAGGTGGTGTTGATCGTACTGATCATCTTCCTCGGGCTATTCTATTTCGCGAACGATCTCTATCACTACGTATCCGCGCCTCTGCGTGACATGCTGCCAAAAGGCTCAAGTATGATCGCGACCGAGGTTGCTTCTACATTTCTTGCCCCCTTCAAGTTGACTCTGGTGGCTTCAGTAATGATGGCAATGCCATTCATCCTGCATCAGGCGTGGGCATTTATTTCCCCTGGGCTATATCGTCATGAAAAGCGCATCGCCATGCCGCTGCTGGTATCGAGCGTCTTTCTCTTCTATGCAGGGATGGCGTTTGCTTACTATGTAGTATTTCCGCTGTTATTCGCTTTCTTTACTACCACCGGGCCAGCTGATGTTGAGGTCATGACTGATATCAACAAGTATCTGGACTTTGTGCTCAAACTCTTCTTTGCTTTCGGTGTCGTCTTTGAGATCCCGGTTGCGATTATCCTGTTGATTAGCTCGGGTATCGTTACGGCCAAAGACCTGGCTGCAAAACGTCCCTACATTATTGTGGGATGCTTCGTTGTAGGTATGTTGCTAACGCCACCAGATGTCATGTCGCAGTCACTTCTCGCAGTGCCTATGTGGCTGCTGTTTGAAGTGGGACTGGTTTTTGGGCGACTCATCAAGCAGCGTGTAGTAGAAGAAGAGTCGGAAGAAAGTGAGACCGATCAGGTTTCATAAGTAAAAGCATTGATTAAAAGCAGCGGCCTTGGCCGCTGCTTTTTTATGTCTGCTGTTTGTGCTTTTAGTTATTGGCTTCGCGCAGTTCGGCGAAGCTCATCCTTTGAATGCTCTCAGTGTCGGTTTGAGCGTTTTCGGGCGTCATGAGCCTGAATTTGGTTTTTCTTGGTTTTACCCCTTGACGGACTCATTCAAAGGTCTATAATGCGCCCCCACTGAACGACGCGGCGCACCGCC
>NZ_JBKKHQ010000022.1:0-53517 GCF_046614695.1 Pokkaliibacter sp. CJK22405
TAGGTCATTGCCAGGCATCCAACACCGACACCCTGATCAGAGATGGTCAGGGTGTTTTTTTATGCTTGGAAAAAGGCCTGGCCAGGACCAGTCAAACGCCGCTCACTCCGTACTTTCTGCGCTGGTTATGCAGCCCTATCGCCTGCTATTCACGTTTATGCTTTGCCAGATCTGGTTCATTATGCCACTGCTATTGTAAAACTAGGATGGCACTACTCTTGAGAATGGCCATACTGCATAACAGCATGAATGGTAAGGAGGGTTCTCATGGCATTATCAATCGATTTGACGGGGAAAGTAGGGTTAGTGCTTGGTGTTGCTAATGAGCACAGTATTGCTTTTGGTTGCGCTAAAGCGCTGAGAGAGGCTGGTGCAGAGATTTGTCTTACTTACCTTAATGATAAAGCGAGAGCATATGTAGAGCCTTTGGCCAGCATGCTTAACTCTCCTTTATTGATGCCTTGTGATGTGCGGGAGCCTCAGGCACTTATTGATGTTTTTCAAATGATCAAAGAAAAGTTTCAGCGTCTGGATTTTGTGATTCACTCGATTGCTTGGTCGCCCATCGACGATTTACACGGAAGACTGACAGACTCCTCTAGTGAAGGTTTTGCTGAAGCTATGGACATCTCCTGTCATTCTTTAATGCGAGTAGCGCGTTTGGCTGAACCACTTCTCAGGGAAACCGGGGGCGGGACAATCCTGACGATGAGCTATCTTGGTGCTGAGCGGGTTGTACCACATTACAACCTGATGGGGCCTGTTAAAGCTGCACTGGAGAGCTCTGTTAAATATCTTGCTGCTGAGCTGGGTGGCGCGAATATTCGGGTGCATACGCTCTCACCCGGTCCGATGCCCACTCGCGCGGCTTCAGGCATCGAAAAGTTCGATGAGTTACTAGAAGAGGCCAGTTCCCACTCACCGCTCCATCGTATCGGATCACCAGAAGATGTAGGAGCGGTGGCGGCTTTTCTGGTCAGCCCGTTGGCTCAGAATCTGACGGGATGTGAGATCTATATTGATGCTGGTGTAAATCTTATGGCGTGAGGCTGGGTTTTTCATCGACTTAACCTTAAGTATGGAGTTCATTTCTTCACCTCCAGAACTCTATGACGACAAATTCTTCAGTATCGTTACCTGTTCTTCTGTCGGGGCCTGTGATTCGGAGAGTAAGCAAAGACTCACTACTAATCTGGATCGTAACATCGCAGAACGTTGATTGGGATCTTCGGCTCTTCCAAGGCATTAATGAGGATTCTGATGTTTGGCTTACCCCTGACGGGGAGTTTTCCTATTTTCAGATGGGACATCGCTGCTATCTGCATTTATTAAGCTACACATTAGCCAAGCCCCTGCCAGAGGGGGTTCCGGTCAGCTATTCGCTTAGCTTTCTGCAAGGTGATACTGCCATTCCTGTTCATGAAGCTATTGATGATCTTTGCTATGAAGGTGAGTCTCTACCTTCCTTTCTCTGGCGCGACAAGCTGTCTCCCTTATTTCATGGATCCTGCCGGAAACCACATCATCCGTCAGGTGATGGTATGGTGAGAGCCGATAGTGCATTAGCAAGCAAACGTGCTGATCCCAGTAGCTGGCCAACACTAATGATGATGTCTGGTGACCAGATTTATGCTGATGATGTCGCTGGCCCGATGCTAAAAGCAATTCACCAGACGCAGGATTTATTGGGTCTATGGCATGAGAAACTTGAAGGCTCATTGGTAGAGAGTTCTGAGGATCTTCTTGCCAGTGCCTATTGTTACTATGCACGACAAGAGCTTCTGCCTGAATCCAAAGATGGTGAACAGGTGGAGCAACGCTTCTTCAAAGGTGTAAAAAAGCCGATCTTCACTACTGATTCTGCCCACAATCATCTGATCACACTTAGTGAAATGATCGCCATGTATCTGCTGGTTTGGTCTCCCACCTTATGGCCTTTACTAGAGCTTGAGGAAGCGCCAGAGGGTATCAGCGAAGATCACCACAAGGCATATACTGAAGAGCTGGCTACGATCAAAGATTTCGCGCTAGGTTTACCGCAGGTAAGGCGTTTGCTGGCACATGTTCCTTCATTAATGATCTTTGATGATCATGATGTCACTGATGACTGGAATCTTACTGCTGGCTGGGAGCAAGCTGCTTACGGGCATCCTTTTTCACGCAGAATCATTGGTAATGCTCTTGTGGCGTATTGCTTGTGCCAAGGTGCAGGAAATGAGCATGCAACGCTTAAGCCTCTCTTGCAAAGCCTGCGGCAAATGACAGAGAAGGCTGTAGCTGCAGGATTTTATGAACTGGATGAGCAAAATAAACTGATCGACCAACATCTGCAGTGGCCAAACTGGGGTTACATCGTCCCAACCACTCCCCCCATGGTTGTGCTGGATACACGTACTCGGCGCTGGCGTTCTGAAAAGAACCTCAACAAGCCTTCCGGGCTCCTGGATTGGGAAGCATTAGTCGATTTTCAACAAGCTCTCTTTGATCATAAAGCGGTGGTGGTTATCTCAGCCGCTCCTGTATTTGGCGTGAAGCTTATTGAAGCCGTGCAGCGTTTCTTTACCTGGATTGGTAAGCCACTGCTGGTCGATGCGGAGAACTGGATGGCTCATCCTGGTGCAGCGAATGTCATGTTGAATATCTTCCGGCATTCACGTACACCGCGTCATTTCGTCATATTGTCAGGCGATGTGCACTACTCCTTTGTGTATGACGTGCATCTGCGCTTTAAAAAACAGGGGCCGATGATTTGGCAGATCACCAGTAGCGGTATTAAAAATGAATTTCCAGGGAAGTTACTGGATATTTTTGATCGTCTTAATCGATGGCTCTATGCCCCATGGTCCCCGCTTAACTGGTTTACTAAAAGACGCTTAATGCAGATACATCCCAGACGGCCTGAAGAGGGAAGCCGTGGTGAGCGGCTAATTAATGCCTCGGGAATGGGGTATGTTAAGTTGGATGATGATGGTAAGCCCATACTTATCTCGCAGCTTACGTCAGATGGGCGCGATTTGAACTTCAGTGTGTTTGAAGGAGAGGAAGAGCAGTGGGAGTGATGAGTTGTTCACTCTTCTCTCTGCTCCGCTAAATCTTCGTGCACAACTTAAAGCAGTGCGTATTCATCATAAAATGCAGCCAGCATCCGGGCGAGTTGCTGGGGCTTCTCTACCGGTAACATGTGTGCAGCGTCGTCCAGAGTATGCATCTGGGCTCCGCAAAGGCTGGCTGCGAGTTCCTTGACAACATCCGGGGGCGTTGAGCCATCCTCTTGACCTACGACACACATCGTGGGTAAACGAATCCCTTCCAATGATCCTCGATAATCTGCCGTTTTCAGTGCCTCACAGCTGCCTAAATAGCCTGTTTTACTTGTTCTTTCTAGCTGTTTTTTGGTGTCTGCAACCTTCTCTGGGTGCTGCTGATGAAACTGCCGCGAAAACCAGACTTTCATAATGTTGTCGCTAAGGCTTACAAGTCCCGCTTCATTGACTTGCTCGATACGAGTATCCCAACTTTGCTCAGAGCCTATCTTTGCTGCAGTGCCTATCAGCACCAGCCCCTTCACTCGGGATACATGATTTTTGGTGATGCACTGGGCAATAAGGCCACCTATAGACAGTCCACAGAAGACAGCTTCTTTAATTCCTAGCTTATCAAGCAGCGCCATAAGGTCTGCGGTGTGGTCTTCAATGGTGTATGGAGGTGCAGGCGTGGGTGATTTTCCCTGACCGCGAAGGTCGTAACGTAATAGGCGTACCGTGGGGAGATGACACTGAATCTCTGACACGAGGCCGTTCCAAAGCGAAAGTTCGGTTCCTAATGCATTAATCAGAACAAGAACTGGGCCTTCGCTAGGGCCATCATAGCGATAGTTTAGTTGGGCAGTGTTAGTGAAGAGGTTGCTCATGAATCCTTCCTTCAAGTGGAGCATTACCTAAACCATAGACGCCAACAGGAAGGGAAAAAATGAAGTCTGATGGTACGCTGTGTCGTCGGTATGTAACGACACAGCGAAAGTGATTAGCTCCATCCGTGATCTAACGTTTGGCGATAATCCAAACCGCATGAACAATGCCTGGAACATATCCGCAGAGAGTCAGCAGAATATTCAGCCAGAATGCGCCTCCCAGACCGACTTGCAAGAATACGCCAAGAGGAGGAAGGATAATGGCAAAGATGATTCGTATCAGATCCATGATGTGTTTCCTTTAACAGTGTTAGGTTGTTTGATCACTGTATTGCCATTGGGGACACAACGTTTGAGCGACAAGACATTGCCATTTCATGCATAAGCGTCTACCGGATCTAGAGGCTTTACACTCAGTAAAGACGCTGTATTGAGGCTTTGCTTCTATGTGTCACATAGCATTTCCAAAGGGGGAGTTGTGCGTAACTATCCATTGTTGCTTCAAGGTTTCGCTACGGATGTCGCCCATGATGTGGCTCACATCAGGCGTGTAGTGAGTACTGCGAAAAGACTATGTGAGCAGGAAGGAGCGCATTCCGATATTGTCGAAGCGGCCTCCTGGTTGCATGACTGTGTGAACTTGCCGAAGGATCATCCCGAACGTCACCTGGCTTCTCGCATGAGTGCTGATAAAGCGATGCAGTTGCTTGAGGGGCAGGGCTTTAGCCTTGAACAGAAGCGGGCAATTCACCATGCCATTCACGCTCATAGTTTTAGTGCTAATGTCGAGGCGAAAACCCTGGAAGCCTGCATTGTGCAGGATGCCGACCGGCTTGATGCGTTAGGTGCTATCGGTCTTGCCCGCACTTTCATGGTGGGCGGGCAGCTTCAACGAGCGCTCTATGCGTTGAATGATCCGTTTTGTCAGGAGCGTTTACCTGACGATAAGCGTTATGGGTTGGATCATTTTTATACCAAGCTGCTTTTGCTAGAGGAAAGCTTCAAGACGGAGGCTGGACGGCAGGAGGCAAAAAAGCGCACGGCCTACATGAAGGAGTATCTGGAAGAGCTGCGCCGGGAAATCGGTGAGCCATTGGATGATACCGATGAGCAGGACACATCATCGGTATCCGCATGATTGCTAATTAGCGCAGGCTAATACTGGGCCAGCCCCGCTCGGATGCCGCCTTTTGCAGATTATCATCTGCATCAACCGCTACCGCGTGTGTGGCACGCTCCAGTAGAGGTAGATCATTAAAGGAGTCACTGTAAAAGTAGCTGCCTTCCATTGTGATGTGAGGATGCTGTTCCAGCCAGGCCTCCAGGCGCGTGACTTTACCTTCGCGGAAACTTGGAATGCCCGTAGGCTCGCCGGTATAGCGGTTATTTTTAATCTCCGCATCACAGGCGATGACATCATCCACCCCCAGGGCTTCAGCGATGGGCGCAGCGACAAAGTGGTTGGTCGCGGTAATAACCAGCAGAAAGTCACCTGCGGCGCGGTGTTTGGCCAGTAATTGATGAGCCTTGGGAAGCAGCATCGGACGGATTTTGCGAGCGAAAAAGTCCGCATGCAGCGAGGCCAGTTCATCCATACTAAACTGTGTCAATGGAGACAAGGAATGGCGCAGATGGGCAATAATGTCCAGAGTGCCTTCCATATACTGCTGATAAAACGCACGGGACTGCGCCTGAAAAGCCTCGGCATCTACCAGACCCTCCTCAGCCAGATACTGGCCAAAGGCCTGATCACTGTCGCCGCCGATCAAGGTGTGGTCTAGGTCAAAAATGGCCAGGGCCATAGCAATTTCTCCTCGTTGTGCAGTGCATTGTCATCATACGGGCTAAGCTGCTGTTTCCAAAAAGTTTTGATGATCATCAGCCCTTGGTGAATCCCGCCAGTTATGGAAGAATAAGGGAAATATCAAGTTACAGCAGGATGATTCCGTGATAGATGAAGACGGATTCCGGCCCAATGTGGGCATCATCCTGGCGAATGGTCAAGGGCAGGTGTTGTGGGCTCGTCGTGTCGGGCAAGATGCCTGGCAATTCCCTCAGGGAGGTATCAAATTCTCGGAAACGCCCGAACAGGCGCTGTTCCGGGAGCTCAAGGAAGAGGTTGGGTTAAGTGCCGAACATGTTGAAGTGCTGGCCTGTACCCGAGGGTGGCTTCGCTACCGCCTGCCAAAACGTATGGTTCGTCATAACAGCCATCCTGTATGCATCGGCCAAAAACAGAAATGGTTTTTGCTACGCTTACTGGCTGAAGATGAACGCGTCTGTATAGACGGTGGCCATTCGCCAGAGTTTGATCACTGGCGCTGGGTGAGTTATTGGTATCCGCTGGGACAGGTTGTGTCCTTCAAGCGGGAAGTGTATCGCCGTGCCATGCGGGAGCTGTCTGGAAGACATATGCGCCTGTTTCATGGTCAGGAGCCTTTTTGAACTGAAATGCAGGCTGAATCCGGCACACCAAGGAGGTGGCCTTTCAGTGCTGTCCTGCCACAGGAAAGAGGGCATCAAGCCTAGTACGTGACACATTAGTACGTAACAAAGAGGGAACCGCGATGCCCAAGCTGGAGACATTGCGAAAGATAGTTCAGGAAGTCGACAGCGCTGAAACGCTGGATGCGGCACTGGAGCTTATCGTCAAACGCATTCGTCAGGCCATGGGCACTCATGTGTGTTCGGTGTACCTCTTTGATCGCGATCGTGACGCTTTTGTCTTGATGGCAACAGAAGGTTTGAATAAGTCTTCTGTTGGCCAGGTTACTATTGGTGCGCATGAAGGTCTGGTCGGTTTGGTGGGACAGCGTGCTGAGCCTATTAACCTTGATGATGCGGCACAACATCCGCAATTTCGTTACTTTGAAGAGACCGGCGAGGAGCGCTACAAGTCGTTCCTTGGTGTGCCGATTATTCACCAGCGTCGTGTCTTGGGCGTTCTTATCGTTCAGCAGCGCGACCAGCGCCGTTTTGATGAAGGTGATGAAGCCTTCCTCGTCACCATGTCAGCTCAGTTGGCCGGTATCCTTGCTCATGCCGAGGCAACTGTTGGTATTAGCCCTTCGCGCCATCGTAATCAGAGTACCAGTGCAGAAACACGCTATGACGGTATCGCCGCATCGCCGGGTGTTGCCATTGGTACTGGTGTTGTTATGGCGACTCCGGCTGATCTTGACGCAGTACCTGCCAAAGCCATTACTGGCGAACGAATTGATCAGGAAGTGCAGCGTTTCACGGCAGCCCTGAAACTGGTTCGACGTGACATCAAAGCTGTAGGCCGGACTCTGGAGAAGCGGCTTCGAAAAGACGAAGCAGCACTCTTTGATGTGTATCTGCGCATGCTGGATGATCATGCCCTGCCGGCAGAAGTCGTCACTCAGATCAAAACGGGTAACTGGGCTCAGGGCGCATTGTGCACTGTGGTTCAGGGCCATATTCGCCAGTTCTCAATGATGGATGATGCCTATCTGCGTGAGAGAGCATCGGATATTCGGGATCTGGGTCGGCGGATTCTTGCCTATCTGCAGGAAGAAGCGCGTACTGAGCCCAAGGAATATCCACCCCAGACCGTACTGGTCGCGGAAGAAGTGACGCCCGCCATGCTGGGTGAGGTGCCTCCTGAGTGTCTGGTTGGTCTGGTATCGATGATGGGGTCATCGAATTCCCATGCCGCGATCCTGGCCCGTTCCATGGGAATCCCTACCCTTATGGGGGCGGTGGATTTGCCGATGACCACGCTGGAAGGTCAGGAGCTGATTGTCGATGGCTACATGGGGCGTGTCTTTGTTAATGCCAGTGCGGATCTGCGTCATTACTACGAGCTGATTTTGGCGGAAGAACGTAGCCTGACAGAGGGTCTTGAGGCGCTGAAAGATCTGCCTGCCGAAACCTGTGATGGTTATCGAATGCCGTTGTGGGTCAACACCGCGTTGGGCGCCGATGTTACCCGTTCACTTGAACGTGGCGCTGAGGGGATCGGTCTCTATCGCACCGAAGTACCGTTCATGATCCGTGAGTCCTTTCCTACGGAAGCTGAGCAGGTTCAAAGTTACCGGATCCAGCTGGAGTCCTTTGCGCCGCGTAATGTGACCATGCGTACTCTCGATATTGGTGGTGACAAGGCGCTGCCTTACTTCCCCATTGAGGAAGATAACCCCTTCCTGGGTTGGCGTGGTATTCGTGTCACGCTGGACCATCCCGAGATTCTCAAGATCCAGGTGCGAGCGATGCTCAAGGCCAGTCAGGGCCTGAATAACCTGCGGATCATGCTGCCGATGATCACCTACGTCAGCGAAGTGATTGAGGCAAAACAGTTTATCCACGATGCCGTATCAGAGCTGCGTGATGAAGGCCTGGAGATCAAGACCCCTGAAATTGGCGTCATGATCGAGGTGCCAGCCGCGGTGTATATGGCTGGTGATATTGCTCGTCATGTGGACTTCATGTCGGTGGGAAGTAATGACCTTACCCAGTACCTGCTGGCGGTCGACCGTAATAATCCCCGCGTTGCAGGGCTTTATGACTCTTATCATCCCGCGGTGCTAAAGGCACTGCAGCATGTGATCAATGAGGGCCATAAAGTTGGCGTGCAGGTCAGTATTTGCGGCGAGATGGCAGGTGATCCTGGCGGCGCCATTCTGCTGATGGCAATGGGTTATGACGTGCTTTCCATGAGTCCGATCAACCTGCCTCGGGTGAAGGCAGCGATTCGCGCGACAACCATCGAGCGTGCTCGTACCCTGCTGAATTACATCATGACCCTGAACGATCCTAAGGAAGTCGAAGCCGCTATTTTTGACGTACTGAACGAGTCCGGCGTAGGGCGACTGACGAACCGGCGAGCGGCAGCTTCTGATTCTCTGAACTAGTGTGTCGACCGTCTGCGGTCCTTAAAGAACCCGAGGCTATTGTCTCGGGTTTTTTTATTGGCTGACGGGTGTCTCGGGATTATTGATAAGTAGCCGAATACCACAGAGCTCACCGGAGCTGCGCTGTGCTATCTCAATTGTCGCACCGGCGCTGGCCTGAATACTTTTGACTTTGTCATTAAGGCCAAAGCTATCCAGCAGGCAGGGTTGCCATTGTGGTAAAAGTGGCAGAAAGGGAGCGCACAGGCTGATCTCAATCTGCTGCATTGTCCCTTCTTCGAGCGTTCGGGTGATGAGTTTCCAGTGCTTCGGCTCGATGCCCTCAAGTTGCTCCGCTGAGAAGATCAGAATACCCACCAGCAGCTTGCTCAGGGGCATGATATTGGCCATGTAGGGCGGCAGAGGGTGGAAGTCAGTCTCGAGGCTTAAACGGCCATTCAGCGTTGGGGCCAGCGCTTTTAGCACCTGTGTAATCAGTCCATTTAATTCGACAGGCACATAGCTGCCAGGTTCGGCTTCAGCCAGTTTCTGCAGATCATGAACGCAGCGCTCGATATCCGTCAGGCTCTGGTGCAGGTCGCGTAAGTATTCACTGGGGTGCTCATCCGACTGGCGCTCACGATCCAGCAGTAACTGGGATAGTGCCAGCGGCGCATGTACCTCAGCTACCAGCCCTGAAGTGAGCTGGCCCAGCGCGATCATTTTTTCCTGATGCAGCAGGCGGGACTGCGCACTTTGCCATTGATGAATAAGCTGTTGTTGGCTGTGTCGTTCTGTCTCCAGTTCCGCTGCTGTTTGCTGTAGCTGAGCATTAGCGGCCTGTAAGGCTTCTGTACGCTCCGCCACTCGTAGCTCAAGCTCACTATTGAGCTGTTCCATCTTGCGCAGGAATTCAGACTTGATCTGAGAGGAGGCAAGTGCCTGGTCGCGGGCTTCAGACAGTGTTTGCTCAAGAGCGCGTTGCTCTGAAACATCGCGGGCGACAACGACGTACAGTGAAGGTTTCGCATCGGCCACCCGGGTGATCTGCGCCAGAATCGGGAAGCTGGTGCCATCTTCACGCACAATCTCAAACTCAATAGGTGCGCTGTTGCTGGTTAGCCATTGGTCAGGCGGTGTATTCAGAGTGGGGATGAAGTCGCTGAGAGGCTGCATGCGCAGGTTTTCCCATTGGCTGCGAAGTAACTGCAAACCGGCGGGATTGCTTTGCTGAATGCGCCACTGCTGATCGACCAGCATCAGGCAGTCGGCGATGCTGTGAATAATGGCAGAGGTTTTTGACGCCGTCAGACGCAGCTCCTGCTCAGCCTCTTCTCGCTGCATGACCTGCAACTGCAGTTGCTGATTAATGCTCTGAGTTCGGTCATTGGTGGCTTCAGACTGATAGAGCGCGCGCTGCAGTCGGGTAACCACCAGCCAGAAAACGCCAAGTAGAGCGATGATGATCAGCGATTGCAGCGCACTGTAGGAAAGCAACAGGTTGGGCACCGAGTTCGGCCCAAAAGTACGGCTCACCGCCATGGCTCCGCGAACATCACCGGCTTTCCAGTCATGCTTGTTCGTTTGAGGCGATGCGTTATGGCAGCTGATACAGCTGGGTGAGAGCAGGTCGGCTCGTGCATAGCTCAGGGTCAGCTGGTCATGCCGGTAGTCGAAGAGGTAATAAGGGCTAAAGGCATTGGAGTTCACTGCCCGCAACGAGTCGCTCTCAAATTCATCCTGAGGTTGGGAGCCCTGACCGTTCAGCAGAGGAATATCGCTGTACATGCGGATGCGCAGGCCGGTGTTTTCTTCCATCAGCTGGCGGGCGAGCAGTCGGGTGAACACATTGGGAAGTGGCAGCGTGTTGTCGTCCTGGCGATATTCATCGCCGATCACCATACCGGCCTTTTCCGCCTTGGGAATCACCTCGCGGGAATAGAATCCCCGAATTTGAATCAACAGATCCAGATAGTCATCAGCCTGCTGGATCGCTTCTTTCTGCACTCGGGCCAGACGCTGCTGGTAATCACCCCAGACCAGCAACAGGCTCATTACCATCAGCAGGATAATCACGGCGGCAAAGCGGGGGCCGGAAAAGAGCAGCGCCAGCTTTGGAGGTGTTTTCAAGTCCACAATCTATCCTTTTGCCGCTGTCCCTGCGGGCATCTTTGCAGGCTATTTGGTCAATGGGCCAGTCTGAAGAAAGCGTCTCAGTGCTCAGGTGGCGTCTGGCGGATGGGCAGCCAGAGGGTAAAAGTTGTGCCTTCACCGACCTTGCTCTGTACTTCAATCCGACCGTGATGTTTTTCCATAATATTGTAACTCATGGCCAGTCCCAAGCCCGTTCCCTTGCCAACGGGCTTGGTAGTGAAGAAGGGGTTAAAGATTTGATTCAGATTATTAGGCGCAATGCCACAGCCGGTATCGCTGATGGCAATAAACGCCTGGTCACCTTGAGTTCCGGTGCGAACCGTCACTGTGCCCGAGTTTTCAATGGCCTGCGCTGCATTTACCAGAAGGTTAAGAATAACCTGATTGATTTGTGAGGGAATGCACTCGACTTCAGGCATATCGCCGTATTCTTTCTCGACGGTGGCTTTGTACTTCAGCTCATTGTTGGCGATGTTGAGCGTACTCTCGAGCCCTTTGTGCAAATCCGTCCTGGCCCACTTATCGTCGGCGGTGTGGGAGAACTCACGCAGGTCTTCGATGATTTTCTTGACTCGCCGCGTTCCTTCTCGGGACTCGGTAATCAGTGCCTGCAAATCGCTGATGAGGAAGTCGTAATCCAGCTGTTCCTTGAAGTTGTCCAGCGAGGTTTTCTCCGGCGTAGGCTCTTCAGGCAAGGCTTGTTCGTAGGCTTCATTCAAGGCCACCAGGTCATGAACATAGTCGCCCATCGCCTCGATATTCGCGGAGATATACGCCATAGGGTTATTGATTTCATGGGCCACGCCCGCTGCCAGCTGACCGATGGAGGCCATTTTCTCGGATTGGATCAGTTGCGCCTGAGTTTGTTGCAGCTCATTGATCAGACGAGCATTAGCCTTGTTTTCCGCACTGAGCTGACCGTTCAATTCCTGCAGCTCTTCTGTGCGCGTCATGACGCGGGCTTCCAGCTCCCTGTTGAGGGTTTCAAGATTGGTTTTCGCTTCTTCCAGTGCCTGTGTGTATTGGCCGAGCTGCTGCCCGGTCAGTACCACGCCGCGGGCGGTATCATCCAGCTCCTGCAGATTGAAGTGAGGCAAGCGCTGGTAATAGTTGCCCTGACCGATATTGCGAATCATGCCGGAAACATCGCGCAGGGGATCTGCCACAGAGCGGGCCAGTGAGCCAGCCTTGCGATAGAGGAAGATAAAGAACACCACATAGAAGGCGACCAGTGCCGCAATCATCATAAAGCCGATGCGGTTAAAGCGACTGTTGAGGGCGATGGCATCGGCGAAGATATTCTTCTCTTTGGTCATCGCCATCAGGTACCAGTTGGTGCCATTGATCTGATGCCAGCTGATCAGCATGGGCTCTTTCTGCATGGTCAAAGTGGTCATGCCACTGGTGGCGCCTTCCTGCATGTGACGCATGAGAATCTGGGTATCACTGCGTTTATTGAGGTTATAGGCATCGGGCAACTCCTCGCCGTTGTTATTGGCAATCGAGGGTAAAGACCAGTCGGCCTCGCCTTGTGGTGGAATCGCCAGAATATTGCCTGAGCGATCAATCAGCACACCGTAACCATCCCAGGGAACGTGAAGGGTTTTTACCTGGGTAATCATTCGATCCAGCGTGACATCCAACCCGACGACGGCTTCCGGATGGCCGCTCTGACGCTGATCATTGAGATAGACCGGCGCGATACTGGAAGTCATCCAACCCTGGCCAGCCGGGTCCTGATAAACATCGGTCCAGACCGTGTCACCACTTGGGTTATGCGCGCCGTCAGCTTCGTAAAAGAAATTGTATTCGGGAATGTTCATGTCGTGGGGGAACTGCTCGAACACATCAAAGGCGGGGTAAATCCGGTTCATGGATTCCTGGGTATTGATATACACCTGCGCCACCAGCGGCTGTGACTCGACAATATTACGAAACAGCGGGTCGAGCTGGCTCAGCTGAATGGCACGTTCACGCTGCTGGGCTCCCGCCGGCGTGAGGTTGGACATAAAAAATGCCGCTTCGTTAGGTTTGGAATTCGTGGTGTAGAGCACGCCGTCAGCAACGTTATAACGGGACTGTTCGCGCTCGCTGCCTGCGAAAGGTGTCATGTAGGCTTCGGTTGCACGCTTTTGCAGTAGTCGCGTCATATTGGCGACCCCCTCCAGCTGATCGGCGATGCGATCTGCCTCAATGGTCGAGACCGCATCCAGCTGTGTGCGGGAAACATTACGCATGCTTTGGATGTTTTCATCACGGATGATGCTGTTGGTCAGCAGATAGGCAACGACCAGTGCGAGCTCGATCAGGATGATCGGGATCAGGGCGCTCTTGAGGTACGAGCGCCATACGCGGCTGAAAAATGTAGGTGAGTTGGCATGACTCATGGCAATTTCCAAAGCTGACAAACGTGACGATAAGGCCGTTAGCTGCCTTGCTGACTATGTTTTACCGGATGGACTACTATCGCTATCCCCCCGATGGGCTGCAATAACCGGGGTTGCGCAAAGCTGACAGCTTTTACTTTTATCCTGAAAAAGATAGACCCTGCGCTCACATCTGCCCAACCCGAGCGAGGAGTAGGAACGAGAGAGGCAGTAGCTGTCATGATCGAGGGTTTTGTTTGAATTTTCTGTTGTCTGCCCCAGTGCCGTACATTGTGCTGCTAGAATAACGCCGCGTTTCAATGCGGGTCATCTGCCGCTGACTTCAGCGCTGTTCGCAACGTGGCGAGCAGTCGGATGGTGAAGAACGAAGGAGAATATACGTATGCTGGTCTTTTTGCTGTATCTGGTGCTGGGCGCCGTCGCCGGGGTGCTGGCCGGGCTGTTTGGTATTGGTGGTGGCATGGTTATTGTGCCGGCACTGATTTTCGCCTTTGGCGCACAGCATGTACCGACTGAGGTGCTAACGCATCTGGCTATCGGCACGTCACTGGCCTGCATCATCACCACCTCCATCAGCTCTATTTACACTCACAATCAGAAAGGGGGGGTGCTCTGGTCTATTTTTGCCAGTTGTACCCTCGGGATTCTGATCGGCGCGATGCTGGGCGTGCAGACTGCTGTGATGCTGCCAGGGCCCTTGCTACAAAAATTCATAGGTGTCTTTGCCATTCTGGTAGCGATTCAGATGGCGTTTAACCTCAAACCCAAGGCCGGTCGCGAATTGCCCGGCAAGCCCGGAATGGTGGCTGCTGGCGGAGTGATTGGCTGGGCATCGGCTATTTTCGGTATTGGTGGCGGCACACTGACCGTGCCTTTTCTCACCTGGTGTAACGTTCGTATGCAGCAGGCGGTAGGGACGTCTGCCGCGCTAGGGTTACCCATCGCCATTTCCGGTGCGCTGACCAATATAGTGGAAGGGTGGAATGTCGAAGGGCTGCCGGAATGGAGTCTGGGCTATGTCTACCTGCCCGCCGTTCTCGGCATCATGATTGCTTCAACCCCCTTTGCCCGGGTGGGCGCCAAGCTTGCGCATCGCCTGCCTGCTCACGTTCTGAAACGCGCCTTCGCTGTACTGCTGGTTATCGTCGGTGTACGGTTTCTCGTTTCCGGCTGAACCGGCTTCGAGTTCAAGGATGTTATTCGAAAGGTATTCCTTACTATGCTGACTTATCCCCAGATTGATCCTATTGCAGTGGAAATCGGGCCCCTCAAGGTGCACTGGTACGGTCTGATGTACCTGATTGGTTTTGCCGCAGCCTGGTGGCTGGGACAAAAACGTCGTGAACGTTTTGGTATTTCCAAGGAACAACTGTCGGATCTGATTTTCTTTGGTGCCCTGGGTGTCGTGCTCGGCGGGCGTATTGGCTATGTCCTCTTCTACAACTTTGACCGTTTTCTTGATAACCCGCTGTGGTTGTTTGAAGTCTGGGAAGGCGGGATGTCATTCCACGGTGGCTTGCTGGGCGTGCTCTGTGTAATGGCCTGGCAGTCGAAAAAGCTGAATCTGCGTTGGTTAAGCCTGGGTGACTTTGTTGCTCCTCTGGTGCCTATTGGATTGGGAGCCGGTCGTATTGGTAACTTCATCGGCGGCGAGCTCTGGGGGCGGGTGACGGATGTGCCCTGGGCGATGGTATTTCCTCGCGCTGGCGATCAGCCGCGTCATCCATCCCAGCTGTATGAACTGCTGCTGGAGGGCGTCATTCTCTTCACTGTACTCTGGGTTTATTCACGTAAACCACGGCCCTCGGGTTCGGTCTCCGGCCTGTTTCTGGTGGGTTATGGCTGCTCGCGGATTATCGTCGAGTTCTTCCGTCAGCCTGATGCGCAACTGGGCTTTATTGCCTGGGGCTGGCTCACTCAGGGGCAGCTACTCAGCGTGCCCATGGTGCTGGCGGGCTTGGGGCTGATGGTATATGCCCACAAGGCTGAGCGTCCTCGCCACTAGTGACTCCCTAAATAAATCGACGAAATAAAAAAGGGCGGCCTTCTACAGGTCGCCCTTTTTTTCGATCCTGAGGGTTAAACGGCATCAGACCGAGAAGGGATACTGAATCGCGGAATGGTACTCATAGCCTTCAACCCTGAAGTCATCGAGAGTGACCCAGGTTTCCAGATCGTTCAGGCTCTTGATGTCGGGATTAATGCTAAAGCGAGGCGGCGCCAGAGGCTCACGCTTTAGCTGCACATCGCGCATCAGTGGCAGCTGATCTTCATAGATATGAGCATTCACAATCTTGTGGTACGCAACGCCGGGTTTGTGGCCGGTGATTTGCGCCATGATCGCCAGCAGGAAATAGACCTGTACCATATTGAAATTCAGCCCGAGGGGAACATCGCAGCTGCGCTGGGTACTGTTTAGATACAGGGTGTCACCCAGCAGTGAAAAGTGATGGCTGTACATGCAGGGACGCAGGCAGCCAAGGTGAAATTCGCCAGGGTTATAAAAACTCAGGATTTCTCCACGATCATCCACGCCGCGGGAAAGCTCATCAACAATCTTGGCCAGCTGATCAATCGGTGTGCCTTCCGGTGTCTGCCATGCACGGCCCTGCACCCCGTATACGCGGCCCATATCATCTTCACCCTGACGAGCAGGGTTGGCCAGCCAGGCTGCGTTTTCATTGGCGTTGGCATCCCAGGTTTTTGCGCCCAGTTTGCGAAAATCTGCGGCGCTGCTGTAACCCCGGATATAGCCCAGCATTTCCGCTATCGCTGCTTTCCAGAAGCTTTTACGAGTCGTTATTAATGGAAACTCGCCCTTGGCGACATCGTAGGTGAGGTCGGCATTGATGACCGTCAGGCAGCGCTTGCCGGTGCGCTGGTTTTCGACCCAGACCCCTTCATCGACAAGGCGCTGGCAAAGATCAAGATACTGTTTCATAGGTCCTGCTCGCCGGAGAAATGGCCAGTCATGGCTGGTGAAAGAGTGGCTATTTTACGCGCTCAGCTGTGCTTGTCATCTCGACAGATGAAACCTGATTTTATGGAGTGATCTGGCAGGACGAAAATACGACTTTTCACGTCATGGAAACGTTTTAATGATGGCTGCGTGGGAAGTGAAAGTGATAATCTGGCACTCCCGGCTATCTGATAATTGCTAATAAAAATAAATGCTAACCGTATGTCAGTTAGTGCTATGCCGAGGCAACTGATGGTTCCTGTTCACCCTTAGAGATTGGACAAGGAGGCATCACTCTATGCTTCGCGTTTTTCAACGCTCGTCCATAGCCCAGGAAGTCGATGCTGCACGGCACACGCCAGCGCTTCATCAACACCTGTCACAACAATTAAATGCAGGAGCTACGCGTACGGATGAAGTCCGGCCTATCGCAGCTTCCGCCTTCGATCGCCCGCAGGTTCTGCAAGGTAATGCGGATGGTCAGCAAAAACACCGCACTCACCGCTTCTCTGGCTTGCGTGAGCGTCTGCACCTTGGCAAACGTCACAAGGAGAAGGAGCGGCCGGTCATTTCAGCGCCGATTGTGCCTGCGCAAACGCCTGTTGGAACATCGCCGCTGGCACAGCGACAGGGTGATATCCCTGTGCAGCCGCAGTTACCTCCGCCGCCTCCACCTGTCGTTGCGGCTCCTGCTCCTCGATTGCCTGAAACGCCGCCGGTGGATGAGGCGGGTTACTGGGCACAGAATCTGTTGGAGGAATATGGCCTGAACCTCGCGCCGTCTGATCAGGAGCGAAGTGGAGTGCAGCACGCACCCGTGAAGGAGTTCTACACGCCCAAGCCTGCCATCAACAGCGATGACGAAAGCCGCAGCCCCAGGCGTCAGGAAGGTGTAGAGCCCAAGGTGCAGGACCGCGCCGCCGATTTCAAAGCAATGCCTTATGAGGGGATGCTCAAAGGTCAGGCGCCTGCTACGGATACAACCCCAACCGAGGCTCCGGTACGACGCAATCCCTTTAAGCGCCTTGATCACTGGATGACTCATCATACGGACGGCTCCCCGATCAACAGGCTGCGTAAACGCAACCCCAACCCTGCGCCAGCGCCTGAGATGAAAGGCAAGGGTGTGCATATGGAGCTGGGTTTAGGGCAGGAAGGGCAGCTCACTTTCGGACCGGGCACCTCCCCGCAAATGCAAACCTTATTGACCAAAACGCTGGTCGATAAAGGGCGCCGTTTTGAAAAAATCAGCACACTGAGTAAAGCTGACAGCGATAGTCCGCTGGCGGATCAGGAAAGCCGGGTGCTGCTGCGAGACACTCAGGGCTATGCCCATCATATTCGCGGTGATGAGTTCGGGATGTCGGCGATGCACAGCAGTGTGCCGTCATTGCCAGGCACCTTGCCTTTACCGGACAAACAGCACGAAGCACAGTTAACTCATACCCATCTGGATGCGCAGGGTCAGGCGTTTCGCCTGCATGACGGTTTGCTGATGCACTTCAATCGGCAAAAGCAGTCATGGGAGCCGACGCTGAACCCGCATGATCAACCGGATAAGTGGTTGTCACTGCACAGCAGTGGTAATCGGGTGAGTGCCTGCGCGCGCCATAATAATGTGTTCCGCATTGTCCAGTTGTCGTCTCAGGGGGCGGGTCTCTACGCCACCCGTGACCCGATTCTCGCGCATCATCAGGATGCCGAGGGCCGGCTGGCGGTGCTGGGCGGCACTCTTGAAAAACAGCACATCAGCCTGATCGATCCGCCGGAATGGGGGCGTAAGGTGCAACTGAAAAAGTTGCCGATCGAATTGCCTGCGCATAATCATCCAACGGCGGATGCCGTGCTGTCTCCCGGACTGCCCAGTGAAGTGGCGATCAGCGGCGACCACCTCTATGTGACTGACAAGCATGGTGCCCTTTACAGCATCACCCTGGAGGAGGCGCACAAGGCGGCGGAGGAAGGCAATAGTGTTCGCCTGCGTCATCATCATCCCAGTTTTCTTGGCGCCTTAGGCAGTGAGCAGCGGATCACCGGTTTCTTCACCGATGGCCGGGGGCAGTTGCAGGCACTGGTGAAGGATATTGCCGGACAAACCCATGCCTGCCCCGAAGCCGAGCGTGGCAACTTCCGCCCCGGCTGGAATCTGGGCGACTCCTTGGTCACCACCAAAGTGAACGGTCTTGAGAATACTGCCAGACCTGAAGCCGCGATTCATTTTGACCGTTTTGGCACTTTGCGGCTGTCCGAGGGCAAAGTGTTGTTCCGTGATGCTGTCACCGACAGCTGGCGAACCGCACCGGGGCTGGAAGGCGTCGATGCGCTGTCACGCGGTTTGGATGGCCGCAGTTATGCCATCGTCAACGGCAAGCTGCGCATGCTCGATATCCCGGAAAAAACGCCAGTGCAGACGCTTGGGCAAACCCTCTATAGCCTGCCATCCCAGCGGCATTTGCCTAAGCTCAAGGCGCCTCTTCGTGGCTCCAGCGAAGAGGATCAGTTCATCAGTGCCGCCGTGGTAAACAGCCACCATTACATCGGCCTGGATGTCACCGGCCAGCCGATCGTGCGCCAGCACTCCCGCACTAATCAAAGCGCGCAGCGCCAGCCGCTCGCACTGCCTCTTAGCGGCTTGCCAGAGCATGATTTGCTGGCGCAGCTGCATTTGGATAAAAAGCAGAATCTGATTGGCTGGACGCAAAGCGGGCGGATGTTCGCCATGAGTAAAGCCCAATGGTCGCATCCGCTGGCGGATCGTCTGGGAAGTCGCTGGGAAGAGATTGCTCTGCCAGAAGGGCGTCATTGCAGCGCTGAATCGCATATTTTTACCTCGGGGCGGCATGACCTGGTGCTCGAGGGTAGTGAAGAGCGGTATCAGCTAAATGAGCAACTGCGCTGGCAGGTGGCGGATGAAGAAACACCGCCTCAGGGACAGGCACCGAGTACCGCGTTTGATAAAACCTTCGAGCGGCTGGCAGCGGCCGACAAGCAGAAGAAAATCAAAGGGCGCGATGTGCAGTTCAATGTAGGTGTCGCCAACTTTAATAACGTTGAAAAGCTGCCGCAGGTGGGCAGTGGTTTCCGTGAGCGTCTGCGGGCGCACTACGTGCGTATGAATATGGAAACCCCGCGGCCGCTGAAAATTGCCGGAGATGCGATTCAGCATCGCTATCAGGGACGTGAAGGCCTGAGTGATATCTACCGTGAAGCCACGCGTTTGCACCATGAGTTGGATGGCATGCAGTCCGCGGCTCGCTCTCGCCAACCGGTGATGGCGCTGGATGAACGCATGACCCGGCTGGAGCTGGCAGGGCAGATTGATGATCGTCAGGCGCTGGGTGAAGACGGCGTGCGGCTGCTGGATGCGGTGCGTCAGTTCCGGGACGAGCTGGACCGCTCCTCATTTCATAATCTTTCCTTGCTGACTGCCCAGGCCAAGGTGCTCGACAGTCATGGTCATATCAAGGAAAAGGCAAAGGTAAAGACGCGTCAGCAGCAAGGCTATAACCATGCGAACGAGCATAACTTCACGCAGGAGCTAAAGCAGGTCTGGGATCGTAATGGCATGTCTCGCGGAGTGACAGGCAAACTGCTGGCGATGCTGGATGAGCGTGATGTGGCCCTCGGGCACAGCAAGAGCGAGGCACCGCTTGGACGTCAGCGCGATATGCAGGACGAGGCCGCCATCGCCAAGGCCCGCCTGACACTGAATACCATCACGCTGGAGAAACTAGGCTCGTTACTAACGCGCCTGGAAACACTGGCCGATGGCAGTGCTCCGCCCAGTCAGGCGCAGCTTCAAACCCTGTGGGAAGAACTGGTCAATGCGCGTGATACGGAGTATCGCGACAATCCGATTCGTCGGTATTCGGATATGGGTCATGCGGGTTTCTCGGATCTCGAAGCCAATTACGACACGATCAAGGGATTCCTCAAGGCGTTTCGCAAGGATGATCATGGTGTGACCATGACCAGTCGCTCGGCGCTGGATGCCAAGGATCGCGACCTGCTTAAAGAGCGCATGAAGGATATTCTGCACTCCCTGCGCGAAGGTGAGACGCTGGCATTTGGTCGTGCCTATGAAGGCGGACTAAGCACGGTCTACATGCCGACCACCGCGTTTCCCTTCTTTGCTGCCATCATGGCAGGAGCGACGGCCGGGGTGGGGCGCTCCATGCTGATTACCCGCGATGAAGGCTCGATGGTGGTGTCTTTTGCCCGAAATAAAGCCCAGACCCTGTCCGTAGGTGGCTTTATGGGTCAGAACCTGCTGCCACTGATGGCCGGTGTCGATGTGGATAACCCTGCTTTCGCCAATGCCTTCCAGCATGATATCAACAGTGGCCGCAAGGCCGGGATCGATATTCGTGCGGCAGTGGCGCTGTCTAATGCGTTCTCGCATGCGGCACGGCATGGCATCGATTTCACCCTGAGTGAGCATGATATCGACAGTTTCGTCGATAAACTTTTGGATGTGGAGAATTCGACCGCCCCTCAGGATCTGCTGGAGAAAGGGCTGGAGCATGTGAATCGCCACGGTCATACCCTGTCTTTCAGCATGGATCTGACCGGACGCATTGGCTTTCGGGCGGGCGTGGATATCACCAACTCCCAGGATAACCCTTATCTGGTGTTGCGTGGCGAGGCAGGCGCAGTGTTCACAGGAAACATCGCTCACCTGTCACGTACCGAAGATCATGAGCGCGGCGAAACATCCCAGCGCGATATGGTGGAAACGCAGGTGTCAGGCTTCGATAAGGCAAATGCCACAGTAGGGCTGTCGCTTCAGGGCTTCACAGCGCCGAAGATAAACGAGCGGGGCGACCACCTGCATGAGTACACCAATTTCACCGGTATCGAAGGCAAGATCAGTGTTGAGGACACCAAGGTCAAGCAAGTGGATGTGCACGTTCGCCAGCCGGGCGCGTTGAGCTTTGATGCCCTGCCGGAGGTGATTAAGGGGCTGGAGCTACTTTTCTCGGATAAGGAAACGCTGGCCTCGCTGCAGGCTATTGCACGTCAGCGAGGCGGTGATTTTAACCCACCAAAGAGCCGTCAGGAGCTGGAGCTGCATCAGCTTCGCAGCCTGAGTTCACTCTTTCATAACCGTCAGGGAATGACGGTGGATCAGTGGCGCGGTGTACGTGCGCTGCAGAAAACCCACACTGCCGCACTGGCTCATGCCAACCACAGCTGTGTGCTGGGTCGTGAGGTGAAATACACCACGACCTTTACCAACCTCAATCGTCTGGATCATAACGGCTTGCTGGGCGCGCTGGTCTCTCATCTTGACCCGGAACGGCAGCCAACCGCCGCGCAGCAGCTGCAGCACATTATTGAGCATGATCCGCAATTTGCCACACTGATGAAGTCTCTCAAGGAGACGCCCAAGGCGCGTGGCAAAGTGATTATGGAACTGCGGAGTGAAGTGAAGCAGCGTGCCAGTCGTTTGTTGGCGGAGGGACGTATTTCTGCGGCGGATGTCGCACTCCTGATGAAAGACCCGCGCAATCTTCGCATCAAAGAGATCAAAGTGGTGCAAATCACCGGGTTAAACGAAAGCTTTACGCCTATCCAGTTTGTCGCTGGCGGGAACAGTTCGTCCTCAGTCGGCATGGAAAAACTACAGTCCAGAATCAAATTCCACTACGGGCCGGAGGATCAGGCGCTGCCATTGCATTACACCATGATGGGAGCCACTTCCCTCGCAGACCAGAGCACACGTGAGGCTGCGACTTCACTGGCACGTGAGTTCGGGCAGGAGTTGTCCTGATACGGACGGCTTTTGTCACTCAATGAGAAGGGCGCTGTCTTGCCACTGAGCGCCCGTCTTTCTTAGACTTTTTGATACCCGCACCATCTTGGCTCACCTATTGCTTCTGTGTTGCGTTCTGGCTATACCTTGATGACCTAATAAGGCGCAAATGTTAGCCAATAAAGTTTAATGCAACGTTATGTAGTTTCTAGGAACCCTCAGGATTAGAGGGCCACAGAGTTAACTACCCGGTGAAGGGTTCCTGAGCTGATCGCCATGGAAGGTCTGAAGTCAGCCTGAGTAGTACCGTTTGGGAAAAGGACGCGCGCAGTGGCTATAAGAGATTTATTACATCGTTCATCGCGTACCCAGGAGCTCGATTCTTCGCGCTTCCAGGATCAGCATCGTTCGAGCCTTTTGCAGCAACGCACGCAACAGGCCACTCGAACCGATTCTGTGCGCGCGGTGGCAGCCTCTGCTTCGGATAGTCCCCAGGTCACTCAGGGTCGTGCCGACGGCCAGCAAAAGAACCGCATGTTCAGCATGCATGGCCTTAGAGACCGTATTAAAAACCGTTCCTCAAAAAATGCGGCTTCCTCCTCTAACACCAGTTCTGCACCTGCTCCTCGGATGGCTTCAGCTGAGGAGCTGCGTCAGAACGGACGGCCACCGTCACCTACTTTTCAGAATCCGCGTACTCCGCCTCCCGTACCCACTTCGCGCCAGCCAGCGGCGCAAACGCAGGTGAATAACAGCGCCCAACGTAATAACTTTGCCGGGCTTTCGCAGAATTCCAGCTCGGCGCTGCAGAGTCGCACCACTGCGAATCCGCAATTGCAGGCACGTACTAACGGTAGCAGCCAGTTGCCTGGCAATCGTGTGATTCCCGAGAGATCCAGTTCTCTTGGCTTTGAGAAGCAAAGCTCGTTGCCACCTGCTCCGCCGCCCAAGATCCGTGAAGACGGCACTCAAGTCGAAATGTCGATGCGCTCAAATTCTGAGAGGCTGATGTCGCAGGCAGGCCGGTCTCAGGGGGGGCATGCTTCCTTCACCTCAGGCGGCACCGATGATTTTATTCGCCAGAATTACACCATGGTGGATCCGGAAGTGTTGGAGGCCGAGCTTGATGCGTTAAATGCCGAGCCTGCGCCGATCCGCGATAAAGGCAAAGGGCCGGAGATTCCGCTTAAATCGCCTCTGCGAAATCAGCAGCGTAATGGCAACCCGCCCGAGGTTCAGAAAAAGATACCGGGTGAAGGTGAGATCAACCAAAGCAGTTGGTTTGATGATGCTAACTCTTCAACCACCTCCCTCCCGCTGATGCGGGATGAGTCGTTTAATAAAGGTCCCTCCGGTAAAGGGCCTGAGGTTCCGCCCAAACCGAAGCAACTTCAGGATCAGATGCGTAGAGAGCATCTTTCACTGGATACCAGCGACTCGATTCTCGATGCCGTAATGAAAGCGGCGGATAACGCCAGCGCTTCGAGCGACAGCCCGGTGGACCCCTTCCTGCAGCCACGAACCTCTGAGCGCAGACTGCCTGAAGACCGTTTCAAGTTTGAGCAGCCTGCGAAGCAGCCCAAGCTTGATGATGTAATGGACTTGGCGTATTTCGAGCCAGGCCAGAAAGGTGCGGTGGAGAATCACACCGGCTCACGTTTTGACAACGCTGCGACCTCTCTCAGCAAAAAGCCTGCGATTGATCCGAGTCAGTTTTTGCGGGGCGATATCGATCTGGATGCTTATCTCGATGAGCCGGATACGGAGGACTATCCCTTCAGGCCCGGCTTTGAGGGTGAGCAGCCTAAGAACCCGCATCCGGACGTACGTGTCGGCCGGGAAAGCTTCGCCAGCAACTTTGCCAATCAGCGCGTTGAAGCGCCTAAAAAACCTCAGGTTGAAACGCCTGAGCCTGCACCCGCAGCGCCTGAGGCCAAGTCCAGTAATCCGTTCAAGCGCCTGGATAACTGGATAAACACCAATAGCAAAGGTGAGCCCACCAACAAATTACGCAAGAAAGCGCCCAAGACGGATGAGGAAGTCGCTCAAAACGGTAAGGGTGTGCAGTTTGATATTCGTGTACGTGACGATGGCCGCCTGCAGATGGGTAAGAACAATTCCCCGCAGATGATGGAGTTGTTGAACCGGACGATTGCAGCGAATGGCCGACGCTTTGAAAAATCTCAGATGCTGGCGGGTAGTCAGCACTCACCGGACAGCAAGGCGCTGATTCGTGATACCGAAGGCCTGACGCATTACATTCGTAGCTCCTTCACCGGACTGACGGCAATGCACAGCAGCTTGCCCACCAAGCCCGGTGAGGGCGCGCTGGACCTGCCTGACTATCAGCATGAAGCGATCATGACCGATGTGCATACCGACCGTAATGGCGGGACTTACCGCTTGCACGATGGTCGACTGATGCAGTTCAGCCATGTCATCAATCCTGAGTATCCGACTGAGGCAGGCAAGGCTGTCGAGAATGGCGAGTGGAAAACACTGCCAAATCCTTTCCATGAAGAGAGCCGCTTTATCAGCATGCAGACCAGTGGTGGTCGTGTTACCAGCCATGCTGCGGTAGTCGACCTTGGTGAGGGCGGTGAGCCGGTCATGAAGGATGGCAAGCACGAGATTTCCCAGGCGCTGATCGATATGAGCTCCGGTGATAACAATGTGCTGTTTTCCACCAAGGATCGCATTGACTCTTATCACCGTGACCAACGTGGTCGGACTGCGGTACTGACCGAAGGCGAGAATGGCCACAAAATTTCCCTGAAGTCTGAGCACAATCGCGGTGAACCTTTGACGTTCAGCTTCAGGCTCAACCCCCATGAAGTGGGTGAGTCCAAGCTGGAATCCGCTCCTGCTGGCAAGCCTTCACACATTGCCCTGAGCGATAACACCATTTATGTCTCTGACCGACATGGTGAGCTTTACAGCATCACCACTGCAGAGGCAGAAGAGGCGGCAGCTAACAATCGTGCGATTCCCATGCGCCATCACCCCAGTTCGCTGGGTGCGCTTGGGAATGAGCACAAAGTCACTGGCTTCTTCACTGATAACAGCGGCAAGCTGAATATGCTGGTGAAAGATGCCCAGAATAATCAGCATGCCTGCCCTGAAACCGCTCGCGGTAACTTCAAGCCAGGCTGGAATTTGGGTGATGCACTCATTACCCACAACCACACTGGTCTCAAAGCCAACGAAAATGCCGGCGGTGCCTTTGTGCATTCGGACCGCTTTGGCACCATGCGTCTGGATGCTGGCAAGCTGCAGTACCGGGATGCGCTCAGTGGTAACTGGCGCGTGATGGATGGTCACAATGATGTCCGTGACGTTAACCGTGGCTTGGACGGACATAACTACGCCGTCATTGATGGTCAGGTGCGCAAGCTCAGCTTCCCTGAATCTTCCGACAAGCAGAACATGGGTGCCAACGTATACAGCCTAGGGGTTCAACGTAATGAGCCTTCGGTCTCCGGACAGCTGCGTGGCGGCACCGCGAACGATAATTTTGTCTCCGCTGCGGTCGTCAACTCTCACCACTATGTCGCACTGGATGCCGACGGTAAGGCCACGGTATTTGCACACTCACGTGCGACCAATGCGCCACTACGTCAGCCAGTCAGCCTGCCAACACAGGGCGTGCCTGAAGGCAGCAAACTGACCCAGATTTATCTTGATCAGAAGAAAAATCTGGTGGGTATCACCGATAAGGGCGAACTGCTGAGCATGCCCGAAAGTTCCTGGGAAGATCCGCTGGCCGCGCACCGTGATGTCAGCTGGACACCCATGAATGTCCCGGCTCATGAACGTGATGACAACACGCCCGTGCATATCTCCATGTCTGGCAGCGGCGAGCTGATGCTAAGCAGTGGCGAGTCCAGGTTCCGTCTCAATGGTAATGACTGGACTCCGGGGGAGATTGATCAAAACCACGATGCGACAGCATTGGGTAAATCAGCTTTTGACACGACGTTCGAGCGTCTTGAGCATGCAGAAGTCACCAAGAACATCAAAGGCCGTGATGTTCACTTTACGGCCGGTGTTCTGGGCTGGAATAACGCCGAGAAACCGCAAAAAGTGCAGAGTGGTTTCCGTGAGCGTTTGCGCGCGCACTATGTACGCTTTGATATGCAGACCCCGCGTCCCTTCAAGATTGGTATGGATGCGGCGCAGCATCGTTACCGTGGTCGTGATGGCTTACAGGATCTCTATAGCGAGACGTCCCGTCTGCACAGTGAGCTGGATGGTTTGCAGCGCACCACTGGCAGAACACCCGTTGCCAATCTGGCTCAACGCTTTGCCAATCTGGAGCTTGAGGGCAACCTCGGCAAAGAAGGCAAGCGTCTGCTGGATGAAATTCGTCTGTTCAAGGATGAGCTAGACCGCAGCGCGTTTCACAGTCTTTCGGTCGCCGCACTGAAAGCAAAAGTGGTGGATGTGCACGGTCATATCAAAGAGAACCCGAAAGCCAGACATCAGCATGGTGTGACCCATGCTTCCGGTCATAACCTGGTCACAGAGCTGAAAAATCTTTGGGATTTCAATGGTATGTCTTCCGGCGCGACGGGCAGTATGCTGCAAACGCTGGCCGATAAGGGTGTCGATCTGGGCCACGCGAAGTCGGATATCCCTATGGGGCGCCGCCGTGACCTGAATGATGATGCGGCATTGTCCAAAGCGCGACTGGCGCTAAACACCAGTGCACTCGACAAGTTGAACGGCATTCTTTCCCGTCTGGAAGATCTGGGTCGGGGCAACGTTGCGCCTAACGAGCGTCAGCTCAAAGGCCTGTGGGAATCCTTCTCCAATATCCGTGATAACGAATATCGTGCCAACGATGTACGTCGTCTGACAGATATGGGCCATACAGACTTTAAGGATGTCGAAGCCAACTACGACACCATTAAAGGTTTCCTCAAGGCCTACAGTAAAGATGACCACGGTGTCACCATGACTACGCGTTCTGCGCTGGATGTGAAAACCCGCGAGGAAATGCGTGAAAAGATGAAGAGCGTGGTGCGCTCGCTGCGTGAAGGGGAAACCCTCGCCATTGGTCGTGCCTACGAGGGCGGTGTCAGTACTGTTTATAATCCGGCGAATAACATTCCTGTGTTCACCGCTGCGCTGGCGGGCGCAACGGCCGGCGTTTCCCGTTCCATGGCGATTACTCGTGATGATGGCGAGATGATTGTTTCTCTGGGACGTCAGAAAGCGCAGCGTATTCAGATTGGTAGCTTTATCGGCCAGAACGTGTTGCCGCTGATGGCGGGTCTGGATATGAGTGACCCCGCGTTTAGCGAGATATTCAAGTTCTCCGACTGGAGTAATGGGACGCGTGATGCAGGCTTTGACTTGCGTGCCGGCGCCATTACCACCGCAAGCTTCTCACATGCGGCGCGCAACGGTATTGATTTCATCCTGAGCGAGCATGAGATCGATAAGTTTATCGATGGTTTGATCAGCGGTGGTCTTGAGCCTCAGGAACTGTTGGAAATGGGTATGGACCACATGAACCACCATGGTCATACCCTGGCATTCAGCCTCGACTTCCAAGGGCGTTTTGGCCTGCGTGCTGGTCTTGACCTGACCAATGAAAATGCCGATCCCTATTCCATGGCTCGTGTTGAGCTGGGCCTTAATAGCAACCTGAACCTCTATCAGGCTTCGCGAACCAAGGATCAGGAGCACACTGAAACGGGTGGCCGTGATTCCAAGACCACTTCGTCGGGTTTCCTCAACCGCGGTGGTGTGAATCTGGGTCTGCAGGTACAGGGTTTCTCACAAAAAGATATTAATGATCGTCCTGATCAGATTCAGGAGTACTCCTCTTTTACAGGTATCCACGGGCGCATCGCCTTTGAGGACTCCAGCAGTAAGAAAGTGGAAGTACAGATCAAGCAGCCAGGTGAACCCAACTACAATGAAGTTGAGAGTCTGATCAAAGAGCTGTCCGGAACCTTTACCGATGCGGACTCCAAAACCCGACTGGATCGGATCAACAATCTGACAGCCGCTGATTTTAATGAGCCGATGACGACTCAGGGTCTTGAGATGATGAAACTCAAGATGCTGAGCACCGAGTTTGCCGATAAAAAACATCTCAACCATGATCAGGCGCTGGCCGTCGGTAACCTGCGTAACCTGCAGAGCCGGGCTATCGCCCATGCCAATCACACCAGTGTGATGGGTTATGAAGTCAAATACTCCACTGACTTTAATAACATGGAGCGGCTTGATCATGATCGCATCATTGATGTGCTGCTTTCGCATATTGATGACAAGCGTGCAGCAACAGCATCCAAGCAGTTGCGCGAGTTTGCCAAGAGCGATCCTCAGCTCCGTCATCTGTTGGATGAATTCAAAAAGACCAAAAATGCCCGTGCACGTATCTCCATGGAGCTACGTGAGGATGTGAAGCAGAAAGCGAACCGTATGTTGGCTGAAGGTAAAATTTCTGCCGCTGACGTGGCGCTTTTGATGACCAAGCCTGAGAACGTGCGTATTCGTGAGTTCAAAGTGCTGTCATCCACGGGTCTTGCTGAAACCTTCACGCCGATCCAGATCATTGCCGGTGGCGGTAGTGTCTCATCAGTGGGAATGGAGAAGTTGGCCGGGCGTGTGATGTTCCATTACGGCGCTGATGACTCGAGCTTGCCAACGGACTACAGCATCATGGGCGATTCAGCTCAGGTGAGTAAGGAAACCCGTGAGGCGGCCTCCACTCTGGCGACAGAGCATAATCAACAAGTGGTGTGATCGCGCTAAGACCGAAAGAGCGCTCTTCGGGGCGCTTTTTTCGTTAAGGGCGTTGTGCAGGTAAGCGAGCTGCATTAAGGCAAATTGATTTGAAATGACGGCATAAAGTGCTGCCAGTCTCGGTGAACTTCCGAGCCAGGGAATCACTTTTTCGCGACAGGAATAAAAAAGATTCACGGGAAAGTGTACGAAAAAGCGGATTAATACGGCTTTTTTGTTATTTAAAGTTCTCAATGTCGTGAAAGACAGTTTCTGAGGGGCGGTGGCGAAAAAATATCGAAAAAACCGCAAAACTGATGCGGAACTACTTTCCTCCTCCGCTCACTTAATAGATGTACGGAATGCATAGCACCGTCAAACAACGAGATACTTGAGAAATATCTAAAGCGAGGATACTACCATGTCAAGCTTAGCAGCATCCGCAATGAACGGCATGAGCTCCCTGGGCACTCTGGGTTCTATCGGCTCCCTGGGCAGCAGCAAGTCTCTGGAAGCGTCTCAGGACGCAATGCAGCAGATGGACGAAGCCTCTGCAACTGCAACCAAAATGAACGCTCAGTTCCAGTCTCAGAAAATGATCACTGACACTGTTAACTCTATCGCTAACGGTATGGTTGACTCTGCCTCTAAAGCCAACAACGCGGCTACCCAGAGCGGCAAGGCAATCAACTACTAAGATTGCTTGAAACACCTGGTTGTTTGAACGGGCTGTGTTGATCTGATTAACACAGCCCGCTCTGCTCAACGGGTAAGCAAATCAAGGTTATCAGGGGAGGTGTCCTATGGCGATGTCCATAGCCGGCGGCGCAATGCGTATGCCTGGAACGACTACCACTACCACCACGACTACAACAACCACAACCACTACTACTCAGGGTTTCGGTCAGGCGGGCCAGAACTTTGGTAATAATGGTGTTAATGGTTCCCGTAGCCAGGGTGCGAACGGTGCTAGTAATTCCATCAGTGATGACCAGTTTGACAGCATCATTGGCAAACTGGCCGACATGCTTTCAGAATTGCTGTTTGATGGCGAAGACAGCAATGGTGGAGCAACTATCAAAAACTCTGCTCGTGAAGACGACAGTGGTGCATCAAGTCTGGGCGCTGGTGGTGGCGGCCTGCTTGACGCAGTAGCTGACTTCATGGACAAAAGTGGTAAGTACGGTCAGCCCGACGATGCCACTGGTAGTGTTAAATCCTGGAAGGACGAGCTGGGCGAAGATGATTATCTGAGCGGCACCGAGCTCTCAACCTTCAAAGAAGGCTTGAAAGACTTCCTGAAAAGCGTCATGTCCGGCAACAGTGGTACCCAGAGTTCTCAGGGCACTGGCCAAACCGATTCCTGCGGTTGTTCTGACAAGTCTCAGGGCACTGACGGTACCAGCCAGTCTGGTAACGGTTCAGGTATCGACATGAACATGCTGCTTGAGCTGCTGATGAAGCTTCTGACCGGCGATCTGTTCGGTGAAGAAGACAGTCATGGCGGCGCTACCATGAATAAAGAGGGCAAGACCGACGGCTCCTCTAACAGTGACATCCTGAGCGCTATTGCTGACTTTATGGACCAAAATCCATCTAAGTATGGTAAGCCTGATGATGCCTCTGGCGGCGGCCTTCTGGCGATGCTGAAAGGTGACAGTGTTAACTCCTGGAAAGATGAACTGGGAGAAGACAATTATCTGAACAAGCAAGAACTCGGTGCTTTCAAAGAAGGCCTGAAAGACATGCTGACCCAGATGCTTTCACCTGAAGGTGCTCAGTAATCAGTTGTTCTGAGCGCTAGCGATGCCTCCCTTTACCTTGTGTGAGGGGAGGTTTCTTACCCTGCCAATAAGGATGTTGCGAATTGATCGTCAAGCTATCGAATAATTCGCATTTGGATTGTTTGATATAACAGGGCGCAAGCCGCTGTTCTCTTGATGATTTCTGCCTGCTTGAAGACTTCCTATGTGCAGGTATTTCAAACGAGTCGGGAGAATGAACTATGTCTATCAAACACGTTGAAGGCCTGGAAGATTCAGGTCTCGGTTCTGGTTTAAAAGCCGAAAAACCCTCTGCTCAGGCAGATGCGTCCGACGTCGAATGGTTCAGCGCAGCTGTCCAGCCTACCAACAATAAAGAAGCAACCAATGTGGCAGAGAACATCGTTTCTCATCTGTCCGGTTCTTCTGAGCATTTGCAGAAACTTTCCGAGAAAGCTGATCGTGCATTAAAAAAAGCATCCAAGTCGACTGACCCGCGTGATGTGATTGATGCCAACCGATCTTTGTCAAACTTCTATCTTGAAAGCCTCTTAACGACTAAAGTAATTAGCAAAGGTTCTCAAGCCGTCGAGAAGCTGACCAATCTGCAATAAGGTTTAACCATGTCTCGCTCACTTTTCCTGCGCGCCCTTGTGGTAGTGCTGACGTTGTTGCTTGCCGGTTGTGGCAAGGAAGTGGAACTCTACAGACAGTTGAGCGAGGTTGATGCCAACGAAGTGCTTGCCGAGTTGGCCTCGAAACATATCGAGGCTGAGAAAGTTATAGCCAAAGATGGTGTCACCATCATGATCGACAGCGACAGTATGGCGCGTGCTGTCGATATCCTTGAAGCGGCGGGTTTGCCTCGCAAGCGTCGCGACAATATGGGCGATATCTTTAAGAAGGATGGGGTTATTTCGTCCCCGCTTGAAGAGCGCGCCCGTTATATCTATGCCCTGTCTCAGGAGCTTGAGTCGACGCTGTCCCAGATTGATGGTGTGGTTGTCGCTCGCGTGCATGTGGTCTTGCCTGAGCGCGTTGCGCCGGGCGAAGCAGTGCAACCTGCATCGGCAGCGGTCTTTATCAAGTACCTTCCCAGCCAGTTAGATCCTGATGTGATTTTGCCGCGTGTTCAACGCATGGTGACCAGCAGTATTCCGGGTCTGGCGGATACCAAAGATGAAAAAGACAAACTGGCAGTCGTTTTTGTGCCTGCAGAGGCCTACAAAGACCCGCAAACGCTGGTGCATTTTGGTCCGTTCCTGGTTCCTGCCCAGTCCGTATCCATGTGGCAGTGGATCACTGTCGGCGGCATCCTGTTTATTCTGGTGCTGATCGGCTTGATCTTTGTGTCGCTGAATTCTTCCATGCGTGCACGCTTCTTCGGTAACAAGAACGCTGTACCAGCGGATGTCAGCGCCAGCGTCGCCCCTCAGATCCCACCTGGCAAGCCTAAGCTGTGATGGCCGATCCACGTTTGTTGTGGCTGGTTCTCTGGCAGACACCCTGGAAGGTGGCAGACAACACGTGGCGTCGAAGTCTCACTAATGATGTTCCTGAACGTGCACTGATGCTGCTTGATCCTGCAGCATTACGTGCACGACAGTCGCTTGCCGGACTGCCTCCCAAACCTGCTGATACGCTGCTTGCCTTAGTGAACTTTAGCCCAGAGCAACAGCTGAAAGCCTTGCATATTGTGGCTGAGGTGGTCGAGCGGGGCGCCGGTGGGCACGATCTCGATCATGAGACGCGCCTTTGGTGCCGACGGTTGGCAAAGGCGATGATGCCTGGTCAATGGGTCTACCGGGAACGCGAAGATGCTCCCGGTGAATTGATTGGCCTGGGTCTTCTCAGACAGTGGCTCACTGTGAGTTCCTGGTCACGGGTTCGTTACCTGTATCGCAAACCCTGGGTCGATGAAGTCGAACATTGGGGTGGTGATGCTCCTCCACGTAAACTCAATCAGTTATGGAATGCCGTGATCTGGCTGATCAGTCAGTCTCCAGCGACTGCAGCCCCGTCGGCTCCACATGTGCAAGAGGGTGATGCCTCATGATGATCAAACGTCGCCTGAGTGCAGGCAGTGCAGATCCTGTAATGGTTGCGGGACTGCTTAAAGGCTCGACGTTACAGGGATGGGTCGATAGTGAAGCCATTCTTGATAAGGCAAAAGCTGAAGCCCGGCATCTGCTGGAGCAGGCAGAGTCAGAGGCTGAGCGTATTCGTGCGGAAGTGCAGGAGAAAGCTGATCATTGGCTGGGTGACTATCGCGAACAGGCTTCTGCGGAATTCTGGTCTCAGGCTAATGCGATGCAGGAGTCCTGGGAGGCGCAGCATCAAGCCTTGTGGGGTGAGGTCGAGAATATCCTTGAACCCTTGCTGAAGCAGTCCTTGAAAAAGATTCTGCAGGAAGTCCCGGCTGAAGAGCGTATTCGCAGTGTGGTTCGTCAACTCATTGCTGCCAAGCCATCCTTTGGCTCAGAGGTGCGTTGTGCTCCAGAATCTCAAGCGCCGATTGCAGAGCTTTTAGCGCCTTATGGTGATCGCTGGAAGCTAGTGCCGGATGCGCTGGTTTCTCGTGAGGAAATCGTATTTACCTCATCTGCTGGCTCTTTCACCTGCGACTGGAAGTCGATCGTCACAGAGCTCACAGGTGCGACCGAAGAAGGGCAGGGCGAAGACGATTCTGAGTAACCGGATGCGGTTTATTTAGCGACATATCAAACCCTTTTATTTACGAACAGCACTGATTTGACAGGTAATTTAGCAGAACTATGCTTTCATCTGGCGCCAAATCAAAGTAGAGTTTAGGCGTTTTTTTGGTGCGCTTTGGCTGTGAAGTGAGCTTTTTTAGCTCTGCCTTGTAGCGTCACTTCACACTAAAGTAATCATGCTGCACATCAGCGCTTTAGGCTAAATTTATGGATAGCCTAAGGTTGTTTGGGAAGAAAGAATGGCGATGACGTCAGCGCAGCAGCAAGTGAATAAGTTGCTGCAACATTTTGGGAAACGTGTAGGTGCCGACCTGTCTCTGCAGGACGGTGTCTGTGCGCTTTATGATAATGCCGGTGAGCAGGCTGCGGTCGTTGAGGCTCATGGCGAAACGGATACAGTGATTATTCATTGTCGGATGGCCGACTTTAATACGGTGGATAATCTGCTGTTACATCGGCAAATGCTGATGCTGAATTTTGAAATCAGCGCTATGCGCGGTACCTGGCTGGCACTGGATGATGATGGCCATTTGCGTTTGTGTGCAGCCTATTTCATCGAGATCCTGACGGATAATAGCTTCAGCGATATGCTCGAAGGCTTTATTAACCATGCCGTTGAAGTGAAGTCATTTATTGCAGAGCGCCTGCAGGACTCCTGAAATCCTATAGGCACTAAAAAACCGCAACAGGCATATGCCTGTTGCGGTTTTTTATATCTGCGGTTTGGATGGCAGTTTTACTGCTACCTTCAGGCTTCTCTGATTAACCTGTCCGTATTAACCGCGGTCGCAGAGTGACTAAAAAGCCCCAACCGGATCCGGTATGGGGTTTTTTGTTTTAGTGTAACCAGAAGCTCTTGTCAGAACTCATTAAGCAAGTCGGGAAAGGGAAGGCCTGCGAGGGCCACCAGATTCTCCATCATGCGTTGCGGAGTGCCTGGCTCATGATCGTACTTGGGCCAGCTGTGCCAGAGGATCAGTGTCTGCTTGCCATTCATGCTCACATAGCAATCACGAAAGCGGTATGCATCCTCAAAGCGACGGCTCAGGGTCTCCTGCGCCATATCAGGAGACTGAGCATTAGCTTGCACTGTCAGTGCCATTCCCCAGCCTGTCTGACCATTTTGGCAGCAAATAGCCAAGCCAGGTTCCCAGGTGATTAAGGCATCAACCTTGTCGAGGGCGGAGCGTACGAACTCATCTCTGTCCATCGCGTTTAACATGGGCGACTCCGTAGCTGCGGCTCAGGGATTAAAGGTATAGACGGTGATTTCCTCATTGGAATTCACGCTGTCGCGCATACTTTGTGGCCACCAGATCACCATTTTTTGTGGTGTCGATAGTGGGCGCCCGCAAAGTCCTGCGCACTGAGTATCACTTTTAATGCTGCTACAGCCAGCCAGAGCGGCAAGCATCAGTGCGGCAAATGTCAGTCGGAGCGAATGTTTCATGGCTGTACAGCTCCAGTTGATAATTCTTGAACCGGGGTGGTGCGAGCAGGCTCGGCAGCCGGGGTGATCAGGCTGGCACGACGTGGGCCTGGCTCAGGCTTGCGAACCGCAATAAAGACTTCCGCCTGCTCATTTGGCGTCAGGTCGGTATCGGGCCACACAGTGACGCCCAGTACGTTGTGGTTGTCGCAGTCAGCCTCATCAAAGCGGCGACGGAAAGGCGTATTGTTCTTCGCTACGGCAACCATGATGTTGTAGTCACGGCCAATGTACCATTGTGACTGAGGCATCATGCGGGTCAGGCGAGGGTGGCACAGTGCGGTGGGCAAAGGATGCTCCGCATCGTTACGCTCGACAAAGCCTTCAGGGATCCGCTTGTCGACCAGAGTCGCGAACGAATTAGTGATGCTCTTGCGTGTTAGGCCTTCGCCCTCGCCAGTACGCACGCCAATGTTAGCCATGGCTTCGCGTGCTGTCTGACGGTTCTTCTCGGATAGATAGCGGGTAGGGTTGAGTTCATTACCAACGATGCGTGGAGTGATGATGAAGACACGCTCACGACGAGTCTGGGAGTCATTTTTGTATCGGAAGAGGCCGCCGATACCAGGCAGATCACCCAGCAGCGGAATTTTGCTGTCAGAGTTGCTGCGTTGCTCAACATTGAAACCACCGACAACCAGTGAACGATCAGCGCGAATAACGGCCTGTGTGGAGATCGTTCCACGGCTTACATCCGGGGTATTGGCGTAAGTAGTACTGGTGCTATCCGAGGAAGAGGAGTCACTGGAGGAGCTGTCACTTTGCTCAATGCTACCGTCTTCAATATTCAGGGAAAGCTGAATAGTTTGTTCGCTGCCGTTAAGAATGGCGCGTGGAATCACCTGCAAGCTGGTGCCAGCGGTCACTGGAGAGATATTCGCAACGCGTTCGCCAATCGCCGTAATAAAGGCCGTCTGGTTAAAGTCGATCACAGCTGGCTGGTTCTCGATGGTCAGAATCGAGGGGTTGGCGACCAGTGAGGCATCCCCTTTTTGCTCCAGTGCATGGATCTCGGCATAGAAGTGGCTGAAGTCCTGAATCAGTACGGTCGCAGTGGACCCTGAGGCCAGGCTTGCTGCATTGAAGGTTGCTTCAGTTGAGCCGCGACCAACCTGCCAGTTAAGGCCAAGTTCTGAGAGTTTGCTACGCTCGATATCCAGAATGACCGCATCGATTTCGATCAGGTTACGCGGTACGTCGAGCTTTTCGATCAGGCTTTCGTACATGTCGTGCTTTTCCGGATCGTCATGGATCAGGATCGAGTTGTTACGAATATCGGCGCTGACTTTACTGGACTTGTTGCTGCGGTCCTTGACCAATGAGGTGATCTGGGACTGCGTCATATTCTGGTTATCCACCTGATTCTGCATACGGTTCATCGCAGAATTCGTCAGAGACTCCAGACCGCCGAAGGCATCAGACGGAGAGATGTTGCTGGAGTTCATGTTCAGGGGAATAGAGTCTTTACTCTTGGTGCCAAGCAGCTCACCCAGAATGGTGGCGACACCCGGGACAACAATAGTCTGGTTGCGGTAGGTGACCTGTCGATCATCGGCGAGCGCATAGCGAAGCGGGAAGACCATGAAGTCGTACTTGTCTTCACCCTTCTTCTTTTTCTTGCTCAGTTCTTCAACGAAGTTAACGTAACTTTTTGGACCGGAAACAATGACCACGCCTTCGTCAGGGAGTTCACCCCAGCCGAAGCGATCGTCCAGCAAACCCACCTGAGTTAATGCATCTTTCAGGTCCGCGACCGCATCCTCAGAGACATCAAGGCTGACAGAAGTCTGTTCATCGAGGGGGCTGATATAGAGCACGCCATTGTAGACGTACCATTGAAAGCGGTTATCGAGGGCGAGACGATCAAGAAAGTCTTTGGCGCTGTCGGCGCGCATCTTGCCATCTACAACGCCGGTGACGCCGTGCATGTCCAGACGGACGCCAAATACACGGGTGAAGTCATCCAATGCCTGACGTAACGAGGTGTTGTTAGCGTCGTAAGCATACGCGTTCTTTTTCCAGGTGGCCGGAACAGCGGCCATTACCGGCGTGGCTATTGCCACGGAGAGTAACAGGGCGGCAACAATTTTCTTGACCATGGTGTACTCGAACTACAGAGAAGATTGGGCGGATTGTTACCAGATATTACACCATGGTTCAACCCAGAGACTGTCGGTGCAGTGACTCCATCAATAATGCCGATCCCAAACTCTGAACCTGTGACACTGTTCGGCTTTGTACGGGTTTGTTAGTCCTGGTTGGCACTGCACTCAACATACTATGCCATGTATCGGCCTGGTTGAGGATCGATTCGAGGCGTCGAACCATGAGAGAGATGCCAGTTTCTCGCGGAATAGTGTCAATGAGACAGTAACATTCCGTCTCACGTCGCCAGGCAAGGGCTGCAAAGAAGGAGGCCATGCTGGGCCAGACCATCTTCAGCATCATGCTCTGATCATAGGCAATTCCGGGGATGTCCTCCTCCAGATCGATGGAGATGTGCACCATATCACCGTCTTTACGGAATACGCTGGTCATCCCATCGATATAGAGGTGGTAGTCCTTCTCGGCGCTGGACAGCCAGTCGCTTAACAGGCTGTGCAAAGAGGGAGAGTTGGACTCAGTTGATGCCATTGAGAATTGCCTTTGCCAGGTTGTGTTTTACGGTCACTTCCTGGTTAACCGCCCAGCTGGCATTCGCGTTCTGGCGCATGGCTGAGTTGAATGCATAGATATCATCCAGTGATGCGCCATCCAGATTGGTGACCAGGTCATCCATGTTTTTCTGGCTACGATCAAACTGAGTGTCGAGGCGGCGTTGGATTGCGTCTACAGAGGCCATGATGAACTCCCAAGTACTGTGGTTTGTGAGTTTTGTGTGGCATTGCTTTGGGCGAAGTTCCCGGATCGATACACTTTCTTGGTTGCGCTGCGATCATGGGGAAGATGAGGTAGAGTGTAGCGCTCTTAATCAGGTAATCCAGAAGTCAGCAAGGATCTCTCATGAAAGTAGCAGCGATTGTCGCAACAAGTCTCAATGGCGTCATTGGTGTTGAGAATCGGCTGCCTTGGCATATCCCCGAAGACCTCAAATACTTTCGCCGGGTGACCATGGGCAAGCCTGTGTTGATGGGGCGAAACACCTTCGATTCTATTGGTCGCGCGCTGCCTGGACGGACCAATATTGTGCTGACGCGTAATCCTGAGTGGCAACACGAAGGCGTGGTGGTGGCTCATGAGCTAGATGAGGCTCTTGAGCAAGCCAAAGCTGCGGCGCAGAAAGCCGGAGCGGAAGAGGTCATGATTATGGGTGGCGCGCAGCTCTATAACACCATGCTGCCTCATTGTGATCGTCTCTATCTTACGCGCGTACACACGCAGATTGAGGGCGATGCTTTTTTCCCGGATGTGAACCCCTTGCAGTGGCAGGAGGTCAGCAGAGAATCACTCGGTGCAACGGATGAGCGCCCTGCCTGTGACTTTCTGGTATTGGAGAGGATTGCCTGAGGTTTAATGCTCAGGTTGTTGCTCAGATGTTCTCGATATCTTCGATTTGCATCACATCATTGGAGCGACCGGCTTCATTATCCAGCTCACGAATGACCTGATAAATACGCGCTACATAACGCAGGGTCGGGCGAGGAATAAACTCGCCCTCATCGACTTTATGGAGTGTGCGTGCCAGCCAGACAAAACGAATGACCGGAATCTCCCGCTCTTGTGCCTGAGAGATCAGGTCCAGCGCATCATCATCAACGCCTTTGGTCACCACGACCGGTAGCGGTGTCAGCTCGGGGCGATAATAGAGTGCCACGGCATAGTGTGTCGGGTTTACAACCAGCGCATCTGCCTCACCCAGCTCCGGACCCTTGGCAGGACCGTCACTGGATGCCAGTTCACGGGCAAGAGATTTACGGTGACCTTTCATATGGGGGTCACCTTCGGCGTTCTTGTATTCCTGCTTAACGTCGTCCTTACTCATCTTGAGGCTCTTCAGGTGGAAGTACTTCTGCATGCCAAAGTCGATGGCGGCGAGTACCAGAAGAAGCATCAGACAGACGCGCTCAAGACGCACAAATATCGCGGCAATACCCTGCCAGGCGGAATCCAGATCCGTCAGTGGTAGCATCAGCAGGGTGTCAAAGGCGGGCGGCAGGATAAACCACAGCAGGGAGCCAATAATGGCGGCCTTACAGATGTTGGTGAATAGCTCAAAGAGCTTCTTGCCGGAGAACATCTGTTTGATCTGGTTTAGCGGGTTGATCTTGTTGAGATCGAACTGCAGTGCTTCCGGCGCAAACAGGAAGCCAAACTGCATCCAAGTGCCGGCAAGTCGCATAATCACCGCAATACCCAGCGCAATGGCCAGCATGGAGCACATGATAAGAAAGCAGTTGGTCGCTACCGCTTTGACAGCATAACCAAAAGGTTGGTCAAGCACTGTCAGTGGTGAACTCACCATGCTTTCCAGCTTGTTCATGCCGGTTTCCACCATGGAAAGCACCGCTTCCAGAACACCTGCAGTGATAAGCAGTTTGGGAACGTCCTGACTTTGCCCCACCTGGCCCTTTTTTCGGGCATCTTCTATTTTCTTGGGTGTGGCCTGTTCCGTCTTTTCTCCGCTCATATGCCCTCCTACCTATTCGCCGATGTTGAGTTTAAACATCTGCTTGAGCACAGCCTGGAACGTGGTGAACTGCACACCTTTTTCCTGCGCCAGATAAAGAAGCGTCGGGGTGTACAGCACAAGGAAACCCAGACCAACCAGACATTTGAGTGGCATGGCCAGAACAAATGCCTGCATCTGGGGAGCATAAAGACTCAGAATCGCCATCCCGAACTCAATCAGCAACAACAGGCCAACGAGGGGAGCAGCATAGAGAACAACATCATGAAACGCGGTTGATAGCAGGCCCTGGTAGACATCCATGGCATCCGGTGCCGGAATCGGTAACCAAGCTGTCGGTGGCCATAACAGGTAGCTGTCCCAGATTACCTGCAGCAATGACAAAAAAGCGCCTGTGACTACAAAGAGCACAATAACTGTCTGCTTGATAAGAAAGCCCAACGAGGTTTCATTCTGACCCAGCGCTGGGTTGAGCTGACCGCCCATCAGCGCGCCACGCTGGTTATCAAAAAGAGAGCCAACGGATTCATAGAGCCAGAAGGGAATACCTAAAAGCGTGCCCAGCAACATGCCGAGAATGGCTTCTTTGGCATACAGGCCCGCAAAGGACGTCCAGGTGCCATCGTCAGGCAGGGCATCCTTGATGCCGGGCGCTACCATCAGGCTCATGATAATGACGAGGGCATAACGCAACATGCCCTTCAATTCATGGAAGGAGAAAATGGGAACCAGCAGCATGCAGGGGTACATGCGAGCCATGCCCAGGGTCATGGACATGACCCATTGGGACAGGACATCAAAGTACTGCATGCTACATCCCGGGGTTGGGTATCAGGTTAAACATCTGCCCGGTCAACTGCATCAGCTCGACGCCTACCCAACGCCCGGTCAGGGCCAGCGTAAGGCCTACAGCAACCAGTTTCACCGTGAAAGGCAGGGTTTGATCCTGTACCTGCATCAGTGCCTGTAACAGCGAAATAATGACACCGACGAGGAGTGCAACCAGCAGTGGTGGCGCTGACAACATTACGACCAGCACCATACCCTGTTTAAAGAGAGTCAGGACGTCCATAGCTAGAGCCCGCCGGTTTGCACATAGGTATAGAAAAGGCCATCAAGCAGGCGCCCCCAGCCATCGACCAGCACAAAGAGCAGTATCTTCAGGGGGAGAGATATCGTCATGGGCGACACCATCTGCATACCCAGAGCCAGCAGGACGTTGGAAACGATCAGGTCGATAACGATAAAGGGGATATAAATCAGGAAGCCGATTTTAAGACCTGCTTGCAGCTCCGACAGCATAAAGGCCGGAATCGTGATCAGCAGGTCGTCCTTGTGAACCTCTTTGGCCATATCTTTTGGCCAGAGCATGGCGGTGTTTCCCATCAAATGGGTGACAACGTCCGGGTCTGAGTTCCTGGACATGAACTTCTGAAGCGGGCCCACAATCTGGTTCACACTTTCCTGCATGGCATCCAGAGTGCTGAAATCAGGCGGAGTCTCTTTGACCTGTTCAGAAACCTGCTTGAAAACAGGCGCCATAACGAAGAGCGTCGCCGCCAGGGCAATACCGTAGATCGCCATGTTAGGCGGTACCTGCTGAACACCCATGGCGTTACGGGTGATCATCAGTACCATCGAAATCTTGAGAAAGGCACTACAGACAATCAGCATGATTGGCAGTAGAGATAGCCCCCCGAGAAAGACGGCAAAAATTAACGGATCGACTTCACCGAGATTCATGCTGGCAAGTTCACATCAGTCAGCTGGAGACCCAGCTGTCCTTCCACTTCTACCAATTCACCGCGTGCGATAAGGCGCTGACCCTGATACAGGCCGGCTTCACCCGGTGTGGCCCCCTGAACCAGCAGTACCGAACCTGGGCCGACCTGCTGGAGCTCATCCAATGTCATGCTGACTTCGCCAATCTTGATGGTCAGCGTGGTATCCATGGCTTGTGTCAGTCCTTCATGACCAGTGCTTTCCTGTTCTCCGTAAGCCTGATCAAAATTCTGATGCTGGTCGTAATTGTCATAACCCTGTTGTTCCTGGTCATCCCAGCCTTGCTGATAGTCAGGGTTGTTCTCGTCGCCATGCATCTTGGCTGCCTCTCTGGTTATGACATGGGTTTTAGTGACTTCGAGCAGAACCTCGGTTCCCTCATCCTGATAGAAGACACCCAGCTGCAAGGGGCCCAGTTGCAGATAACCAAGGCCCTCAGGGGTAAATTTAGGTTGTTTTGGGACAATCACATCGCCACGGCTCAGGGAGCAGAACTGCTCCAGTGGCAGGCGTACATGACCCAGCACCAGGGGGGCGCTAACAGGCCAGTAGCCTAGCGATGCGGCGGGCATGGACTGCCAGTAACCGCGCTCAAGCCAATGGTTAAAAGTACGAAGCGGCATCGCCAGCGGCGAGGTGATAACCACATCACCTTGCTGGAATTTCAGTTCTGCCAACGTGGGAGTGATGGGTGCTGAACTCTGCCCCAAGGGCTGGATTTCGCCAAACAAACTGCGAAGGCCAGGGTCGAGCAGGGCATTGTAGAGTTCTGTGTACCAGGCTTGCTGATCCGGTGTTTCCGCCGGCTCAGTCACGAAAGGCGCCTGGGACCAGTGATTCAGCAGGGACTCACAAAGACGCGCAGGGAGAGAAAAATTACCACTGCCTGAACTCAGATTGATCCACTGCAGGTTATCGCGGGCGGTATTCTGAGTGGCCTGTCGGATTTCCAGCAGGGCAGGGCCGCCTTGCATGTCCGGTAGCTCAAGACGCCAGCCGCGACCAATGCGGTGACGCAGATCGACTTCTGCGTTACTGATATTTCGAAGTTTTAGCGGGGTGGCGCTTGAGGCCGACGCACTCTTAAAGAGCGCATACACATTACTCATCCAAAGCGTCTCCGCGTAACGCCAGACTCAGGTTCACTGGCCGGCCAAAGCTATCAGTCAATTGCTCGCCAATCTTCTTGCGCGAGCGTTTGGCCAATTCTAAACCCTGTTGTTGCTGGAAAATAAGCTTCACTTGCCAGCTTTCTACTTCCGGGTTGGCTTTAACCATCACTTCGCCCAGATGTGGCATCAACAAACTGCACTCAAACGCCGCTGGCGTGGGAGGCATCTGGTCGGAGATTTTCTGGCACATCTGCATGAGCGCTGCGGACATCGGCGCAGTTCCGCGGGCGCCGTCAGAATCCTGTGCCATGCCTTGCTGATCAGAGTGGCCGTCACCCCCCATGGAGTTCATCCCCAGAGAAGGCATCATCATCTGCTGAAAGAGTAGCGCATCCTGCTTAAGAACTTCGCGGGTTTCTCCACGGTTCTCTTTGCGAGAGGCATCCTGACTCCCTTGGGCGTTGCCCTGTTTGTCGGCTCGATTGTTATTCTGCTGACGTGGGGGGGCTGGGGGCTGTTGGGTGGCCGTTTTGGTATTGATGGCGCTACGAGGATCAGCCATTGAGCTCTTCCTCCATAAACTTCATGCGTTCAGCCTCACGTTGCTGGCGCATAACTTCCTGACGTGCTTTTTCCAGACGCTGCTCCTGTTCGTCAGCTTCCTTCTTCTTTACACGGGCTTCTTGATACTGGTCCTGAACATCCTCAACCAGACGCGTCTCGCGTCCTTTCCATTGATCAAGGCTTTCCAGGGGGATTTTGTTGTCCTGATACTCTGCGGCCAGATCTCGGCGTTTGCCGGGTAATTCTTCCCGTGCCTGCTGATAGGCCGTCTGAGCGCGCTCCTCAATAGTACGAAGTTCTGCCAGCCGGCGCTTTTCGCGGCCAGCCTGACGTTCCGCCATCAGCATACGATGCTGGCGAATAGGCTTGAGAAGCTTAATGGCTTTTTCGAGTTCTTCTTCTGCGGGGTCTCGCAGGGACACGCTTTCTTCGGGGATGTTATATCTGCGCATGACTGCTTACCTGACTCAGAATCTGTAACGTATCTTCGTAAGGCGTAGGGTCGCGCATGGCTTGTTGTAGGAACTGGTTGATAGTCGGATTCAGCTCTACAGCCGCATCGGTTACGCGATCATGGCCCTTTTCGTACTCACCCAGTCGCAGCAGCATCTCCACTTCTTTGTAAGCAGACATCAGATTGCGGATGCGACCAGCAGCACTGATATGTTCCTGCACCGTAACATTGGTCATCGTACGGCTGATACTGCCTAACACATCAATGGCGGGGTAATGGTTCTTTTCGGCCAGTTTACGCGAAAGAATAATGTGTCCATCGAGCAGGGAGCGCACCTCGTCAGCAACGGGGTCACCGGCGATCACGTCGCCTTCGATCAGGACGGTGTAGAGCGCAGTGATGGAACCTGCGCCTTCCATATTGCCAGCGCGTTCAACCAGGCGTGGCAGCATGGTGTAGACCGAAGGCGGGAAACCACCACGGCCTGGCGGTTCACCGGCTGCTAGACCGATTTCACGCTGGGCACGAGCAAAGCGGGTAAGAGAGTCGATCAGTAACAGCACCCGTTTTCCCTGAGCGCGAAAGCCCTCGGCAATAGCGGTTGCTGTTGATGCTGCACGGGCACGCTCCATACTGGTTCGATCGGAAGTCGAACAGACCAGCACTGAGCGGGCTCGCAGCTCATCATCCAGTTCATGGTCGAGGAATTCACGCAGTTCTCGACCACGTTCCCCGATCAGGCCAAAGACAATGGCGTCACAAGGCATGTTTCGGGCCAGTTCTGCCAACAGGGTGGTCTTACCGCAACCTGCACCAGCAAATACCCCAATACGTTGCCCTTCACCAATAGTCAAAAGACCATCGATGGCGCGCACGCCGGTGGGCATGGGGGATGAAATACGAGGGCGTTGGGTCGGAGCCAGTGCATCGGCTATGACCGGGTGTGCATCTTTGGGAGATAGCGTGAAGGCTTCGGTAGGCCCTTGCAGCTTACGGCCGAAACCGTCCAGTACGCAGCCCATCAGCGAATCATTAATCGTTATGCAATGGGACTGATAGTAGGGTTGAATAGGCGCGCCGGCCTCGATGCCATCAAGAGCACCCAATGCCGAGAGCAGAGCTGTGTCGGCATTAAAACCAACAATCTCGGCCAGCACGTCAGCACCGCGGTTTCCTTTGATGCTGCACAGGTCGCCGATTCGGGCAGCAGGAAGGCTGCACTCCAGTAGAATCCCGTTGACTTGAATTACCCGTCCCTGAACTTTAACAGGAGAGAAGGCGTCGAGCCGTTGTCGTGCCTGATCCTGCCAGCGCGTCAACCGGTCCAACACCTCCTGCATTACCAAGTAACCTCAATATCCTGATTGCCTTTAAAGACGACTTTGTTTTCGTTGACGGACACAAGGCGCAGGCCATCGATCTGGTCGCCGATAAAGATGCGACGGTTATCGCTGGTGACAACGTGTGCCATGTTGCCTGCAACGATCTGGGTGATCGTAAACGGCAGCTGTGCTTTGAGTGAGCCTGTTTCGTTCTTGATGTTGACCGGGGTCGAGAAGCGCAGCTGGAAACGTGCCAGCATACGGCTCACCAGTTCACGATCGCTTTCATTCAGGCCGCCGGTCAGTGCCAGCTCACCTTGGTGAACCTTCACGGTCACCAGTGAACCCAGCTCGCGTTCTGAAAGCATCTTGCGCAACTGGCTGGCCACTTCGTTAGCATCGCCCAGCACTGGCTTGGCAGAAATGCCTTGCTCAACGCCTACTTTGCCATCGCCTTCAGGGGACTGGGGAGACAATGCCGCCCATGTCGTGGAAGCAACGATCGTGATCGCGCTCAGAAAGCCAAATACGAAAGGCAGAACAGGCTTCTTCTTGGGTTTGGCTGCTTCAATTTCAGCCTGCTCATCGGTGTCTTCTTCTGGCCATGGCACAGAAGCATCACAGATGGCGAACCATACGCCATGAAGTGCGAAAGGAATGTTCGGTGCCAGGTTTTCCAGTAAATCCAAACGATGGCCTTCACTGTCAATCACCTGACCCTGATCACCTTCAATCGACCAGCCATTTTCGGTCTGGAGAATCTGACAGTGACTTAACTGAATGCCTGGGTCGAAAAGAACCAGGTCAGCGGTTTCTGCAGCACCGATGCTCCATTGCTCACCACCTACCAGTGGGAGCGCGGCGCCTCGGTGAAGACCGGTCAGGACGCGAAGTTCGTACATATTCTCTTGTCCTCTGCTCGGGTTGGGCTATTCGCCTCGTCTAACCATTGGGTGGCTAGGTGAGTGAACCGGTTCCCTCCGGTTTGGACTATATCTTCCTGACAGGTCTGGATTTTTTCTTTGTGGCTGACTATCAGGCCATATGGGTCTGATTACGGCCTTTGTCTTTTGCCTGATGCAGCGCATGATTACTGCGAGCCAGCATGGAACGCAGACTTTCCTTGGGAATCAAGCCGCTAACACCCGCACTGACACTCAAGTGCACCTGCTCTCCAGAGAAGCTGAAGGTCTGATCGCTGACCAGCTTGCGAAGTTTCTCTGCCACCAGACAGGCACGATCCGCCGGCGTATTTTTCAGCATGACGATAAACTCATCGCCACCCCATCGGCACAGTACATCAGATCCCCTGAGGGAAGTGCGCAGTGTCGCAGACACACGTTTCAAAACAGTGTCACCTGATGCATGGCCGTAGTTGTCGTTAATGTTCGAGAAGCGGTCAATACCAATCAATATGATCGATAAGGCCTGGTTGGTTCGCACCGCCTCGCTGACACCCTGATGGGCCAGCAGGTCAAAGCCGCGACGGTTAGGCAGGTTGGTCAGAGGATCGGTGACGATCTGCGCCATGTGCTGGCGTTGCAGACGCTTCTGGCTGCTGATGCCGGTGTACCAGACAAAGCCCATGGCCACCAGACCGCCCAGCACAATCAGATAATAAGGCGCGCCAATCTCACTGAGTGGGCTGTCGGTTGAACCGTGAGCGACAAGAATCAGGCCGCTGTCAGGCAGCGCCTGCAGTACAGCGTAATTGCTCATGCCGTCACTGGAGTAGCTGTAATAACGGGCCACATCGCCTTTCACCATGCCGCTGGAAATTTCTTCCAGCAGTTTGGGATAGGGCAGGCGAACACTGCTCTCGCCAGTCAGGCCTGCACTATCAAGAAGCACGCGGCCATTCGCATCTGCCACCAGAAGCGCAATATGGCGCGCCTGACGGAAAGACTGAACCAGATCGACCAGTTTGTCCTGAGTCGCTTTAGGAAGTGAGGTGAGGTCGCCGGGCATCATCGAACGGCCTTTTAACTCGGCCTGCATCAGATGAATACCCAGGGGCAACAGCTGATCGTTGAACTCTTCACCAGTGGTGGCTTTGTGCTGCTGATAACTAAACCAGGCCAGAAGCCCAAACAATAAGGCCAGAATACCCACCGGGAAAACAGGTAAGGTGCGGCTGGTGGGTAACTGCTGTGTAAGCGTGCTCATAAGACTACTTCCATTATCAGCGCCGTTTCGGCATCAGTATTCCAGTGAAATTCGACCAAGCACGTTCACCTGTGATGTGCTCAGCAGCTCGGAGAATGACAGCACCGGGACATGGTTAAACTCGTCCTGTAAAAGATTGCGCATGACGCGACGCAAATCCTGTGCCACCAGTAATACCGGTCTTGGAGAGGCCATTATCGGGAAGGCTTCCCGCAACTGCTGAACCAATGCCTGACTAGCCTCCTGCGTCAGGGCAAAAAACGCTTCTGTCTGGGTCTGTCGCATGGAGTCGCGAAGTAGTTCTTCGGTTTCCGGCGTCAACAGCCAAACGTGCATGCCGTCCTCGTTGGCATACTGATGACAAATCTGGGCCTTGAGCGCAATACGTATATAGTCGGCAAGAGCGCCCGCATCACGCTCGTGCTGACCATGTTCGATCAGGGCTTCAGAAATGGGGCGAATAGCACGAAGCGATACTGCTTCCTGTGCCAAACGCTGTAGTACAGAGGCAAAGCGCGATGTGGGAATCACACGTTGCAGTTCTTTGGCGAGTTCAGGCTGATCAGCCTCAACCCAGCTCAGGATCGCGCGGGCTTCCTGCAGGCCGATAAACTGCGGGCCTGTGGCAAAGAACAAGCGCTCAAGACGTTCGACCAGCATCCGTAGCGCCGGAATAGGGTTCATCTCGGCGGTTTGTGCCAGCGGATGGCCCTCATCAAACCATACCCAGCGATCTTCCTCGCGCTCGAGGGTGCCAGGGGTGCCTTCCGCTATCTGTTCTTCAGTCAGCAGTCTGCGCTCAATAGCCACCTTGCCCGTCGCATAGGTAGCACGCAAGCGTGGCACTTCGTAGACGCAGAAGCAGAATTCATCTTCGGGTAGCTGGTCACTGTAATCGATATCGAAGGAGGGCAGGGTGATGCCGTACAGGTTGACGATACGGTTACGGGTTTTACGTGCCTCGACGATCAGGCTGACAGTCAGAGAGTCATTAGGATGATTGCGAGCGCCAGAGAATTGCAGCAGATAAGCGCGTGCCGGATTAAAACGGCGGATATCCTCAAAACCGTTATTCTCAGGGGCAACCGCGACCTGACCGGACTGCTGCTGGGCTTGCAGCATCAGGATCTTCTTGGCCTTGAATACCTGAAATAGCCCGCTGAACAAGGTAATGAAAGCGATGGTCAGGAATACCGCTGTTGGCATCCCGGGAAGCATGGCGAACCCGAGCATGCCGACAGAGGAGATAATCCAGGCTTTTGGCTGGCTGGTAATCTGCTCGGCCATTTCGCGGCCGATGTTGGCATCCATCTGCGAGTTATCAGAGCTGACGCGGGTGATAATCATACCGGCGGTCAGGGAGATCAACAGGGCAGGAATCTGAGCGATCAGACCATCACCGATAGTCAGCACAGAGTAGAGATGCATCGATTCGCTGGCGGTCATGTCGTGTTGCAGCGTACCGACAGAGAAACCACCAATCAGGTTGATCGAGACGATAACCAGACCGGCAATCGCATCCCCTTTTACGAATTTCATCGCACCGTCCATCGCACCGAACAGCTGGCTCTCTTTTGCCAGCTCGTTACGCTTGGTACGTGCCTGGTCAGCATCAATAAGGCCTGCGCGCAAGTCAGAGTCGATCGACATCTGCTTACCGGGCATCGCATCCAGGGTGAATCGCGCAGCAACCTCGGCCACACGCTCCGAACCTTTGGTGATAACCAGGAAGTTAACGACGGTCAGAATCAGGAAGATAACCAGACCTACGGCCAGGTTACCGCCGACTACGAACTCGCCGAAGGCCTGAACGATGTGACCTGCGTCTTGCTCCAGCAGAATGAGTCGGGTGGTCGAAATCGACAATGCCAGCCGGAACATCGTTGTCAGCAGCAGTACTGCCGGGAAGGAGGAGAATGCCAGAGGGCCAGGCAGGTACATGGCCAGAGCGATCAGCAGGGAGGAAATAGAGATGTTTACCGCGATCAAAACATCCACCAGACCCGTTGGCAGGGGGATGATCATCATGAAGACGATGGCGATGACGAAAGCCGCGCCAACCACCTCCGAGCGCTTCATTGCGCTTATCGCAATACGATTAAGTATGAGAAATGCCTGATTCATAAACTGCGCTCGGTACCTGTATGCTGCTGGGTGGTGCCTTCCCTAGAATTAGGTATTCTGCTCTTGCCGTGACATATCTGCCATGACACGGTCTACCACTTCCATGACAGGCGCACGCATATCGTCGCCCCAGATAGATACCGGTAATTTATCTTTCAATAACTGTTTTAGCGCATTCATAAACGTCATCTGCATAGGTAATTCGCCGCCCGCACAGTCATTGGTCAACTGTTTTACATCCCTTGGCAGAATACGTGACTGGGTAAAGTCGAGCAGGCGGCGGGTCAGTCGTGCTGCTGTCATGCTGGTGTCGGCGCCTTTGCGCTTCATGCGCCTTAGCAGATCACCTGCCTGATTCAGTACCGAGTTAAGGTCCTGACTGGCAGTCATGTCTTTCAGCAGCATGCTGATCACATTCTTGGGCTTGGACGGGTTAGATGAATTCAGGTCATCGTTCATGGCGTTGATCAGCACATGAATGCCCTGGTTGAAGTGCTTCTCATCAAAGCGGCTCAGTAAGGCATCGAACATGGCAATGAGTGAGCCCTGTGAGCCTTTGCCGGCGATACCTGCGTAATAGACATCACGCATTTGGGCACGATTTTTTGGGTCCTTGCTGAAAGCGGCAATGGCAGCGGCGGTATTGATGCCTGCACGGGCCTTGGCACCATGCTCTTCATGCTGCATCAGGTCATCTAGCGCACCGTTGAGCTTGGCGGCCTCGTCGGTCTTGCCTTCTTTATTGGCTTCCCCGATCGCATGCTGCAGTGCCAGGTTAGCCAGTGCAGGGTCTGACTTGGACTTGGACAGGACATCATCGAGGTTGAAATTGGGGTTCTGGGCGATGCGACGCAGCTGTGAGCTGATGTCTGTCAGGCCACCGTTACTGTTCTCTTCCATCAAGTGGTAAAGAGACATGATCTTCTGCACACGCATGCGCTGATTGGGGCGGTCAGTAATCTCGCGGTCGCCGATGCCCTTGGACTCTTCCTTCTCGCTGAAGGACATGGAAATCTCTTCCAGGTTATCCGACAGGTGTGTATCTACATGCTGCGACGCCAGTGGGTTAAGCGTCTGGGAAGGCGTCTTTAAATCTGCTTGTTGTTGCTGCAAAGCTGCACTGTTGGTTTGTGCAGCCTGCATACTGCGCTGTAATGAGCTGAATTCCATGAAATAGTCCTGCAATCAACAAGTAGACCTGTGGATGCTGTTTGTGTGGTGGTGAGTGTCCCGTGGTTCCCATTGATTTGGAGGAATAATATTGCACATAGTGCCAATTCCTACAGGGATCACACCCCAGTCATCCAGCAGCGATTAAGACGCTCCTTGTCAGATTGAGTCAGGTGATCAGCTTATATTGCAGCGCATAGCGCACCACATCCGCCTGACTGTTAAAGTCCATCTTCTGCATCATTCGAAACTTGTGGGTGCTGACGGTTTTATTGCTGATACCCAGCTGTTCGGCAATGGCATTGATGCTGATGCCGCGAGCCAGCAGGCACAGAACATGAAACTCCCGGCGCGAAAGCGTTTCATGCCGCGGTTGTTCCTCCTGCTCCACATCATGAAAGGCCAGGCTCTCAGCAATATCCGACTGGATGTAACGCCCTCCACGAGCCAGGCGACGAATCGCCGAAGTAAGGGTCAGGGCATCGCAATCCTTACTGAGGTAGCCGCGGGCGCCAGCCCGAATCGCACGGCGGGCGATTTGAGGCTCATTGTGCATGCTAAGAATAAGTACTGGCAGGTCGGGAAAACGGGTATGCAGTGTTTCGATCAGCGCAAGACCGCTAAGGCCCGGCATCATCATGTCCAGCAGGACAATATCCGGCTGCTCAGTATCCAACAGGCTCAACAATGCCTGACCATTTTCCGCCTCGGCGACAAGACGAAACTCCTCGTAGTGCGAGAGAAGGTGTTGAAGGCCTTCGCGGACAATAGAGTGGTCATCAGCGATTACAAGGCGGATCATGACGGAATTCCTTCTTATTACCTGCTGCCGCGGATTATGAATTCTCCAATGGCAGCTGAACTTCCAGGTGCGTTCCTTGACCCCTGGCACTAAACAGATAGAGCTGCCCATTAAGGGTGCTCACTCGTTCTCTAATACCGATCAGCCCATACGAACTCTGGGTTTTTTGCTGAACTTCAAAGCCGATGCCGTTATCCCGGATGCACATTAGCAACATGGGATCTTCGGTTCTGTGCAGCACAATGCGCACATCCGTGGCATGCGCGTGCTTGGCAATGTTGTTCAGCGCCTCCTGAGCAATGCGGAACAAGGCGATAGCGGTGTAATCATCCAGCTCCAGCTGGTGGCAGTGCTGAATGAGTCGACAACTGATACGGGTCGTCCGCTGGAATTGCTCCACCAGCCATTCCAATGCAGTTTCCAGCCCCATGTCGAGAGCCGCAGGGCGTAATTTGGTCACCATGTCACGGCTCATGGCAATTGTGGCACCCAATTGACGCGTCAGGTGCTCAAAAGCCGGTTTCAACTCGGGCTGCTGGCTTGTGGCATCCAGCTGCAGATGCATCAGCCCCAGCCGTAAAGCGGTTAATTGCTGCCCCAGCTCATCGTGGAGTTCGCGCGCGATCACCTTGCGTTCATCCTCTCTGATCATTTGCATGCGGCGGGAAAGCTCACGTAACTCGTCTGGGGTTAAGGCTACTTCGCTAGGAGCCTCATCACTGGCACTGAATTCAGATCGGCTTATCCAGGGCAAGTCGGGAAGTGTTCGCTGTGGCATCTAGAGTCCTCCCCGGGCAAAGACGTGTTTCGTCGTGTGTGGCTCATCGCAGGTTTGCTGCTTATAAAAGCAGTGGAAAATGTAAAGGTTGTAAATGAGATTGGATTTCAACTGCAATAATTACAGAATTTTTGCACGAAGGGATGAAACCTGTCTCGGGTTTTTTTCACTAAGGTTCTGCAAGGTGATAAAACTCACATTTTAGTGACAAGGAAAAACGGATGTTTTTGTTGGTGCCGTTATTTAACTCCTGCCTTACCCCATTCTCTGACGCCGAATCGCAGTCTACTGGCGCGATCTTGGTGACCCGAATGCCCCGCTTTGTTCAAGAAAACTCTCTGCAGTCCGATAACTGACTCAGTCATGTCGCTCTAGCGTAAATGTACATGAACGATAGAGTGATAATAACCTTCAGCTAATTGGCTGAAAACTCTTCAAATTTTGCTTTTTAGCACGCTTACGGTTTAGTCTGAATGCTGGGATAGACGAACGAAAGGGTTTTAAAATCGATTGTTGCAAATAGGTCTTGTGATAGTTTTATTAATGCAACTGTTGTTGTCGTCTTTAGTGAGATTTTCCTCTGACCGGAATGACAAAAAAGTATATAAATGCGCTTATTAAAATATCTATTTGCGCGATTCATTACTCAGAGTAAAAAGTCGTTTCAGTAAAACTGATTATTTTTTGCGGTTGACATATATAAATTAGATATTTTGCGATGTTTGTCAGGTTTCTTGTAATCATTTAAGAAAAAGTTCTGTAATCAAATTCCTACCTGTATGTAATTCTTTTTTTATTTTCATTCTGCAATTCCTACAGTAAAAAATTCCAATTCATGTCTTTTGTGACAGGTGTTTATTTTATCCTGTTTCGGTTTTTTACCTTTTTATACGTCCCATCTTTGACCTCAATTCTATGATTTATATAAGTTTTTTTATTCATTGATGGGGGTCAATAATTGACGATTTCCTTACAAATTTATGAATGTGAGGGAGAGTGTTGCTCTTTCTTTCTGCATTTTTTATATGTTTAAGGGCGCACCACGGAGATAGGGACATCACTATCCCACCCTTAAATCCAGAAATGTCGGGACTGGCTAACGGATGAACGGGGAGTGGATCACGAATCGAGCATTGCTCAGAAAACTAAAAGTTAACATGAGGATACACTCGTGCAGTTCGCTGATTCCCGAGAGGCTTTCCCTGAGAAAGCTGCCTTAGACCTGGATTTGCTGTTCCGCAGTCAGCAGAAACGACTGACTCACTTTATTGCCAAAAAAGTGTGGCGCAGCGAAGATGTTGAAGACATTGTGCAGGCAACCTTCCTGGAGGCTGTTCGTTGCCAAGACCGCTTTGCGGGCGCATCCAAACCTGAGACCTGGTTATTTGGCATTGCAGTTAACCTGGTTCGTAACCACTTTAAACAGCATTACTCACATCCGCAGACGGATGAGATCACTGAAGAGCTAATGGCATGTCTGCAAAGCGAGCTGGAAGATAACCCTTCTGAGCTGGTGGAGTATGAGCGCTCTCTGGATCGTACTATCGAAGCCATTGATGCATTGCCTGAAGACATGCAGCGTATCTTCAACATGGTCGTTGATGCTGAATACAGCTATCAGGACACGGCAGATCAGGTTGGTGTACCTATCGGCACTATCCGCTCTCGTCTGTCCCGTGGTCGTCAGCAGCTGAAACGTTGCCTGGGCCTCTGAGTTATCCACTTTACGATCTGTTTATTACGATGTATCTCCCCTTCTAGGGGATGAGTCCTACCGAAATACACCCCCGCCTGGGGGAAAGTAATGTCTTTACGTCATGGGTCTTAGTAGCCTCGTTCCGAGGAGTCTGCCCTTGCTGTCTTTTGCTAACGCAATCTCAAACTGAACGCT